>JARICT010000022.1 GCA_029257185.1 Quadrisphaera sp.
GCCCAGCGCCGCCGCCCGGGTGGTGTACGTCGAGACCTTCACGATGGATCCTCCGGGACCTTCTCGCGGCGCCGCCGTCGTGAGGCCGAGACCATCGACAGCGGTGTCGCACCGGCGAGGTGGCCAAGGCTGATCCCAGCGGCGCAGCAGCCGTTGGAGCACGAGCCCTGCTCACCTCGTCGTGGTGGGCGCCGACCAACCGGTACGGCGTGGCGAGACGCTAACCCATGCGAAAGCGCTTGCGCAACCGATTGCGCAAGCGATTGCCCCTAGGGTGTCGTCATGGTGATCCTCACGGCCCGACGGTGGCTCCCGTGGTGACGATGGCGCGCGTGGCCGAGCTGGCCGGGGTGAGCTCCACGACGGTCTCGCACGTGCTCAACGACACCCGCACGGTCAACGGGCCCACCAAGGCGGCGGTGCTGGCCGCGGTGGCCGCGACGGGCTACCGGCGCAACGCGCTGGCGCGCTCGCTGGCCACCTCCCAGACGATGACCCTCGGGATGGCCAGCACCCCGGTCTCCAACGCCTACTTCAGCGAGCTGGTGCGCTCGGTCGAAGCCGCCGCCAGCGAGGCGGGCTACGCGCTGCTGATCGCCGACACCCACGACGAGCCCGCTCGAGAGCTCGCCGTCGTCCAGCAACTGATCGACCGGCGCGTGGACGGGGTGCTGCTCGCTCCCTCCGCCCACGCCCATGACGCGGTCTCGCTCCTGGAGTCCGCCGAGGTTCCCACCGTGCTCCTGGACCGCTTCGCCGACGCCGACCTCGACCAGGTCGCTCCCGAGAACCACGACGCGACCGCGCTGCTCACCGAGCACCTCGCAGACGCGGGGCACGTGCGCGTTGCGATGGTCACCGGGCGCGAGGGGTTGCACTCCACGATCGAGCGCCTCGCGGGCTACCGCGACGCGGTGGCGCGTCGGGGCCTGGACCGCGACCCCGCGCTCGTGATCTCAGGGGGCAGCGAGGTCGAGACGGCCGAGCGCGCGGCCCGCACGCTCTTCACCGCCGGTGACCGGCCCACCGCGGTGGTCGTGGGCAACAACGCCATGACCATCGGGGTCATGAAGACGCTGCGCACCCTGGACCTGACCATCCCCGGTGACGTGGCCCTGGTCTGCTACGACGACTTCGAGTGGGCCGACTTCGTCGAACCGCGCTTGACCACCATCGCCCAAGACGTCCTGGCCACCGGCAGCCGGGCCGTGCAGATGATGATCGAACGCCTGACCGACCCCGAGCGCCCCACCCGGCGCGAACGCATCGCCCCCCGACTCATGCACCGCACCTCCTGCGGCTGCACCGGCTGAGCGCCACACGGCCCCAACCAGCCGCTGACGCCACCACACCACGGCGTCGCAGAAGTTGGCGTCCTCGCCTGGAACGGCGCTGGAGTTTGGATACGGACTTGTGAGACACCGGCCCCCGGCGCGGCGCCCGGATCGACTGGCGCGCCGTGTCTCAGCGGGGGTCGTGTCAGATCCATGGAACTGCGACGGTCGATGGAGTCCGTGGCGCACGGCTGGGGCACTCCTCGGAGTCCGGGCGGTAGCCGGTGCGGATCGAGGGGCGAGGACGTCGGCGATGGCTGCGACGAAGCCGTGAGAGCGTGAGCGGACGATGAGCTGGACCGGTTCCCCTCGCGCTGCTCGGTGGCGGCGATGAGGCGTCTGCTGGTGCCGTCCTCGGCGTTGGTGTGGGGGTTGCAGCTGGCGTTGCTCAACCCGTCCCTGGCGCTGCTGCTGGTGGCGCTGTACGACGCCACGCCCGGTGAGGTCGGCGCGGTGCTGGCGATCTACAACGCCGGCGGGCTTCTCGCCTCCCTGGTGGTCCCCGCGTGGGCGGACCGGCGGGGGGACTACCTGGCGCCGATGCTGGGGTGCGCGCTGTTGACCGTGGCGCTGGCCGGCGCCTTGTCCGTCGTGACCACGCTGCCGCTGGTGCTGGTGGCGCTGGTCGTCCTCGGGGGTCCTGCGGGGGTGGGGAGCACGTTGTTGTTCGCCCACCTGAAGCACTCCGGCACCAGCCCCACCGACGTGGTGGGCACCCGCGCGGTGGTCTCGCTGGCGTGGGTGGGCGGCCCGCCGCTGGCCACCGCGATCATCGCGGTGTTCGGTGAGCGGGCGATCCTGGCGGCGATCGCCGTCGTCGCCATCTTCGGAGTGCTGACCACGGTGATGCTGCGGCGCTCCAGCACGCGGGAGCGTGAGGTCCGCAGCGCGGGCGAGGCGCCGGACGGCGGCGCCGAGGCGGCGCAGGCGGCATCGGCGCTCACGTCGACGCCGCCGCGCGGGCGGGTCGTGGTGGTGCTGGCCGCGTTCGTGGCGCTGCAGGCCACCAACGCCACCGTGGTGGCGGTGATGGCCCTGTTCGTCACCGCCACCCTGGGCCTGGACATGGCCTGGGCCGGCATCGCCCTCGGCGTCGCCGCCGCCCTGGAGATCCCGGCGCTGCTGGTCATCGCGCGCCTGGAGGGTCGCTACTCGCGCTTGGCGCTGATCACCTCGGGTGCGGTGGCGGGGATCGTGTACTACGTCGGCGCGGCGTTCGTGACCCTCCCCTGGCAGCTGCTGGCCCTACAGGTGCTCAACGCCTGGTTCTTCGCCGCCGTCGCCGGCACCGGGCTGACCCTGTTCCAGGCGATCGTGGCGCGCCCGGGGCTGGCGAGCGGGCTGTACGCCAACACCCGGCGGGTCGGCGCGATCATCTCCGGACCCCTGATCGCCCTCGGGGCGGCGACGTCCCTGGGCTACGGCGCGGTGTTCCTGGCGTGCGCAGCCCTCACGGCGGCCGCCCTGGCGCTGCTCCTGGCCCTGGTCGCCGTCGAGCGGCGGCCCGGACACCCCTCGGGGCCGAGCGCTCTGAGCCGGTGACAGCAGCCAGGCACCTGGCCGCGACACCGTCGGCCCTCTCAGCACACGGCCGGCCATCGCTCACCCACCACGGAGCGCAGGCCACGTCGTCCTGGGTGCGGCTGGTTACGGTGGCCGGGCGGCCCGCGCACCCAGCGACGGGCAGCAGCGGCGCGAAGGGCGGCTCGGGGTGGACCTGGTCGACGCGCACATGCACCTGTGGGACACCGCACGCTTCACCTACCCCTGGTTCGCCGGCGACCCCCGCCTGGACCGGGCGTTCTTGCCCGCGCACTACCGCCAGCAGGTGAGCGAGCCGGCGTCGCTGGTCTTCGTCGAGGCCGCCTGCCTGCCCGAGCAGGGCCTGGCCGAGGTGGACTGGGTTATCACCCAAGCCGAGGCCAGCGGCCTGCCGATCCACGCCGTCGTCGCCGCAGCCCACGTCGACGACCCGATGACCCTCAGCGCCGTGCTCGATGCCCTTCAGCAGCGACCGCTGGTGCGCGGGGTGCGCCGCGGGCTCTACGACACCCCCGCCGAGCAGATCCTCAGCGCCGGCTTCCGCGCCGGGCTCGCCGAGGTCGCCCGCCGCGACCTGACCTTCGACGTCTCGGGGCACTGGGACCAGCTGGAGACCTTCGCCGAGGCCGCCGCCACCGTCCCCGAGCTGGTGGTCGTCCTCGACCACGTCGGCAAGCCACCGGTGGCCGCTGGCTGGGACTCCCCGCAGCGCGAGGGCTGGTCGCGGGGTCTGCGCGCGCTCGCCCGGCGGGAGAACGCGGTGCTCAAGCTCTCCGGGCTGATCCCCGAGACCCCCGCGAGCCTCGACCTCGAGAGCGCGGTGCGCCCCTTCCTCGCCCACGCCCTGGAGGTCTTCGGTCCCCAGCGCTGCCTGCTCGGCAGCGACTGGCCGATGTCGACCAGCGCGCCAGGGCCCCGAGGGATCCTCGCCTGGCAACACCTCGTCCTTCACGCCAGCGGACTGGACCCCGCCGAACGCACCGCGGTCGCCGCCGCGACCGCCCGCGCGACCTACCACCTCCCCACGCCCATGTCGACGGGCCCCGCCCGCCCAGGGCCGCCACCGACGTCTCCCTGATCGTCCCGCGCCCTGGGCCGTGGGCCGGCGGGCTCCTGCTGCGGGGGGCGCCACGGTGAGCCACCCGAGGCGATGGCTGGGTCGCCGGTGATCAGCCGGTGACCACGGTGAGCCGGTCACCGTCCCAGGACACCGGCAGCGGATCGGTGATGGTGCCCCCGAAGCCGCCGGTGGCGTTGTCGAAGGCGATCAGCACCCAGCGCTGCGAGCGGTCCTGGACCAGGTGCCCGGCGTAGAGGCCCGCTCCGGTCAGCGGTCGCGCGGCGGCGACGTCGAAGGGACCCAGCGGGCCGGGAACCGGGACCGCCCACATGCCCACGTCCTGGCCGTGGCGCTGGCGCTGGTCCCCGAAGACCTGGTCGGCCAGGCAGGAGAAGACCAGCACCCACCGTCCCTGGACGCACGCCACCTGGGGGACCTCGAGCTGGCCGAAGCCCGAGCCGGGCTCGCTCAGCGGCGGACCGACGGTCCACGACGTCAGGTCCGGGGAGGTGGCGTGGCCGATGACCCCGCGCTGGTCGGCGCCGCCGCGGGCGGCTCGGGCGGTGATCAGCGCGTGCCAACCGCGGCCGCCCGGGTCGGGCACCACCCAGGGGTCGCGCCAGGCGTGGACCGGCCAGCTCTGGCGGGAGAACGTCTCGTACCACCGCTCGTCGGGGCCGACAGCGCCGTCGGGCTCGATCGTCCAGCGCAGCAGGTCCTCGTCCTCGCAGGTGGCGCGGCGGATGATCTGCTCGACCCCGTGCGCCGCCGGCGCATCAGCGGTGGCGGGGGTGTCGATCCAGCGGGCGCCGGTCCACAGCAGGTGCCAGCGCCCGTCCTCGCTGCGGACCACTGACCCGGTCCAGGTGCAGGTGGTGTCCAGGGCGCCGACCGCCCCGAGGTCCAGGGCGTCAGCTACCCGCTGCCAGGAGCGCAGGTCGCTGGAGATCGCGTGCCCGATCCGGGCGCGGCGGTGGCGCAGGTCCGGGTTGCTCAGCGAGCGGGGAGCGGCGAGGAAAAACAGGTGGTAGCGCTCACCATCGTCGGCGAGCCAGGAATCCCACATCCAGTCCTCGGGCGAGGTCAGCACGCGCCCACCCTAGAGACCTGGGGTCACCGTGACGGGGGGAGTGGACCTGGGCTCGCGTGCTCGGCTGCTGTCCACGCGGGGGTGCTCACGAAGTGGCGGACGGCCATCCCCGCGGCGCCCTGGGCCCAGGCGTGGAAGTCGTGCGGGCGCACGATGACGTCCACGGGACCAGCAGCGGGGTCCCTGTCTGCGCGCAGCGCCTGGCGGAGGGCATCGTTGGCGACCTGCGCCAGCCGGACCCCCTCACCGGTGACCAGGACCCGCTGGACGGTGGTGAGGTTGGCCACCGCGGCGATCAGGTGCCCGAGGTTCGCCGCGGCGTCCTCGACCACGCGTCGCGCCGCGACCGCGCCGGTCTCGGCGAGATCGAAGACCTCGTCGGCGCTGGTGGGGCGTCCCAGCGCCAGCGCGCCGGCGGCGCTCAGCGCCGAGGTGGTCAGCAGGGCGCTGGCGCACCCGCGGTGACCTGCCGGGCACTGCCGGCCAGAGCGGTCCAAAGGGAAGTGGCCGAGGGGCTGCAAGCCGGTGTCGGGTGTCTCGATGACGCGGTCGCCGAGCACGAGTCCGTATCCCACGCCGGCACCGATGGTGATGACGGCTAGTCCGTGGACGCCGCGGGCGGCGCCGAGCAGGTGCTCGGCGCGGGTGAGAGCAGCGACGTCGTTGCCCACCACGACGGGGCGCCCGAGGGCGCCGCTGGCCAGCCGGGTCAGGTCCACGGGGGACCGCCAGCCGAGGAAGGGCGCCGCCGTGACCCTGCCGTGGGCATCGACGTGGCCCCCCAGGGCGAGACCGACGGCCGCGCAACCGCCGGAGCCGTCGGCGCAGAGGTCCTCGACGAGGCGCGCGACCACGTCCACCACAGCCTGGGGGGAGGAGGAGTCGAGTGCTCGGTGCGTGCGCTCGAGCACGGTGCAGCGCACATCGGTGGCCACCGCCCACGCGGTGGTGCCCGTGATGTTGACGCCGACGAACCGGAAGCGGTCCAGCGCGATGTCCAGCGGGCGGGTGGGGCGCCCCGTCGCCGGATCCCTGGCGGCTTCGCCCTCGAGCAGCAGGCCCTGGTCGACCAGGGGCCGGCTCAACCGCGAGAGGCTCCCCGGCGACAACTTCAGCCGGCGCGCCAACCGGCTGCGTGGCAGCGGCCCGTGGCGGAGAACCTCCAGCGCGAGATCCTGCGCGGAGCTCGGGACGTCAGCCACCTGCTGAGTTTCCCACCCACCGCTGCCACCACGAGCCGCCCGGGGCGCTGGGCACCGCGAGGGCGGCGGCGCGGCGGGATCGCCCCGACCAGCAGGTCACGAAATGATCACGACTGGTGGAGTGGCGTTGCGGCTGTAAGTTCCGCAGCGATACCTTGCGGTGCTGCGCGCAGCACTTGGTGGTCTCGCGTGGGGCAGCACGGCGCCGTGATCCGACCGGTCGAAGGAGACCTATGCGCACGTCCAGCAAGCTCATCGCCATCGCCATGGCCGCCGCGCTCACCGCCGTGACGTCAGGCTGCCTGTCCCAGCCCGGGTCCAGCGGCGGTGGCGGTGGTGACGACGACGGGACCGTGGAGATCATGTACGGATTCACCGACTCCTCCTCCGACCAGTTCAAGGCCGAGATCAACAAGTACGCCGAGGCCAACGACATCACCATCAAGTTTTCCCCGACCCCAGACTTCAACACCCTGATCGCCACCCGGGTCTCGGGGCGCAACGCCCCGGACATCGCGATCTTCCCTCAGCCGGGGATCATGGCAGGTTTCAAGGACGACCTGGTCCCGCTGACCGACGTCGTGGAGACCGACGCGCTGGACGCGATGGTGCCCGGGATCGTCGAGGCGGGGAAGGTCGGCGGTGAGCAGTACGCGCTGCCGATGAGCTTGAACGTCAAGAGCATCGTCTTCTACCCCCAGGCGCCCTTCGAGGCCGCGGGGTACACCGCGCCGCAGACCCTGGACGAGATGGTGGAGATGACCAACACCATCGCCGGCACTGGCACCGCGCCCTGGTGCTTCGGGATCGAGTCCGGGGCGGCCACCGGGTGGCCGGCGACGGACTGGATCGAAAACCTCCTGCTGGTCCAGAGTGGCCCGGAGGTCTACAACCAGTGGGTCACCCACGAGATCCCCTTCAACTCCGAGCCGGTGGCCCAGGCGGCAGCGACCATGGATGAGCTGCTGCTGGCAGAGGGGCACACGTACGGGAGCCGGCAGGCGATCGCGAGCAACAACTTCGCCACCGCCGCCAACCCGATGTTCGAGGACCCCCCGGGCTGCTTCATGTACCGCCAGGGCAACTTCGTCGCCCGCGACGGTGGGTTCCCCAACGCCGTGCTGGAGAACATCGACGACGTTGTCGGGGTCTTCCCGGTGCCCGGTGAGACCGCTGAGGAGAAGCCGGTCCTGGGCGGCGGCGACCTCGCCTCGATGTTCACCGAGAGCTCCGACGCGACGAAGATCATGAACTACATGGCCTCGAGCGACTTCGGCCAGGACTGGGCCCAGGCCAATGGGTTCATCTCCCCGCGCACCGACTTCGACACCGCGAACTACCCCAACGAGACCACCACGCAGATGGCCAACATCGCCTACGACTCCACCACCTTCGTCTTCGACGGCTCGGACCAGATGCCCGGCGAGGTCGGCTCCGGGTCGTTCTGGCGCGACATGACTGCATGGATCAGCGGCCAGCAGGACCAGCAGGAAGCCCTGGACCAGATCGAGGCCAGCTGGCCGGCCAGCAGCTAGCACGCCGCCGCGGGCGCCGCCTCCCTGCCGGGAGCCGGCGCCCGCAAGCTCTTGCACCACGCTCGTCGGCTCGCTGGACAGGGAGGTCCCGTGACGATCACCATCATCAACGCGCTGCTGGCGGTGGCCGGAGGCGTCCTCGGCGCCATCGCGCTCTTCTGGTTGCTCAACAAGCTCGCCGAGCTCTTGCCCAGCAAAGCCCAGGAGACCGTCAAGCCCTTCGTCTACCTGCTGCCAGCCTTCGCGGCCATCGGGCTGTACCTGATCTACCCGTTCGTCCAGACCCTCGTCTACAGCTTCGCCAACCGCGACAGCACCGCCTGGGTGGGCCTGGACAACTACACCGAGCTCCTGACCTCCCCGAGCTTCCGCTCGACCCTGCTCAACACCTTCCTGTGGATCATCGTCGTCCCAGTCTTCGCGATCATCTTCGGGCTCCTGGTCGCCACCCTGGCCGACCGGTTACGCCCGGGCTCGGAGAAGACCGCCAAGACCTTCATCTTCTTGCCGCTGGCCATCAGCGCCGTGGGATCGGTGGCGATCTGGCGGCTGATCTACGAGGCCAAGCCGGCCGCGTCAGACCAGACCGGGTTGCTGAACGCGATCTGGACCAGCTTCGGCGGGGACCCCGTGGCCTGGCTCCAGACCACCGACCTGCGCCTGAACAGCTTCATGCTCATGGTCATCCTCATCTGGACCCAGGCCGGTTTCGCCATGGTGCTGCTCTCCGCGGCCATCAAGGGCGTGCCGGTGGACACCATGGAGGCCGCCCGGATCGACGGCGCCGGCGAGAACAAGATCTTCTTCCGCATCGTGCTGCCCCAGATCAGAGCCACCATGATCACGGTGTTCATCACCGTGCTCATCGGGGTGCTGAAAACCTTCGACATCGTCTACGTCGCCACCAACGGCAACTTCGACACCAACATCATCGCCGTCAGCTTCTACCAAGAGCTGTTCGTCAACCGCAACGCCGGAACCGCCGCGGCCATCGTCATCATGCTCATGATCGTCATCCTGCCGGTGATGCTCTACCAGATCCGCCAGTTCCGCGCCGAGGAGGCGACACGATGAGCCAGGCCACCACCGCCGTCCCGGTCCCAGGACAGGCCACCGAGGCCGACACCAAGGCCACCGGAACCCGCAGAGGCAAGGGCCTTCGCGGACGTAAAGCCCCCAGCGCAGAGGACGCCGGCGCACCAGCACCGCTGTGGGTGAAGATCGCCGTCGCCCTGATCTGCCTGGCGTGGTTCATCCCCGTCTTCGGGCTGTTCATCACCTCCCTGCGACCCCGGGACGCCGCCCAGTCCAGCGGCTGGTGGACCCTGTTCACCAGCCCCTCCACCCTGACCCAGCTGACGGCCGAGAACTACGCCCAGATCATCGAGCAGACCAACCTACCCACAGCGTTCATCAACAGCCTCGCCATCTCGATCCCCGCGACGATCATCCCCGTCCTCATCGCTGCGTTCGCCGCCTACGCCTTCACTTTCATGCGCTTCCCCTTCCGCAACGCCCTCCTGGTCCTCGTCGTGGCCCTGCTCGTGGTGCCCAACCAGGTGGCGCTGGCGCCCATCCTCAACATCTACGGCTCCCTCGGGCTGAACGGGACCTTCGCCGCCGCTTGGCTGGCGCACATCGGCTTCGCCATGTCACTGGCGATCTACCTGATCCGCAACTACATGTCCACCCTGCCGCTGGAGATCATCGAGTCCGCGAAGATCGACGGCGCCAGCCACTTCCAGACCTTCTGGAAGCTGATCATCCCGATGAGCGTCCCCGCCCTGGCCGCGTTCGCCATCTTCCAGTTCTTGTGGGTGTGGAACGACCTCCTCGTCGCCCTCGTCTTCGTCGGCCCCGGCACCAACCAGCCGCTGACCGTCGCGCTGGTCTCCCTGCTCGGGCAAGAAGGCCAGGGCACCCAGCTCCTCACCGCCGGCGCCTTCTTCACCATGGTCCTGCCCATCGTGGTCTTCCTGCTCCTCCAGAGGTACTTCGTCCGCGGCCTGACAGCCGGCTCCGTCAAGGGCTGAACCGATCCCGGCAAGCCACCACCGGCCAGCATCGGAGGACTCGACACCACGACGCGCCGCGCGCACCCTACGAACGGCCATGTGTCTCAAAACTCCTGGCGTCTCTAAACCTAGGAATTGAGACGCCCGGCTCGCCTCGTCGCCGCGGTGCTCGGCCGCGCTGGCCTAATGACGACGGGTCACCTCGTCCGTCAGGTGGCCCAGCCGCCGTGAAACTGGCGGCGCGACAAGGGTTGATCATGGGGGCGTGGTCGGGGTGTACTTCGCGCGTGGAGCACGTGGAGACGGGGATGCACGCGGACTTCGTCGACGACGCGGTGCGCACCCTGCGCGCTGCGGCGCCGGGGGATCTGGCGCGGGTGCGCGAGGCCGCGGCGGTCGTCGCTCACGGCGATCACCTGCTGGTGGGTGTGGTGCGTCAGGCGCGGGAGGCGGGTCGGTCGTGGGCCGAGATCGCCGCGGCGCTGGGGGTGAGCACCGCGGCGGTGCGTGATCGCTGGTCGGACCCGCGCCGGCCCGCAGGGCGGGCCGCCGGCGCCGCTCTATCTCCGCTGGTTGGGCGCAGCGAGCCCGTAGGGCGCGCTGCGGCGCTGCTCGGTGCCGTAGTGCCGGCGTGCGGGCGCGATGTCGGCGACGTCGACGCCATCACCGGCGGCGGCGGCGGCGGCGCGGGCTCGGGTGAGGGGGTAGTGCAGTGCGTGGTCGAGCAGGTGCTCGTCGAGGGTCTGGATCATTAGGTCGCGCTCGGGGGGACCATCGCTGGCCCACGGTGAGGGGCCGGCGGCCAGGTGTGCGGCGAACATCGGCCAGGAGCTCAGCCCGCCGAGGCTCAGGTAGTCCATCCACAGCTGGCGGGCGGTAGTCGAGCAGCCCTCCATCGCTACGGCAGGGGAGGGGAGCCAGGGGTTGGCCGGGCATGGTGGTGAGGTGAGGGTCATCGGGGGCTTCCAGCAGGCGGTGGGTCGCCCGGTGGCTGGAGCGAGAGGCTGCACTCCCGAGGCTAGGGACGGCGCAGACCCTGCGCTCGTCGATCACCCAAGAGCCCGCGGCCACCAACCTTCAGGACGGTGGACGGCGACGGCGCGAGGATCCCCTGTGCGCTGTGCAGTCCCGCGCCGAGCACGGCGATCAGCGCAGCGGGGATCGCCCACCACCTGGAGCAGTGGCGGGTCAGCGTCGGCGCAGGTCGCGCAGGTGCGCTGCCAGGGCGGGTTCGACCGCGCGCTCCCCTCGCAGGCGCGCGGCCATCAACGCGGCGGCCTGGAGGCCGGCCATGCAGGTGCTCAGCAGCTCGCGCACTCCGGTGTCGCGGTGCCCGCCGGCCTGCAGGCTGGCGGCGAGCAGGCCGAGCGCTCTCGCGTCGCCCAGGACGCCGCCGGCAGGAGCGCAGCCGTGGGGCACGGCATCGAGGCGGCGGTGCCCCAGAGCCGGCAGATCATCGGGCGGATCGCGTGGATCGTGCGCACCCCGGTGCCCACCAGCGCCCGGGACAGCGCCGGGCACGACCCATCAAGGGTGCGGGCGCCAGGTCGATCCCGGCGGCGGGGATGCGGGCGCGCTCGACGGTGGAGGCGTCGGCGTTCTAGGAGTACGAGTGCGCGCACAGCCCCCAACACGCCAAGGCAGGGAGGGAGGCGTACAGCGCCTCGAGTGCGGCGACCGCAGCCTCGTCGAGGAAGGGCTCGACGTCGACGTCGACGTCGACGCGGTGCCCGGTGCCAGCGGCGGCGCGGTGTCGAGAAGCCACCGGCCCGTCCTCGCGCTCGACCCCGGCCCCCGCGGAGCAGGGCGAAGAACACCGCCCGCTCCAGGTGCGCTCTGACACCGGCCCCACGCAGCACCTCGGACCCGCTGTCCGCAGAGGGGGTCTGCGCGACGTTGCTACCGGACACGACCTGGGCGAACGAACACGCCCCGAAGCCACAGCGTCCACGCCGATCACGCAGACCGGCAACCACCACGCCGCGACGTCCCGCCAACCATCGTTCGCGGTACATGAGCGTCGTGTCGAATCCTGCAGGACGGGCCCCACCCCGGCGGACTTGACCCTTGTCGTCGGTGGCTCGGCCGTCCGGAGACCACAGGTACGTCGCTGCGGCGGCGCGCCGCTGCTGCGAGCAGCCCCGCCGGGCGTCTTGCGGTCCGTCGTGCGGGCACCCGGCCGTCAGCCGGTGCCGTAGGGGGCCGGGGGCGAGGTCCTCGCCCCCGGCGATGCCCAGCATCGACGAGGGCCCGGACCGTCTCCTCGATGATCCGGTCCCCCAGGCCGCTGGGCACCGGTCGGAGGCGCTCGCCGTGCGGCACGGCGTCCACCACGGACCCCCTGACGCGCGCAGGCCGAGCGGGGAGCCCGTGCGGGCTCTGGCGGCGTGCCGAGCGACCGGGACCCCCGCTCGACCTGGGAGCAGCCGCCCCGGACCACACCCGTCCGCGCGCACCCCGCCTCAAGCGTTCGTGGCCACCTGCCGATGCACCGTCCGTGGGTCTCCGCCGCATCAGCCAGCTCGCCGTGCCCCTGGGCGTCGTCGGGATCATCATGCTGCTCGTCATCCCGCTGCCCGCGCAGCTCCTCGACTTCCTCATCGCCTTCAACATCGTCTCCGGCCTGCTGATCCTCATGACGGCCATGTACGTGAAGCGGCCGCTGGACTTCTCGATCTTCCCCTCGCTGCTCCTGGTCTTCACGCTGTTCCGCCTGGGCCTCAACGTGGCGAGCACCCGGCTGATCCTGCGCGACGGCGAGGCCGGCAAGGTCATCAACGCCTTCGGGGACTTCGTGGTCGGCGGCTCGCTGGTCATCGGCATGGTGATCTTCCTGATCCTGGTGATCATCCAGTTCCTCGTCATCACCAACGGTGCCGGCCGCGTCGCCGAGGTGGGGGCCCGCTTCACCCTCGAGGCGATGCCCGGCAAGCAGATGGCCATCGACGCCGACCTCAACGCCGGCCTCATCGACGAGGACACCGCGCGCACCCGCCGCGCGGACGTCACGTCCGAGGCGGACTTCTACGGCGCCATGGACGGTGGCGCGAAGTTCGTCAAGGGCGACGCCATCGCCGGCATCGTCATCACCATCATCAACCTCGTCGGCGGCATCGTCGTCGGCGCGGTCGTCAAGGGCATGGAGATCGGCGACGCGGTCCAGACCTACAGCCTCCTCTCCGTCGGGGACGGCCTCGTCACCCAGATCCCCGCGCTGCTCATGTCGGTGGCGACCGGCCTCATCGTCACGCGCGCCACGAGCCAGGGGGACCTCGGCTCCGACGCCGCCACCCAGCTGCTGCGCTCGCGGTCCGCGCTGCGGATCGCCGGCGGCGGCTCCATCGCGCTCGCGCTGATCCCCGGGCTGCCGAAGATCCCCTTCCTCATCATCGGCATCGGGCTCCTCGCGATCGCCCAGAAGACGCCGGCCGACAACGCCGAGGCCGACGAGGCGGCCGCCGAGGAGGCCGTCGCCGCGCTAGCGCCGTCCGCGGAGACCCCGGAGCAGCTCATGGCCTCGATGCGGGTGGACCCCCTGGAGATCGTCCTCGCCCCGGACCTCGTGGACCTCGTCGACTCCGCCTCCGGCGGCGACCTCCTGGACCGGGTGCGGTCCCTGCGCCGCAAGGTCGCGCTCGAGCTGGGCATCGTCATCCCCCCGGTCCGCACCCGTGACTCCCTCGACCTGCCGGTGAGCACCTACGCGGTGCGCATCTCCGGCGTCGACGTCGGCTCCGGGCTCGCCCCCGCCGGCCAGGTGCTCGCCCTCGGGGACCACCTCGACAACCTCCCCGGCACGGTGACCACCGAGCCGGTGTTCGGCCTCGCGGGCAAGTGGGTGCCCGCCGAGATGCGCCACCAGGCGGAGATGACCGGGGCCACCGTCGTCGACCGCGCGTCGGTGCTCATCACCCATCTCGCCGAGATCGTCCGCGCCAACGCCTCGCGCCTGCTCTCCCGCGAGGACGTCCGCACGCTCACCGAGGCGCTGAGGTCCACCGACGGGGCGGTCGTCGACGAGCTCACCCCCGCGCTGATGAGCCTGGGGGAGGTGCAGCGCGTGCTGGCGGCCTTGCTCGACGAGGGCGTGCCGGTGCGCGACCTCGCCCGCATCTACGAGGGACTGACGCTGCAGGCGAAGGTCAGCACCGACCCCGACGCGCTCGTCGAGGCCGCCCGGGGCGCGCTGGGGCCGGCGATCGCCGCGTCCCACGCCGTCGAGGGCGTGCTGCGGGTCCTCACGCTGGACCCCCTGCTGGAGCACCAGCTCGTGGAGTCGCTGCGCCTGACGGACAGCGGTGCGCAGCTCTCGGTGGACCCCGCGCGCGTCGAGCGGATCGTCGACGAGATGGGCCGCGTGATGCACGTGGCCGAGGAAGCCGGGATCTCTCCGGTGCTGGTGTGCGCGCCGGCCCTGAGGTCCCCACTACGGAAGTTGGTGACCATGGCGGTGCCTGGCGTGTCGGTGCTCTCCTACAGCGAGGTCTCGGGGCCAGGCCTCAGCATCGAGACCGTGGGGGTGATCAGCGGTGCCGCGGCAGTTGCTGCTTGAGGGTCCGGCCATCGAGCCGCTGCTGCGCCAGGTGCGCGCCGAGCACGGTGAGTCGGCCCGCGTCCTCAAGGCCGAGCGCGTGCGCGTCGGCGGCGTGGGCGGGTTCTTCGCCAAGGAGAAGTACGAGGTGACGTTCGAGGTCGACGACCCTGCGGCGCCCCCGCGAGGAGCACCTGACGCTGCCGGAGCCGGAGCCGGAGCCGGGGCCGGGGCCCGGGGCGGTACCGAGGCCGGGGGTGCCAGCGTGTTCGGGCCCGCGGTCGCGCCGCGCGGAGCGGCGCCGTCCAGCGTGACGCCGTCGCCGCCTGGAGCTCCGCGCGGGCTCGCCGCGCTGCTGGCCGCCGCCGAGGAGGCCGAGCGCGCTGCCGGACCGTCGCCGGAGGACGACGCGTCGCCCAGCGCTGCTGCGCTGGCGGCGGTGCGTGACGCCATGGCGGGCCGCGCCGAGCGCCAGCCGCCGCTCTCGACGGAGAAAGCGGCCTTCACCGAGGTGCTGGACAGCGTGCGCAGCGGGCTGGAGGGCGGCCCGGTGCGCGCGCCGGACGACGCGCGCTCCCTCACCGGCGACCTCACGGGCGACGTCACCGGCGACGTCACGGAGGCGGCCGATGGCGACGAGGCCGACGCGGACCGGGCCCTCGCCCTCGAGCAGCTGCGCCGGGCGCTCGACGCGCTCGGGGTGGTCGACGACACGCAGGGCGACTCCCGTGACGACGACTCCCGTGACGATGACTCCCGTGACGATGACTCTCCTGAGGACGACGGCCCCCGCGACGGCGATGGCGACGTGCCCGGTGACGACGGGTCCGGGGACGAGGACGCCCACGGTGACGGCTCGCGAGAGGAGGAGCCGAGCCAGGGCGGTGACGTCGAGCCGGAGGACGACGCTGCCGATCTGCCGGAGGGGCAGGTCTGGGCCGAGGAGGTCGTCGGGGCTCACGACGCCGGGGACGCCCGCCCACCGGAGGAGGAGCCGGCGGACGTCGGCGAGCCCGCCGCCGAGCAGCCGCACCGGCCCGCCCACGCGGTGGCCATGCTGCAGGAGATGCCCCTGGAGCTGGCGCGGCGCGAAGAGGTCGCTGATCTCGACGCGCCGCCCGAGGTGGGGGCCGGCACTGAGGATTACGAGGCCGCAGCCGGCGACACCGCCGAGGCGGACGACACCGCCGCGCACACCGATTCCGAGGCCGACGCTCACGACGACGCCATCGACACGGACACCCCCACTGCCGAGACGAGCGACACCACCACGAGCGGCACCGAGCACACCGCCGCGTCCGACCCTCCGCCGATGACGCGGAGGGAGCGTCGCCGCGCCGAGGCAGCCGCTCGCGACCGCGACGCCGCACGCACTCAGCAGCCGGTCGCCGAGGAGCGCACCGGCGAGGAGGACCCGGCAGCCACCGTGTCGCCGCAGCGCGAGCCGGTGGCTGACCTCGTGATGGCAGGCCCGCCGTTGACGTCGGCCCTCCTCCTGCCACGGACCCTCGCCGAGCTGGGTGAGCCGGACCCGGGCGACCCGCTCCCCGAGCTGCCCCACGTCCCCGAGGAACGCCTGGTCGCCGCTGCCCAGGCCGCCCACGCCGCGCGGCGCGCCGTGGAGGCCCTCGAGCGTGACGAGCCGTCCGGAGGCGCCGAGCGGTCCGATCGCACCGAGCCGTCCGAGCCGTCCGAGCCCTCTGAGCCGTCCGGGCCCTCTGAGTCGTCCGAGCCCTCTGAGCTCGCTGGGTCGTCGGCGCGCCCCGACGCGTCCGAGGCGTCCGAGCCCTCCGGGACACCGGACGAGCCACCCGAGCCCCTGCATCACCGGCTGTCCCGCCTCGGGGTCCACGAGCGCTGGCTGGATGGGCTCCCCGAGGAGCAGGTCCTGGCGCTGCGCGTGCTCGCCGAGCGCTGGTCGACCCTCGACGCGCGTCCCCGCCGCACGCCGCGCGCCGCGGACCACCCGGTCGTCGCCGTGGTCGCGGAGGGCACCGGCGCGGGCCTCGAGACCGCCCGCACGCTGGCCCTGAGCCTGGGGCTGCACGCCGACGAGGTGGTGACGCTCGCGGTCGAGGACCAGCGCACCGCCCGCCCCGGCGCCACGCCGGTGGACCGCGGCGCCGCGGCCCGCGCCGCGCACGCCGGCCGGCGTCACCGCCAGCCGGTCGTCGTGCTGGTGCCGGTTCCCTTCACCCCCACGCCGGGGGAGCGCGCCGCCGCAGCCGCGGTCCTCGCCACCCTCGACGCCGACCAGGTGTGGGCGGTCGTGGACGCCACCCGCCGCACCACCGACGTCGAGGCCTGGCTGCACGCGGTGGGGCCGCAGCGCGGCGTGGACGCCGTGGCGCTGACCGGCCTGGGGGCCACCACGGCTCCGGCGGAGTCGCTGGGGCTGAGCGCGCCCGTCGTGCTGCTGGACGGGCAGCCGGCCACCGCGGTCGACTGGGTGGCCACGCTCGCCGCCCACCTCACCCGCGAGGACGTCGAGGCACACCTGGCGCGCCTGGCCGAGGTCGGGGCCGACCCCGGCGCCGGAGACCGTTCGTGAGCCGGCTGCTGGGTGCCTTCGGGCGGCCCGCCAGGTCGACCGAGGTGTTCCCGCTGCCCGGCGAGGCTCCCGGCATCGGCCAGCTGGTGCGCGTGGTCGGCGTGGACGAGGACCACTGGCTGGGGGAGGACGGCCGCCCCAGCCGGGTGGAGGACGTCGACGTCGACGCCATCGCCGTGGCCGCACCGCGCGGTCGCGGTGACCTCGAACCACCGGCCGACGGGGAGAAGGTGGAGCTGCGCTGGCCGAGCGGGCGCGGGGTCTACGGGCTGCGCGTACGGGTCGTGGAGCGCTACCGCGACGGCGTGGCCCTGTGGTGGTGCGAGCCCGCCGGGCCCCTGGTCACCGTGCAGCGTCGCGCCTTCGTGCGCGCCAGGGCCAGCGGGGGGCTGGTCCACGTGGCGCTGACCCGGCGCGAGGACGACGCCGCGGTCGCGGAGGGCTACGTGGTCGACCTGTCGGAGGGCGGTCTGCGCGCGTCGGTCAGCGGGTGGGAGGGCGGTGAGGGCGAGTGCGTGGTGCACGTACGGCTCACGGCGCCGTCCGCCTTCGACGACGACGGCGCCCCGACGGCGTTCGCCGAGCACGAGATGACGGGCACGGTGCTGCGCACCCTCGCGGCGACCACCCCGGAGCCGGGCCGGTCCCTGGTGGACGTCAGCGTCGAGTTCTGGCAGCCCGTCCCGCACGCGGACGCGCTGCGGGCGGTCGTCTTCGCCTGGCAGCGTGCCGCGCGGCGCCACGGCGTCGACTGACGGGCGCCGTGAGAGACGCACGGCGACGAGCCGTGGTGGCGAACCGGGGCAGCGGGGCACGCGCCTCCACCAGAATCAGCCTGAGCGTCACCTATCACCACGCAGAGTGCCTATCCTGGGCACATGCTGGTCCTCACCCGTCGCGCCGGCGAATCGATCATGATCGGCTCGGAGATCTCCGTCCGGGTCGTCGAGGTGCGCGGCGACGTCGTGCGCATCGGCGTGGACGCCCCCCGCACGGTGCAGGTCCACCGCGAAGAGGTCTTCGAGGCGGTGCGGGCCCAGAACCTCGCGGCCGCCGGGACCACGCCGGGCTCCCTGGACGCGTTGCGCGCCGGTCTGGCAGGGCGCTTCGCCGGGGCGTCGTCCCGGCTGGCCCCCGAGCCGTCCGAGCCGTCCGCCCCGTCGGCCCGGCCCGGCCCGTCCGGTCCGCCGGTGCAGGCGACCACCGAGCCGACGCGCCCGCCAGCCGTGGCGACCGGTCCATCGGCGGATCTGGCCGGCACCCGTCCCAAGCCTGGTCCGCCCCAGCGACGGCCGTGAACGGGCGCCGGCAACCCTGACGGGCGGCCGAGCGAGGACTTCGTGCGGGGTCTGTCGGTCGAGTGGGAAGCTGGTGCGTGGTCCCTCGGCCGAGCGGGGACTTCGTGCCGGGTCTCACCGTCGAGCGGGGACTTCGTGCGGGGTGCCGCGGCGTGTCGCGCGTCGGGGATCCCCGCTCGAGCGTGCGTGGCCAGCACGCGCCCTGCAGGCTCGCTACCGTGCGCGGCCACTCCACCACCTCACGATCCGGCCCTGTGCCCTTCAGCGATCGCGCCCGGCGCGCCGGTAAGCGTCGAGCACCACGAAGCCCCCGTCGTCCGCCAGCTCGGCGGAGAGGAACCTGTCGTGGCCGCCCGTGCGGTAGCGGACGAGGCGTGGTCCGCCCGGGGGGTCGATCGTCATCTCCTCCACGTCGGCCCACCGCACCGTGCGCTGGCCGAGCAGGTGGTGGACCACCATGCCGCGATCGTCCAGCTCGACGGACGACAGCGTCGCCACCAGGTGCTGGACGAGGAACCACGGACCCAGCAGCAGCATCGGGACGAACACCCACGAGCCCGACGTCATGGCCAGCGCGGCGACCGCCACGGTCATGGCGAGGCTCACGAGCAGCCAGACGGGCGTCCAGCGGTCCGGCGCCGGGTGCAGCACGGTCGGCGACCCCGCGGTCTCGACGCTCTCGGTGGGCTGGTCCATCTCCCGATCGTGCACCCTCGCGACGGTGGCTGCCGTCCGTCCGTGGGCTGAGGTGACGCGAGGTGAGCATCGACCTCGCCAGCGTCGCCGCACCGCCCCGTAGCATCGAGCGTGCAGGAGGGCTGCCAGAGCGGCCGAATGGGACGGTCTTGAAAACCGTTGAGGCGTCCTGCGTCTCCGTGGGTTCGAATCCCACGCCCTCCGCCGCCAGGCCGGTCGAGGTCCACCCGTCCGGGTCAGGTCCACCAGCCCGGGCGACGGCCACGCGCCCGGGTCAGGTCCACCCGTCCGGGTGAGCCGCCGCGGTGCGGCTGAAGGCACGGTGCCCGGGTGCCGACGACCTCAGCGTGGTGATCAACGAGGAGCGGGTCGCGGCGACCCCGCCCGGAGAGGCCCGGCCCGCGCGAGGGCGCCGCGCCGACCGGCCCCTCGGCGCCCTGCGCCGCGTGCTGCGCGGCTCCAGCCGCGCGCCCTCCGTGGTGCTCGGGCAGCACTACGTGGGGGCGTGCGCGGCCGTCTTCCTCCTCACGGTGCCGATGCTCCGACCCAGCGTCGACGAGTGGTGGGCCGTCGCCGCCGCGGCCAGCGTCATGCTCGCCGCGCTGCTGGCGAGCCTGCGCCTGCCCTGGCACCGCCTCCCCGTCAGCGCGACGCTCGCCCTGCCCGCCACTCCGCTGACGGTCCTGGCGGTGCTCGGCATCACCAGCGACCTGAGCGCGCCCTACGGCGGCCTCTGGGCGCTGGGCTTCACCGTCACGGGACTGACCCAGGGTGCCCGCGCGAACGCGATGGCCCTCGTGCCCGCCACGGTGCTCTACGTCATGGCCATCGGGACGTTCACCGCGGCCTTCGGCGTCCGCGTCATCATCGTCGCGGCGGTGTGGGTGCTCGTGTCCCAGCTGCTCGTGCGCCTGACCCTCGAGCAGCGCCAGGTCGCCGGGGACCTGCGGACCGAGGCCCACACCGACGCCCTCACGGGACTGGCCAACCGGCGCCACCTCGACCGGCGCCTGGAGCACCTGGAGGTCGGGGACTCGGTGGTCATCTGCGACCTGGACCACTTCAAGGCGCTCAACGACCGGTGGGGCCACGTCGCCGGGGACCGGGTGCTGTCCGACGTCGGGATGCTGCTGCGCGTCGGGCTGCGCGACGGCGACTACGCCGCGCGCTACGGGGGCGAGGAGTTCGCCCTCGTCCTGCCCGCCACCAGCACCGCCCAGGCCGGCGCCGTCACCGACCGCCTGCGGCAGCGCTGGGCGACCCTGCAGCCGGGGACGACCTTCTCGGCCGGCGTCGCGACCATGACCGGCGACGTGGAGGCCCGCGCGGTCGTCGTCGCGGCGGACGCGGCGCTCTACGAGGCCAAGGCGGCGGGGAGGAACTGCACCCGCGGCGCGCCTGCCGGCTGATCATCTCTCTGCGCAAGGCGACGCCCCCGCTGCTCGCAGGAGCAGCGGGGGCGTCGGCGGTGGGAAGGGGGTGCCTCAGACCCTCGAGACGCGCTCGTTCGGCACGGCGTGCGTCATGACCAGGTCGCCGACGTCCCGCGGCCCGTTCTTGCCGAGGTTGGCCAGACGCTCCAGCTCCGCCTCGGACAGCGTCTGCGTGGGCAGCGGCTCGAGGTGGCGGACGTCGTCGGCGCTGATGCCGATCCCGTCGCCGACCCGCTGGCCCAGCTCGTCCTCGCAGAGGAAGAGGTGCCAGACCATGCGCTCCTGGATCGGGCGCGCGCACTGCTCGAGCCCCCCGACGAGGTTGGCGACCAGGTCGTCCTTCTCCCACTGCTCCGAGAGCAGGTAGCGCTGCCCGGCCTGGGTGTAGTCGTCGGTGCGCTCGATGCGCTCGCGCGTCAGGCGCCCCGAGATCGTCGGGCCCAGCTCCGGGCGATGGGTGCGTGCGGCCTCCACGGGGCCGCCGAGGATCGACGGCTCGTAGTTCACGTGCGGGTTGGTCCCCGCGGCGTCCACCGCGTAGGCCATCTGGCCGTCGCGCTGGTTGGTCGCGACCGCCGCCTTCGGCTGGTTCACCGGCAGCTGCAGGTAGTTCGCCCCCACGCGGTAGCGCTGGGTGTCGCTGTAGGAGAACGTGCGGCCGACGAGCATCTTGTCGTCAGAGAAGTCCAGCCCGTCGACGAGCACGCCGGTGCCGAACGCGATCTGCTCGTTCTCGGCGAAGACGTTCTCCGGGGTCCCGTCCAGCGTCATGGTGCCGATCTTGCGCAGCGGGAACTCGTTCTCGGGCCACACCTTGGTGTCGTCCAGCGGGTCGAAGTCCAGCTCGGGGTGGTCGTGGTCGTCCATGAGCTGGACGTGCAGCTCCCACGAGGGGAAGTCGCCGGCGTCGATGGCGTCGTAGAGGTCCTTGGTGTGCGAGCCGAGGGTCTGGCCCTGCACCACGGCGGCGTCGTCCGCGGTGTAGCTCTTCACGCCCTGGGCGGGGAGCCAGTGGTACTTCACCAGCTGGGTGTCACCGGCCTCGTTGACCCACTTGTAGGTGTTGACGCCGAAGCCCTGCTGCGTGCGGTAGCTCGCCGGGATCCCGCGGGGGCTGAACACGAGGGTGACCATGTGCATGGCCTCCGGGCTCTGGCTGAAGAAGTCGAACGCGCGCTCGGCCACCGAGGCCTCGAAGGTCTTCGGGTCCGGCTTCTGGGAGTGGATGAAGTCGGGGAACTTGATGGCGTCGCGGATGAAGAACACCCCGAGGTTGTTGCCCACGAGGTCCCAGTTGCCGTCCTCGGTGTAGAACTTCACCGCGAAGCCGCGCGGGTCGCGGGCCACCTCGGAGGAGTCGCGACCGCCGGCCACGGTGGAGAAGCGGATCGCGATCGGCGTCTCCTTGCCCTTCTCGGAGAACAGCTTGGCGCGGGTGTAGCGGGCGATGGGCTCGTCACCCACGGTGCCGTCGGCCACGAAGCGCCCGTACGCCGTGGCGCCGCGCGCGTGGACCACCCGCTCGGGGATGCGCTCGCGGTCGAAGTGGCTGATCTTCTCGAGGAACTGGTAGTTCTCCAGCGTCGCCGGGCCGCGCGAGCCGATGGTGCGCTGGTTCTGGTTGTCGCTGACGGGGTGACCCTGACGCGTGGTGAGGGCCGGGGCGTCGTGGCGGTCGTCCAGTGCGGTCATGAGCTCTCCTTCGAGGCGGGCGGGGTGGTGGAGGTCCCGGGGGCCACGGCAGCCCCCGGATGGTCGGTGGTGGTGCACGGCGCGCAGCGCCCCCACAGGAGCACCTCGGCCTCGTCGAGGACGAAGCCGTCGGGCATCGAGGGGGCGAGGGGCACCAGGCAGGGCGCCTGACCGACGGCGCAGTCGACGTCGAAGGTCTCGCCGCACCCGCGGCAGACGGCGTGGTGGTGGTTGTCGCCCACGCGGGACTCGTAGACCGCCGCACCGGCGCCGAGGGGGCGGATGCGACGAGCCAGCCCCGCGGCGACCAGCGCGTCGAGCACGTCGTAGCCCGCCTGGGTCGACATCGTCACCCCGCGCTCGCGGGCCCGGGCCGTCGCGGTGCGCGCGTCGAGGTGCTGGTGGGTCTCACGGGCGTCCAGGAGCACCTCGAGGACGGTGGAGCGAGGCCGGGTGACGCGCAGACCGCTGCTCCGCAGCTGATCTGCTGTGCTCGCCCGCACACCGTCCGTCATGGGTCCATGGTGTCAAAGCAGCACGCGATCTTCAAGTCGATCTGGAGTCGTTCAAGAGATGGGTGGCTCGCCGCCCTCCGCCGCGCCCGCGCTCGGGGCGGGCAGCAGGGCAGCCATCTCGTCCAGCTCGAAGAACACCGCCGTCTCCCGGGCGCTCGGGTTCCCCCCGTCCGGGTCGGCTCCCGCGTCCAGGAGGGCTGCGACCACCGCCTCGGAGCGCCGGAAGACCGCTGCGGACAGCGCGGTCTGGCCGCGGTCGTTCGCCCGGGAGACGTCGGCCCCGGCGCGCAGCAGGGCCTCGACCGTTGCCTGCTCGTTGTGGTAGGCCGCCAGGATCAGCAGGGTGTCGCCCGAGGAGTTGGTGAGGTTGGGCGGCAGGCCGGCGCCGAGCAGCGGCCCCAGCTGGTCGACGTCGCCGCCGCGGGCCATGTCGAAGACCTGGTGGGCCATCTCGAGGGTCTCGGGGTCGAGGGGGGTGCTCATGGCCCCATGGTGCCCAGCAGCCCCGCCGTCCGCACCAGTGCTGGGAGCGTTCTCGGGCTGTGGCGCGGTGACGCGGCGGAGCGCACACTGGGACGGCCTCCCGTCGGTCAGCCGCCGGCCCTCCGTCACGGAGACGTGGATCCCGCTCGCGCCCGCCCCGAGGAGCACCCGTGTTCGCCACCCGCGCCCCGCTCGCCCCGCCGACCGCCCCGCTCGGGATGCCCGTCCTCTCCCCGGGGCGCCACCGCACCCCCCGCAAGGGCGCCTGCTTCATGGAGATGGCGTCCTACCTCGCCGGGGAGCGGTGGAGCGACCACCCGGCGTGCACCCACCCGGCGCTCGCCGCGCTCGCCCGGGCGGTCAACGACCACAGCAGCGACGCCGGGCGGGGCGCCCTCGCGCCGCTCATCCCCGACGTGGTGGGGCTGCGCAGCGACGACGCCTCGCTCGACGCCCGCCTCGCGCTGCTCTGCGCCACCCGCGCCCTGCCCGTCGCCTCGCAGGAACGCGCACAAGTCATGGCCGTCGCGGCGCTCGCGGCGGACCGGTCGCTCGCACCGGTGGACGGACGGGGCCCTGGCGCCCTGCGCTCGCAGACGCGAGCCGCTCTGGACCGCACCCCGCACGCCGCCGCGTGGGCCCAGCGCTTCAGCGCCCGCACCGGGGGCGACCACCGGCCCTACCGCCGCGACGGCGTGCCCCACGTGGTGGGCTACGCCGCCGTGAGCATCGCCGCGGCCTGCGTGCCCGACCCCGACGCGATGCTCCGCGAGCTGCTCGTGGACGCGATCCGCGTGTGCCGGCGGGTGGTGCCCGCGGCGCGGGAGGCCTTCCTCGACCCGGCTCCGGCTGCTCCCGCGACGGGTCAGCGCTCGTCCTCGCGAGCCTCCCGGGTCTGACGGTCGCTGACCGCCCGGATGCCCTCGACCAGCTCCTCCTTGGTCATCGACGAGCGCCCCGGCACGTCGAGGCGGCGAGCCACGTCGGCGAGGTGGGCCTTGGAGGCGTTCGCGTCCACCCCGCCGGCGGTGGCGCGGCCGGTGCCCACCCCGCCCTCGGCCTGGGCGTCCGAGGGGCCGGTGGCTCCGCCCGGCTTCGGCTCCCAGTGGTCGCCGACCTTCTCGTGGGTGTGCTTGACCGCAGCCCAGGCGGTGCGGGCGGCGCGGCCCGCGTCCTCGGAGCGCTCCGCCACCGCGTCACGGGTCTGCGCGTAGGTCTCCTGCGCCTTCTCGTCCGAGCGCGCCAGGGTGCTCGGGACGTCGTCGCGGCCCTGCGGCGGGCTCATGAGCGCTCGAGGGTGCTCCGCAGGGACGCGAGCGCGTCGCGCACCTCGGCCTCGAGGTCGGTGAGGGGGCCGGTGCGCTCGCCCCGGGCGATCTGGACGGTGGTGTCGGAGGGCCCGCCACCGTTGCGTGCGTGCACCTGGAACCGCAGCCGCGCCCCGTGGGGCTCGACCCAGTCGACGCGGTCCATCGGCGGTCCGTCCAGGGGGCCGACGAGCCCGGGCAGCCCTCCGACGTCGTGGACGTGCCCGGCGATGGCCCCGGCCGGGGCGTAGACCACCATCGTCGTCTCGTAGGTCCAGTCCTGCTCGTCCCGCAGCTCCAGCTCGCGCTCGCTCACCGGGGACGTCGTCCGGGTGCGTCGTCGGGCGCTGGCGATGATCGCCACCAGCGCTCCTGCCGCGAGACCGGCGAGGAGCAGCAGCGCCGTCGAACCGGTGCTCCGCGCTCCGGGGCGCTCGTCGCGGGCCCGGGACGGGCTGGTGGACCGGGCGGCCTCCTGCTGGCGCTGGCCCTCACGGCGCTGCTCCGCCTCGCGCTGCGCCCGCTCCCGCGCCGCCTCCTCCTGCACGGCCTGGCGGTGCTCGGCCGCCTCCTGCTGGGCCGTGCGCCGCTCCTGGGCGGCGCGCTCGGCGGCTTCCTGAGCAGCCTCACGACGCGCGGCGCGGTCGCGCTCGACCTCCAGCTGCTGGGCGGCCCGGTGCTCCGCGCTGCGCTGCGCGGCGAGCGCGCGCTCGGCCCGCAGGTGCTCGGCGGCCTCCTCCTGGCTCTTGCGGCGCACGGCGGACCGGCGCACGGCCTTGCGGTGCTCCTTCGCCTCGCGCCGCGCCAGCGCGCGCTCGGACCTGCGGCGCTTCGTCAGCCGACGCTCGGCGTCCTGACGGGAGACCGAGGCTCGCTCGGCCTTCCGGGCCGCAGCCGACGAGGTGGACGGGGGGCGGTTCCGCTCATCGCTCACGCACGGATCCTCTCGCGCGCGCCCGGTGAGCGCCAGCGCCCCCCGCCCGGCAGCGGCATCCGGGGTCGCTGCAGCGGCGTGTACCGGCCCGCGATGATCCGCTGCTGGCTACGGTGTGTGGTCTTCGGCGACGGTCCGAGAGCGGCGTGAGGGGTGAGGCACTGCGGTGGCGGAGATCGAGTACGCGATGCTGGCGCAGTTCGCCTCCGTCGCCGAGGACGGCAGCCTCACCGTGGTGGGGGGTCACCGCGCCGTCTTCGAGGTGGCGGGGGTGCCGGGCCAGCACGTGCTGTGCGTGGCCGGCCGGGTCCTGCTCGCGCGGCGCGAGCCCCCTCCGACGTTGAGCCTCGGCGCGCGGACCCCCGATGGTGACGTCCCCGTCGTCGCGCGCTGGCCGCTGGAGGTCCACGACGTGCCGATGGAGGGCGGGCGCCGGCCGGCGGCCTTCGCGGCCACCCTCGTGGCGCCGGCACCGGCGCAGGGCGAGTACGCGCTGACGCTGATGATCAACGACGACCTGGTGCGGACCCTGCCGTTCACCGTCGTCGACTCCACCGTGGACGCGCCGACGCCCGCGCCGACGCCCGAGCCGCCGCCCGCAGCGTCGGAAGCGCCGACGCCCGCTGCGTCGGACCAGGCGGGACGCGGGCCGCTGGCACCACGGGTCGCCCCGCGCGAGGACGGCGACGACCTGCGTCCCGGCGGCGATGAGCCGGGCGCCGGTGGTGCGACCACGCTGCGGCGCGGTCGCCGAGCGGCGCTGAACGGCACGTCTGCCGATTGAGGCGCGCTCAGCGCTGCCCGGTCATGCCGGCGCCGAGGGCTCCAGCCGGCCGGCCTCGACCACGGCGACGACCACGCGCGCCCCGCCGTGGGCGTCGGTGACGACGTAGGCCGTCCGCGCGTGCCAGTCACCGGCCACCCGCACCCACTCCACGACCACGCCCGGCCACGGACCGCCAGGGTCGGTGACCCAGCAGAAGGCTCGTGAGCGCTCGGCGCGGCGCGCCGCCGACGCCTCGCGCAGCACGGCGGGCAGCGGTGCTCCTCGCCGGTTGCTGCCCCCTGCCACCCCCCGAGGATCGCACAGGTCTCAGGACGCCTGTTCGACGAATCGCGGGCGGGTCATCCGTGGACGATGCGCCGCTCCCTCGCCGCGGCGACCGCAGCGGTGCGCGAGCCGACGCCCAGCTTCTCGTAGACGTGCACGAGGTGGGTCTTCACCGTGGCCTGGCTGAGGTGCAGGGCAGCGCTGACCTGCTGGTTCGAGAGACCGTCGGCCACGAGCTGCAGCACCTCGAGCTCCCGCGGGGTCAGCGTGGTGCCGGGCGTCCGCGCGCGGCCCATGAGGCGCTGGGCCACCGCGGGAGCCAGCGCCGGACGACCGGCCGCCGCGGACCGCACCGCCGCCGCCAGCTCGTCGGGGCTCGCGTCCTTGAGCAGGTAGCCGGTCGCGCCGGCCTCGATGGCCTCGAGGATGTCGGAGTCGGTGTCGTAGGTGGTGAGCACCAGCACGCGCGGGCTCCCGGCGCGGGCGGTGATGGCCGCGGTCGCGCGCGAGCCGTGCATCCCGGCCCCGAGCTGCAGGTCCATGAGGACCACGTCCAGCTCCAGCTCGGCGACGAGCTCGACGGCGCGCTCACCCGTCGGCGCCTCGGCGACCACGTGCAGGTCGGGCTCGGCGTCGAGGACGGCGCGCAGGCCGGAGCGGACCACCGGGTGGTCGTCGACGAGCAGGAGGCGGATCGGCGCGGTCATGCGTGCCCCACCCGGGGCGCGCCGTCACCGCGGACGCGGTCGCCGGGGCCGAGGCCGCCGTCGCCGCCACGTCCGCTACCACCACGCCCAGCGCCGTCGTCGAGGGGGAAGGTCACGGCGATCGCCGTGCCGGCGCCGGGCGCGGACTCCACGGCCAGCTCGCCACCGAGCTGCCCCACCCGGGCCCGCAGGGCCGCGAGCCCGAACCCCGAGTCCCCCGACCCGGCCTCCGGGACCTGTCCGGGGTCGAAGCCGGCGCCGTCGTCCACGACGTCCAGGCTCACCCGTCCGGCCATGGACGTCAGCGTCAGGTCCACGCGGCGGGCCCCGGCGTGCTGCGCGGTGTTGGCCAGCGCCGACTGCGCCACGCGCAGCAGCGCCACCTCGTAGGGCGTGGGCACCGGCGCCGGCTCGCCGCTGAGGTGCAGGGTCGCGGCCAGGCCCTCGCGCGCCCCGACGGCGTCGCACAGCCGCTGGAGTGCGGCGGGCAGCGACGCGGTCGCCAGCGCCGGGGGCGTCAGCTCGCGGACGAAGCGGCGGGCCTCCGCGAGGTTCTCCTGCGCCGTGGACCGCGCCTGCTCGACGTGACCGGCCGCCACCGACGGCTGGTCCGGCAGCGCGCGCCCCGCCGCGCGCAGCAGCAGCTGGATGCTCGAGAGGCCCTGCGCCAACGTGTCGTGGATCTCGCGGGCGAGGCGCTCACGCTCCCCGGCGGCCCCGGCGGCGCGCTCCGCGGCGGCCAGCTCGGCGCGGGTCGACGTCAGCTCCTCCACCAGCAGGCGCCGCTGCTCGCTCTCGCGGGCCAGCGCGTGGTACCCGAGGACCACGGCCACGGCGACGGCCGCCCCGATCACCGGGCCGATGGCCGCGGCGGGCACCAGTGCCCCGCGGTGCCAGGCGTACCCGGCGACGGCCGCCACCGTCGTCAGCGCCACGGCCAGCAGCCCGGTGCGAGGCGCCAGCAGGTGCAGCTGCAGGAAGAACAGCGGGAACGCCAGCCACACGCCGTCGGGCGTGAGGACCACCAGGGCCCACCACACGGCGGTGAGGGCTCCGAGCCACACCGCCGTCGCGCGTGGCTGCTCGCGGTCGGACAGCCGCGCGGCGCCGCCGGCGTAGAGGGCGCCGAGAGCGGCGGCCACCGTGGTCACCGCGACTGGCGGCGCGCCCAGCACGCTCGGCGCCAGGGCCGCGCGGACGGCGACGAGCACGAGGAGGAAGGCGACGAGCAGGTGCATCGCCCAGCGCAGCGGCGCGGGCGGCTCGGGCGGCCTGCCCCGGGCCGGCGCAGGCAGGGTGGCAGCCGGCTCCGACGAGGCGGCGGGAGGTGCCCCGGGGCGTGCGTCGCGAGGCGGCGCAGCGCGCGGGGCCGTGTCGGAGGGCAGGCTCACAGCAGCCCGACGGTACGCGGCGCTCCTCCCGGTGGCATCCGTCGAAAGGTGGAGACCGGTCTCCACCTCCCGTGCGCGCAGGACCGATCCGCCGGGCGATGGATGTGCGCGCCGAGAAGAGCACCGTGGAGACATCGCGCCGAGCACCCAGCCGGCGCCGCCGAGGGAAGGACCACCGCAGTGTTCGTCGCCTGGAGAGACCTTCGAGCCGCCAAGGGGCGCTTCGCCCTCATGGGCGGCGTCGTGGTGCTCATGACCCTGCTCGTCACGCTCCTCTCGGGACTGACCGCCGGCCTGGGGCGTGAGAGCACGTCGGGGATCGCCGACCTCCCCGCGGACCACCTGGCCTTCGCGGCGCCGGCTGGTGACCAGGACGTCTCCTTCTCGGACTCGGCCGTCACCGCGGACCAGTGGCGCGCGTGGGGCGAGGTCCCCGGCGTCACCGCCGCGGAGCCGTTGTCCATCGCCACCACGAAGGCGACCGGGGGCGAGCGAACCGGCGACGACGTCGCCCGCAGCGCCGCGGTCTCGGTGTTCGGCGTCACGGGCGGCTCCTCGCTGCTGCCCGACGGCGCGCGGGTCGGTGACGGCTCGGTGGTGCTCTCCACCGGCGCCGCCGAGGACCTCGGCGTCGCCGCGGGTGACGACCTGCAGCTCGCGGGACGTGACGTCGTCGTCGCCGACGTGGCTGACGACGCCTCCTACAGCCACACCCCGGTGGTGTGGGCGTCCCTGGACGACGCCGCCCGCCTGGAGCCCGGCGGCCCTGCCGGAGCCGACCGCAGCGCCACCGTCATCGCCCTGTCCACCGACGGCGGCGACGGCCCTGACGACGCAGCCCTGACCGCGGCGGACCAGCGCCTGGGCACCACCACCGTCACCACGTCCGACTCCCTGCAGGCGATCGGCTCCTACGCCTCGGAGAACGGCTCGCTGCAGCTGATGCGCGGCATGCTCTTCGGCATCTCCGCGCTGGTCATCGGGGCGTTCTTCACCGTCTGGACCATCCAGCGCAGCGGCGACATCGCCGTGCTCAAGGCGCTCGGCGCCACCACGAGGTACCTCATGAAGGACGCCATCGGCCAGGCGCTCGTGCTCCTGGTCGCCGGCACCGCGCTCGGCGCCAGCATCGCCGCGGCCATCGGCGCCGCAGCCGCGGGCACCGTCCCCTTCGCGCTCACCGCCTCCACCATGCTCGCGCCGCCGCTCGTGCTCATCGTGCTCGGCGCGCTGGGCGCCGTGCTCTCGGTGCGCCGCATCACCTCCGTCGACCCCCTCACCGCCCTGGGAAGTGCCCGATGACCTCCACCGACACCCGCCCCCTCGTCCTCACCGACGTCACGCTGACCTACCCCGACGGCGCCAGCCGGCTCACCGCGCTCGACCACGTGAGCCTCACCGCGCCCGCCGGCACCACCACCGCGGTGATCGGGCCCTCGGGCTCGGGCAAGTCCAGCCTGCTGGCCGTCGCCGCCACGCTCATCACCCCCGACTCCGGCCGCGTGGTCCTCGCCGGCACCGACACCCACGGGATGGACCGCGACGCGATGACGGCGCTGCGCCGCCACGCCGTCGGCATGGTCTTCCAGCAGCCCAACCTCATCGCCTCGCTCACCGCCGCCGAGCAGCTCGAGGTGATGGCCCACGTCGACGGCCGGTCGATGAAGGCCGCCCGGAAGCGCTCGCGGGTGCTGCTCGACGTCGTCGGGCTGGGCGACGTCGCCGACCGGCACGCCGACCAGCTCTCCGGCGGGCAGCGCCAACGGGTCAACATCGCGCGGTCGCTGATGAACGACCCTGCGGTGCTCCTCGTCGACGAGCCGACGTCGGCCCTGGACACCGAGCGCGGCGCCGCCGTCATCGATCTGCTGACGTCGCTGACCCAGGAGCGGGGGATCGCCACGGTGCTCGTCACGCACGACACCGCGCACCTGGGCAGCGTCGACGCGGTCGTCGAGGTGGTCGACGGGCGCCTGAGCGAGCGGGCGCTGGCGGGGGTCTGAGGCTCCCCGCCGACCGGGGCGGCGCCCGGGTGGTCGCGCGTGATCACCCGGACGGTCCACACTCACCCCCATGAGCAGAGCCGCCGCGGCCTCCAGGGTGTCCACCCGGCAGGGGCGCGACGCGGCGGCTCCCCACCAGATCCCGGCGCGCGGGTGGGCCGCGGTGCTGCGTCGCACCGGGGGGCGGGTGCTGTCGGAGAGGCTGCCGCTGCTGGCGGCCGGCATCGCGTTCTTCGCGCTGCTGTCCATCGCCCCGGTGCTGCTGACGGCCCTGTCGGTGTACGGAGCGGTGGTCACGCCCGAGCAGGCGCTGGAGCAGTTCTCCGACGTCGTGGAGCTGCTGCCCGAGCAGCTGCAGAGCCTCGTGGCCTCGCAGTTCGCGGTGCTCACGGCGAACTCCACCAAGGTGCTCACCGTGCGCGGCGCCGTCGCCCTGCTCGTCGCGCTGTGGACGGCCACGGCCGCAGCCGGCAACCTCATCGGGGCCCTGACCGTGGCCTACCACGAGGAGGAGACCCGCTCCGGGCTGCACCGCGTCGGCCTGGCGCTGCTGGGCGTCCTCGGCGGGGCGCTGGTGCTCGGCGGGGTGCTCGCGGCGGCCGGGGTCCTCACGCGGCTGCTGTCCGACTCCAGCGGCACGGTGCGCCACGCCGGGACGGCGCTCACCTGGGTGGCGGTGGCGGTGCTCGTCGTCGTCGGCCTCGACGTGGTCTACCGCTACGGCCCCGACCGCGAGCGGGCCCGGTGGCACTGGACCAGCTGGGGATCGATGGGGGCGGCGGTGGTGTGGTTGGGCACGTCCTTCGCGCTGTTCACCTACGTGCGCACGGCCGGGCTGTACGACGTGACGTACGGCTCGCTCGCGGGGGTGGCCATCAGCATGCTGTGGGTGTGGATCACGGTCCTGCTCGTCCTGGTCGGGGCGGTGCTCAACGCCGAGACCGAGCGCCAGACCACCCGGGACTCCACCGTGGGCCCCGAGGCGCCCCGGGGGCAGCGCGGCGCCGTGGTGGCCGATGACGCGCCGCCCCCCGACGGCGGCGACCCGCGCTGAGGCGGCGTGGCGCCGTGCGACCGGAGCTCCGGCATCGCGCGCTGCATCCGGGACGCGGCACCTCCTCAAGGTCCTGCGGGGGCGAACCGATGTGAGACATCATGAACGAAACCTGGTACGTTTCTTTCGATCGAGG
>JARICT010000047.1 GCA_029257185.1 Quadrisphaera sp.
GGTTCTCCTGCGGCGTGGTCCTGAGCGCCAGCTCGACGTGCCGGGCGTGGCTCTTGGCGACGATCGTCACCGCGGACGTCCCGGCGTCGAGCAGGGCGCGGACCTGCGGGTCGTCCGCGGCGCTGCCCCCCGCCCGGCGGGTGGCGCCGAAGGCCACGAGCGTCGTGGCCCCGAGGTCGAGCTCCCGGCGGGCCCGGGCGAAGAAGGCGGTGTCCTTGGGGTTGGCGCCGGGCCACCCGCCCTCGACGTAGTCCACGCCGAGCTCGGCGAGCAGCGTGGCGATGTGCATCTTGTCGTCGACGGAGAGGGACAGACCTTCCTGCTGCGCGCCGTCGCGCAGGGTGGTGTCGTAGACGTCGAAGGTCATCGGGGCTCCTGCGCTGCGGCGGGTCGGTGGTCCGGTGGCGTCGGTGGGGCGGCGGTCCAGAACGAGGCTCAGACGAGCCGGTGCATCCACCCGCGGGTGTCCTCGACCCTGCCGTACTGGATGTCCAGAAGCGTCGAGCGGATGCGCCCGGCCACGCTGTCCGGGCCGGTCAGCGGGCCGGGGGTCTCGTGGACGGTGTCGCCGTCGACGAGCTGTCCGATGGGGGTGATGGCCGCCGCGGTGCCGCAGGCGAAGACCTCGGTGATCTCCCCGGAGGCGACGCCCTCGACCCACTCGGAGACGTCGACCTTGCGCTCGACCGGGGTCAGGCCCTGCTCCCGGGCCAGCTAGAGCACCGAGCGGCGCGTGACGCCCTCGAGGATCGTGCCGGTCAGCGCGGGGGTGACCAGGGTGCCGTCGGCGTGGACGAAGAAGACGTTCATGCCGCCCAGCTCCTCGACCCAGCGGCCCTCCGCCTCGTCGAGGAAGACCACCTGCTGGCAGCCGTGGTCGGCGGCCTCGCCCTGGGCGAGCAGGCTGGAGGCGTAGTTGCCGCCGGTCTTGGCCGCCCCCATGCCGCCGCGACCGGCCCGGGTGAGCTGGCGCGCGAGCCAGATGGAGACCGGCTTGACCCCGCTCGGGAAGTACGGCCCCGCGGGGCTCGCGATGACGAGGAAGTCGACGGTGCGCGCGGCCCGCACCCCGAGGAAGGCCTCGGAGGCGAACATGAACGGGCGCAGGTAGAGGCTGTTCTCCCCGCCGGAGGGCACCCACGGCTCGTCGGCGGCGACGAGCGCGGACAGCGCGTCGAGGAAGACCCGCTCGGGCAGCACCGGGAGGGCCATGCGCTCCGCGGAGCGGGCGAAGCGCTCCGCGTTGACCTCCGGGCGGAAGCACCGGACCGACCCGTCGTCCCACCGGTAGGCCTTGAGGCCCTCGAAGATCTCCTGGGCGTAGTGGAGCACCGCAGCGGAGGGATCGAGCGGGAGCGGGCCGTAGGGCTCGACGCGGGCGTCGTACCAGCCCTGGTCCGCGGTCCACGAGACCCGCGCCATGTGGTCGGTGAAGTGCTGCCCGAACCCGGGGTGGCCGAGGACCTCGGTGCGCTGCGCGTCGGAGAGGCGCGCCACGTTCGTGCGGAGCTCGAACTGCAGGGTCTCGTCCGCGTCGCTGATCGCCTCGGTGCTCACCATGGCCGAACGGTAGCGGACCGGTCGCTCACAGACGGGCCACGAGCGCGTCGCCCACCTCGGTGGTCGAGCGGGGCGCGGACCCGCGCTCGGCGAGGTCGGCGGCGACCGCGGCGTCCACCCGCTGCGCCGCGTCGGCGTGCCCGAGGTGCTCGAGCAGCATCCCCACCGACAGCACCGTCGCCGTGGGGTCGGCCAGGTTTTGCCCCGCGATGTCCGGCGCGGATCCGTGGACCGGCTCGAACATCGACGGGAAGGCCCGCTCGGGGTTGATGTTGCCGGACGCGGCGAGCCCGATGCCGCCGCAGATCGCCGCGGCGAGGTCGGTGACCACGTCGCCGAAGAGGTTGTCGGTGACGACGACGTCGAAGCGCGACGGGTCGGCGACCATCGCCATGGTGGCGGCGTCGACGTGCAGGTAGTCGTGGGCGACGGACGGGAACTCCTCCCCCACCGCGTCGACGGTGCGCCGCCACAGGTGGCCGGCGTAGGCGAGGACGTTGTGCTTGTGCAGCAGCGTGAGGTGCCTGGCAGGGCGGGCGGCGGCGCGGACGAAGGCGTCGCGGACCACGCGCTCCACGCCGAACGCGGTGTTGACGCTGACCTCCGTGGCGATCTCCTGCGGCGTGCCGACCCTCAGCGCGCCGCCGTTGCCGGTGTACGGCCCCTCGGTGCCCTCGCGCACGACGACGAAGTCGACGTCGCCGGGGTCGGCGAGCACCGTCGACGTGCCGGGGTAGATCCGGGCGGGTCGCAGGTTCACGTACTGGTCGAAGGCGAAGCGCAGGCGCAGCAGCAGGCCGCGCTCCAGGACCCCCGAGGGGACGCCGGGGTCGCCGACCGCCCCGAGGAGGATCACGTCGTGACCGGAGATCTCCTCGAGCACGCTGTCGGGCAGGACCTCACCGGTGGCGTGCCAGCGCCGGGCCCCGAGGTCGTAGTCGGTGGTCTCGAGCGAGACCCCCGAACCGTCCAGCGCCGCCTCCAGGACGCGCAGCCCCTGGGCGACGACGTCCGGGCCGATGCCGTCGCCGCCGATGACGGCGAGCCTGACGGCGTCGGCGGGCGGGGAGGACGAGGGAGCGGGGGCGGGCATGGCGCGCGAGCGTAGCCGGTGGCAGCGTGGAGCCATGCCGAGCAACCAGTCCGTCGTCAAGATCAACGCCATCGACGTCCCCGAGGGCGCCGGGGCCGAGCTGGAGGCCCGCTTCGCCGCCCGGATGGGCGCCGTGGAGGGCACGGCCGGGTTCGAGGGGTTCGAGCTGCTCCGCCCCGTGGCCGGGGAGTCCCGCTACTTCGTCTACACCCGGTGGGCCGACGAGGAGAGCTACCAGTCGTGGGCCTCGGGCGGGGCGCGGTCCGCCCACGCGGGCAGCGAGGGCCGCAAGCCCGTGGCCACCGGCGCGAGCCTCCTGGAGTTCGAGGTGGTGGCGACGGCCGGCCCGACGAGCGGCTGAGCGAGCGTCGCCCCTGCGGCCACCCGGGCGCGCGACACCCCCGCTGGCCTCCTTGCCACGCCCTCCACGGGGCGGGCATGGTGGCGGGCATGATCCACGTCGAGCACCTCACCAAGCGCTTCGGGAGCCAGGTGAGCGTGGACGACGTGTCCTTCACCTGCACCCCCGGCACCGTGACCGGCTTCCTCGGCCCCAACGGCGCCGGCAAGACCACGACGATGCGCGTGCTGTGCGGCCTCTCCCGCGCCACCTCCGGCAGCGCCAGCGTCGACGGGCGGGCCTACGCCGACATCCCCAACCCTGGCCGCGTCGTCGGCGTCCTCCTCGACGCGGGAGCCACGCACCCCGGCCGGCGCGGGCGCGAGGTGCTCACCCTGGCGGCCAGGACGATGGGCGCCCCCTCCTCCCGCGTCGACGAGATGCTCGAGCTCGTCAAGCTCACCGGACGACCCGAGCGCCTGCGCACCAGGCAGTACTCGCTCGGCATGCGCCAGCGCCTCGGCCTGGCCGCCGCCCTGCTCGGCGACCCGCAGGTCCTCGTCCTCGACGAGCCCGCCAACGGCCTGGACCCGGAGGGGATCGCGTGGATGCGCGGGCTGCTGCGCGGCTTCGCCGACCGCGGCGGCACCGTGCTGCTGTCCTCCCACCTCCTGCACGAGGTCGAGGCGCTCGCGGACCAGCTCGTCGTCATCGGCGGCGGCCGCATCGTCGCGTCGGGCAGCAAGGACGAGCTCCTCGCCTCGACCTCCGGCGGACTCACCGTGACGAGCCTCGACGACGCCGCGCTCGCCGCCACGCTGCAGGCCGGCGGCGTCAGCGTCACCCCGTCCGGTGACGGCCTCGTGGTCGACGCGGCCCCCGAGACGGTGGGCCGTGCGGCGCTCGCGGCGCGCGTGGTGCTGACCGGGCTCGCCCCCGCCGGTGGTGCCGGCCTCGAGGAGCTGTTCTTCACCATGACCGCCGGCACCGAGCTCGGCTCCGCGCAGACGCCGGGGCCAGCCACCGCACCCTCGAAGGAGACCAGCCGATGAGCGCCGTGAGCCCCGCCCGCCACGAGATGGCCACCCGGCCGCCGCTGGGACGGCTCGTCGGGGTGGAGCTGCGCAAGAGCGTCGACACCCGAGCCGGACGCTGGCTGATCCTCGCCTTCGCCCTGGCCGCCCTCGGCGTCACGGCCGGGCAGGTCTTCGGAGGCGGCGAGGAGGCCGGCGACTACGCCCTCTGGCTGTCCATCCAGGGGGTCCCGGGGGGCTTCCTCGTCTCGGTCCTCGCCATCCTCACGATCACGAGCGAGTGGGGAGCGCGCACCGGGCTGAGCACCTTCGCCCTCGTCCCCCGGCGCCAGCGCGTGCTCACCGCCAAGCTGGGGGCCGTGCTGGTGCTGACCGTCGCCGCCTTTGCCTTCAGCGCCGCGACGACCGCCGTGGGGACCGCGCTGGGGTCCATGGTCCAGGACGTGCCCGCGCAGTGGTCCCTGACGTGGTGGGAGGTGGTCCAGCCCTTCGTCGTCCTGGTGGTCAACGTGCTGGTCGGGTTCTCCTTCGGGCTGCTGCTGCTCAACGCCGCCGCGGCCATCGTGATCTTCTTCATCGTGCCAGCGCTCATGCCGCTGCTGTTCATCTTCGTCACCCGCCTCCAGGAGGCCGGTCCCTGGCTCGAGTACTCCACCGCCCTGCAGGGCCTGAGCTCGGGGGTCGCGGCGACGGGCACCCAGTGGCTGCAGGTCGCGGTGGTCTCGGCGATCTGGGTGCTGCTCCCCGCCGCGGTCGGGGCACGGCGCGTCCAGCGCGCCGAGATCGGCTGAGCGCAGTGGATACGGTCGTCGGCGTGCCCTGGGGACCTGTGACGCTGACCGGCGACCTCGTGGTCCTGGAGCCGCTGAGCCACGACCACCACGACGGGCTGGTCGACGCCGCGGGCGACGGCCGGCTGTGGGAGCTCTGGTACACCGCCGTCCCGACGCCGGAGGGCATGGCCGCGGAGATCGACCGGCGCATCGCCCTGGCCCGCGAGGGGCGGATGCTGCCGTTCGTCACCCGGAGCGCCGACGACGGCCGCGTCCTCGGGATGACCACCTACATGGACCCGGACCTCGCGGTGCCGCGGCTGGAGATCGGCTCGACGTGGAACGCCGCGTCGACCCAGCGCACGGGCACCAACACCGAGAGCAAGCTCCTGCTCCTGACGCACGCCTTCGAGACGCTGGGCTGCGAGCTGGTGGAGTTCCGCACGCACTGGCTCAACCGACAGTCGCGGACCGCCATCGAGCGCCTCGGCGCCCACTACGACGGACGGCTGCGTGCCCACCGGCGGATGCCCGACGGGACGCTGCGCGACACCGTCGTCTACTCCGTCGCTGCGGCGGAGTGGCCCGCCGTCCGCTCGGACCTGCGCTTCCGGCTGGCCCGGGCCCGATGAGGGCCGCGCACCACGCCCTCGGCGACGGCGCACCCGTCCTGGAGACCGAGCGGCTGGTCCTGCGGCGCTGGCGCAGCGACGACCTGGAGCCGTTCGCGGCGATGAACGCCGACCCGGAGGTGATGCGGTACTTCACCAGCGGGCCGCTGGACCGCGAACGCTCCGACGCGTTGGCCCACCGGCTGGACGCAGAGTTCGACGTCGACGGGTTCGGGCGGGCGGCGCTGCAGGGGCCGGACGGGCGCTTCTGCGGGTTCGTGGGCCTGGGCCGGCACGCTCGCCGCCCCGACGACGTGGAGGTCGGCTGGCGCCTGGCCCGCTGGGCGTGGGGACGCGGGTACGCCACCGAGGCGGCGCGAGCCTGGGTCGCCGCCGCTCCGGCGCACGGGCTGTCGCGGCTGGTCAGCTACGTCGACCCGCGCAACGCCGCGTCCGTCGCCGTCGCGCAGCGGCTCGGCATGAGCGAGGACCACCGGGAGGTGTGGGACGGGCAGGACGTGGCGATCTACGTGCTGGACCGCCTCGGTGGGCAGGTCACGCGCCCGCGACGAGGTCCTGGTACTCGGGGTGCTCGCTGATGAAGGTCTCGAAGAAGCTGCAGGCGGGCACCACGGTGCGGCCGCGGTCCCTGGCGTCGTCGAGCGCACGCTCGGCGAGAGCGCTCGCGATGCCGCCACCGCGGTGGCGGGGGTCCACGGCGGTGTGCGGGAAGATCACGCTGTTCCCGCGGACGAGGTAGTCGGCGGACCCGACGACGTCCCCGTCGCTCGAGCGCGCCTCGTAGCGCGACGACCCGTCGTCGGTGATGGAGATCGGGGAGGAGCTGCCGGCGTCGTTGCCCATGCCCCATGGTCGCCCATCGACGGACGGCCGGTCACCCGACCCCGCGCCCGCGTCGCCCCGCGCGTGACGCGCTGATCTGTCCGTCCTGGGTGAACACCCCTGGACAGGGCTCCGCGCGACCGGCTGGGATGTCGCGATGAGACTCCTCGTCCTCGGCGGCACGCAGTTCCTCGGCCGGCACGTCGTCGACGCCGCCCAGAGCCGCGGCCACGAGGTAGCCACCTTCACCCGCGGACTCAGCGGGCCCCCGCCGGCCGGGGTGCGCGACCTGCGCGGTGACCGTGACGACCCGACGGCGCTGGCCACCGCGCTCGACGGGTGGCGCCCCGAGGGGGTCGTGGACACCTCGTGCCAGACCCGGGCCGCCGCCGACCAGGCCGCGAGCACGCTGGCCGACGTCGGCGGCTACGCCTTCGTCTCCAGCCTCAACGCCTACACCGGCTGGCCGGAGGGGCCGGTCTCGTCCGACGACGACCCCACGTGGACCACCGACGACGACGGGTACGGGCCGATCAAGGCCCACGGCGAGCGGAGGTTGACCGCCGCCGTGCGCGGACCGGTCCTGCTGGCGCGCGCCGGGCTGATCGTCGGGCCCCACGACCCGGTCGACCGCCTCGGCTGGTGGCTCCGGCGCCTCGCCGCGGGCGGGCGGGTCGTCGTGCCCGACCGCCTCGACCAGCCGATGGCCCTGGTCGACGCCCGCGACCTGGCGCCGTGGCTGGTGCGCGGCGTCGAGGAGGGGTGGTCCGGCGGGGTCAACGCGACCGGACCGGCGGGGATGACGACGCTGGGCGGGCTGCTGGCCACGTGCCTCGACGTGGTGGGCTCCGACGCCGAGCTGGTCCCGGTCCCCGACGAGGAGCTGCTGGCGGCCGGTGTCGAGGAGTGGGCTCAGCTCCCGTTCTGGACGAGGGCGTCCACGGCCGCCACGCTCTGGGACGTGAGCACCGACCGCGCCAGGGCCCTCGGCCTGGCGAGCCGCCCCGTCCGGGAGAGCGTCGCCGACACGTGGGCGTGGCTGCGGGCGCGCGGCGCTCCCCCGAGACCTGCGGCTGGGCCCGCGTCCGGCAGCCCCCGGCCGGGGCTGCCGGCCGAGCTCGAGCAGCGCCTGCTGGCCGCGCGATGAGCGCCCCCTCACCGCGACCGGGCGCGCGAGGGCTCACCCTGGCGGCGCCGGCCCCCACGTCGCTGCTGCGCGGCGTGCTCGGGGCGCGCCTGCGCCTGGCCCGCGCGACCCAGGACCGCAGCCTGCGCGACGTCGCGGGGGCCGCTGGCGTCTCGATCGGCCACCTGTCCCAGGTCGAGCGTGGCCTGACGGAGGCGTCGTCCGAGGTGCTGGCGGCGATCTGCCGGGCGCTCGGGGTGCCGCTGCACGTGCTGCTGCGCGCTGCCGCCGTCGACCTCACGACCACGGCGGCGGCCGACCGGCGCTCGATCGTGGCGCGCACCCGGATCGCGGGTGTCCCGGAGATGGGCACGCGAGCGCCCGGGCGCCCGGGCGACGTGACGACCCTGGTCGCCTGAGCGCGGACCTCCTCGATCGCAGGCCTCCTCGGCCACGGCCGGCCGGCGCACGGGCCGGCTGGTGCCTCAGCGGATGTCGACCACGGCGACGCGATAGGCGTCGGCGAGCGCCGGGTAGTAGCGGTCGAAGTCGTCGGGCACCGCGGCGCCGCCCAGCACCGCCTCCAGGCGGTCGAGGTAGAGCTGCCAGCCGGGCCCGAGACAGCGGGCGTCGTCGCAGCCCCTCAGGTGGTGGACGAACACCAGGTCGGTGCCGCCGTCGACCGGGTCGAGCGTCAGCTCCAGAGACCAGTCGTCGTCCTCGCCTCCCAGGGTGACGCGCAGCCGGTGCGGTCGGTGGCACTCGTGGATCGTCACGGGATCCGGCTCGGCGCCCTCCTCGGCCGTCATGAGGAGCTCGACCCGCCCTGAACCCGGGTCGCCCGCGAGCTGTCCGAACCACAGCGCGAGGCGCTCCGGGACCGTGACGGCCGACCACACGTCCTCGAGCGGGAACGGCAGGGTGCGCTCGAAGCGCAGGTGGCGACCGTCGCGGTCCTCCACCGCGGACCCCAGCTTCTCCGTGGCGTGACCTGCCACGTCGGTGCGCTCAGCGATGTCCACGGTGATCTCCTCGTCCGGCGACGGCGGTGGCGACACCGGTGATCCTGGCACGCCTCCGCCCTGGCTCGCGCCGCGCACCCGCCCGAGGTGCCGAGGCCGGTCGCGCCGGCGGCTGGTCCAGCGTGCCCGTGGATCCTGAACCGTCCAGCTGAGGCGCCGCGTGATCATGGACCATCGGCCTGCCCGAGCGGTGATCATGGGCCATCGGCCTGCCCGCGCGGTGATCATGGGCCATCGGCCCTTGAGAGTCACCCCAAAGGGCCGATGGCCCATGATCATCAGCGGAGAACCGGCGAACCTCCATGATCACCGGCACGGGAGGGTGGCGCGGCTCGAAGGGGGTGCGGGCACGGAGGATCAGCAAGGAGGTGGAGGCATGGGCAGGGCGGCCGGCTGTCCCTCGTGGACATCAGGCAGCGAAGTCCCGAGCACCGTGAGGCGCCCCCCTGATCCGGTCACACCCGGCGCCAGCGCGTTGAGACGGGTGATCATGGGCGATCCACCCTCCACGCCCGGTGATCATGGACGATCAGTCCAAACTGGCACCCCCTAACGGCCGATCTCCCATGATCATCGTCGGAGCCAGCAGTTTTCCCATGATCACCGCCCGAGGGGCAAGATGCAAGGCGGGCGGTGCGGCACGGGGGCACAGGGCGGGAGGCGCGGGCCCGGGGCGCGGCGCGGGGGCACAGGGCGGGGCCGGGGCGCGCAACCCAGGCGCCGAGGTTCAGGCCCGGGGGCACAGGGCCGGGCCGGGCCGCGCGACCCAGGCGCCGAGGTCCAGGCGCGGGGGCTCAGGCGAGCGGGACGGGGGCGGTGCCCAGCAGCACCTCGGCGGCGCCGCCGACGACGCCGCGGCGCTGCGCGTCGGACCCGGCGAGGGCGCTGACGGCATCGGCGCACCCCTCGGGCCCCCCGAACTGGAAACCCAGCTGGCTGGCATAGGCCTGGCACGCGCCGACCTTGCGGCCGAGGACGGAGCTGACGTCGACGCCCTGCTCCCCCAGACCTCCCTGCTCGTCCGCGCCCCCACGGAGGTCCAGGGGGGACGCGGCGGCCGGGTCGCGGATCACGTAGGGGCTGTCGCGCCACCACAGCCGCTGGGCGTCCGCCGGCTCGCCGGCCTCGGCGAGGCGCAGCACGGCCCGGCCCACGAGCACGTGGTCCACGTGCGAGCCCAGCGCCTGGGGGGCCAGCACGAGGTGGGCGCCGGCCAGGTGCGGCGCGAGAGCGGGGACCAGCTCCTCGACGAGGCCGTCGTCGTCGCGGGGTCCGGCGAACAGCTCGGCGGCGCTGGCGTACCCGCGGTGGGGCGCCTCGGGCAGGAGCAGGTGCACGACGTCCTCCACGCCGAGGCTGGCCATGGCGGCGAGGTCCTCCTCGCGACGCAGCGCCATGTAGTCCACGTCGGGGCCGATGCCCTTGTCCGTCTGGCACGCCAGGGCGAACCCGGTCGGGTCCGCCACCGTGGCGGTCAGGGCCGTGACCACCCGGACGTGCCACCCCTCGCCGACGAGGCGCGCCAGGAGACCCCCCACGGAGAAGGCGGCGTCGTCCAGGTGCGGCGAGACGGCGACCGCGAGCGGGGCCGGCGGCTGCTGCGGCGAGGGGTTCACAGCAGGTGCGGCGCGCCGCGGAAGCGGCAGTCGAGGTCGCGGCCGCTCGGCGGGCTCCACCCGTCGTCGGGGGTGGTGCCGACGAGCTCGTCGTACACCGCCTCGATGCGGTCGGTCAACGCCGGCCACGACCAGAGCTCTCGCACCTCGGCCAGCGCGGTGGTGGCCAGGCGGGCGCGCAGGCCGGCGTCGTCGAGGATGCGCTCGAGGGCCCCGGTGAGCGCCCCCACGTCCTGCGGCGCCACGAGCAGCGCGTTCTCGCCGTCGCGCAGGCAGTCCACGACGCCCACCACCGCGGTGGAGACGATGGGCAGCCCGGTCGCCATGGCCTCCAGCACGGTGTTGGAGAACCCTTCGCTCTCCGTCGGGGAGACGAACACGTCGCCGCGCTCGTAGACCGCCGGCGCCTCGTCGTAGGAGCAGTAGCCGGTCTCGTCGACGACGTCGCGCAAGCCCAGCTCGAGCACGCGCTGGGCGACGGCGCCGGTGTCGGGGCCCACCCCGGAGACGACGAGACGCAGCTCGCGGCCACGGGCGACGAGGTCCGCCACGGCGTCCAGGAGCACCAGGACGCCCTTGCGGGCGTCGACCCGTCCGTGGAACAGCAGCGTGGGCACGTCGCCGACCTCGCCGACCGCGCGGCCGGGGCGCGGGACGAAGTGGTCCGTGGTCGTCGCCCCGCCGACGACGGTGAAGCGCTCCCGAGCGGTCCCGAGGCGCCCCACCACCTCGTCGGCGAAGGAGTCGGACCCGATGAGCACCGCGCCGGCGTGGTCGAGCACCGCCTCCATGGCCTCACGGTGGGTCTCGCAGCAGCTGCCGACCCAGTGCCCGTCGCCGCCCTGGATGCTCACGAGGTTCGGGACGCCGGTCCGGCGGCTGATCTCCAGCGCCGCGTAGCCGTTGGGGTAGGCGTACTGGGCGTGGACGAGGTCGAACGGCTCCCGCGCGTGGGCGGCCATGACCGCCTCGACCATCGCGTCGACGTCGCGCTCGAAGTCGGCGGGCCGCCCGCCGACGACCTCCTGCTCCCCGAGGGACTCCAGCGCGACCACCTCCACCCCGTCGGGGACGCGCTCCGCCGGCGGTGGGCCGCCGCCGTAGATGGCCGTGCCGGCGGGGTCGCCACGGTACTGGCTGACCATGACGACGTCGTGCCCGCGGGCGACGAGCTGGGTGAGCATCTGCTCGGCGTACACGCTCATGCCGGAGACCGCCGGCCAGTACCGGCGCGAGACCAGGGCGATCCTCATGGCTGCCTCCTCATCGTCGGGCGCGCCCGAGCTCGGCGAGCGGCACCGCCGCGGTCGACGGCGCACCGGCCAGCAGGTGGTCGAAGAACGCGAGCACGTGCTCGCGGGTCACCCCGGGGCCGTGCTCGAAGGGGGTGAAGACGTGCTCGAAGTCGAGGCCCGAGAGGATCTCGCGGTAGCGGCGGACCTCGCCGCGCCCCATGGGGATCTGCACCTCGTAGCCCTTGTGGACGCTCAGGGCCCTGGCACGGTCGGCGCCGGGGTCCACCTCGACCTTGAGGACGTCCCCGCAGAACAGCGCGCCGCGCGTCGCGTCGTGCACGACGATCTGGCCCGGGAAGTGGCCGCCGACGAGGTGGGCGGTGATGCCGGGGGCCAGGGCCACCGGTTCGTCGACCGGCCACGTGACCCGGAACGCCGAGGTCCACGTGAGGTCGGGGACGCCGGCAGCGAGCACCCGGGGGCGCAGCGCGTCCTGCAGGCGCCAGGCGGCGCCGTAGGTGTGGGGGTGGGTGAGCGCGAGGACGTCGAACGAGCCGGCGTCGTCGCCCCCGCGCAGACGCTGGAGGCCGGCGTCGTCGTACCAGGGCGCGGCGTCCACGCCCACCTGCGTCAGCCCGCCGCTGCCGTCGTCGGTGGTGAGGACCCAGCCGACGTTGTCGACGCCGAACCGGGGGCGGCTGCGGTGCGCCCGCACGCCGGGCACGCCCGTCCCGTGCGGGCCCGAGTCCTCCTGCACCCAGCACTCCAGGCGCTCGTCGACCTGCTCGGGGGTGGCGAACTCCCAGCCCCCCGCGGGCAGGCCCGCACGCACGTCGCGGCACGCCGGGCAGTCCGGGGGCGGCTGCGCGACCCCGCCGGCCGCCGGGAACCAGCGCTGCCAGAACCCGCAGCGGGCGCACGCCCACGGCTGGAGGTCGCCGAGCCCGGGCATGTCAGCCATCGAGGCGGCGGCGTCCGCGGCCACCACGTCGTCGGGGCGGCCCTGCGCCGGGGCGGACGCCGCGCGCGTGTACCCGCGGCTCCCCGAGCCCTGCTCGCCGTCCGTGCTCATCGGTCCTCCTGCCTCTCGGGGGTGTCCTGCGTCGTGGGGGTGCGCGTCGTCTCGGGGGTGTCCTGCGCGGCTCGCAGCGCGGCCATCGTCGCGGGGACCATCACGTCGGCGCGGTGGCTGTCGCGAGAGAGCTCCACGGAGACCAACCGCTCGTAGCCGACCTCGCGCAGCGCGGCGAGGACGGCGGGGACGTCCACGTCGCCCTCGCCGATCGGCAGGTGCTCGTGGACGCCGCGCGCCATGCCCTCGACGGCGACGGCCCGAAGGTGCGGCGCCCAGGCGCGCACGGCGTCCTGCGGCTCGAGGTCCCCGGCGACCACGCAGTGGCCGGTGTCGAGCGCGAGACCCAGCGTGTCCGGGGCCCCTGCGGCCGCCAGAGCCTCGACCAGGCGCTGGTAGTCGCCGGTGTGCTCCACGAGCATCCCGGGCTCGGGCTCGAAGGCGCACGTCACGCCGCGCTCGTCGGCGCGCTGCAGCACCTCGCCGACGCCGTCGACGAGCCAGCCCCACGCCTGCTCGCGGTCCAGGCGCGCCGCCGGCACCCCGGCCCAGAAGGACACGGCCTCGGCCCGCAGGCCCGCGGCGACGTCGAGGGCCCGGGTGAGGAAGTCGACGCGCCGCGCGCGGCCGGCGGCGTCCGCGGTGACCAGCGTCGGCTCGTGCTTGGCGCCGGGGTCCATGAGGAATCGGGCACCCGTCTCGATCATCACGTCGAGACCGCGGTCCTCCAGCTCGCCGGACAGCGCGGCGGTCCGCGCGTCGAGGTCCGGCGCGAACGGGTCGAGGTGCCCGTGGTCGAGGGTCAGCGCGACGCCGGCGTACCCGTGGTGGGCGAGGAGGTCGAGCGCGTCGCCGAGGCGGTGGTGGGCCATGCCGTTGGTGTTGTAGGCGAAGCGCAGCGGCTGCCCGGGCAGGGGAGCGCCCCTCACCTCAGCGCTCCCCGCGGGCCAGCGCCGCGGTGTGCCGGCTCGGCTCGCGGTAGAGCGGGTAGAGGTCCCCGACGCGAGCGTCGACGCCGTCGCGGTCCAGCCACGCCGGCCCGCCGAGGCGCTCCTGCGCGCCGTCGGTGAGCAGCACGCGCGCCCAGCCCTGGCCCTCGGGCCGCTCCCCCACGGCCACGAGCTCGGCGCCCTGGCCCTCGCCGCGGGCGAGGAGCTTGGCGACGCCGCGCTCCCCGATCCGCTTGTAGCTCATCGTCTCGACCTCGAGCCCCGGCACGACGGCCTTGACGCTCACGACGTCACCGCGGGTGAACTCGGTGAACAGCACGTCCATCCCCTCCTGCGCCAGGCGGGAGACGACGAGGTCGAGCAGCGCCTCGGGCGTCGGGACGGGCGTCGACGGGAGGTCGGTGAACGCCACGGTCGAGCGCTGCGAGAGCACCGTGGGCCGCAGCAGGTCCACCAGCTCGGAGGCCGAGAGCCGGTTCCAGGCGAGCATCGCCTCCATGGCTCGCGGCTCCTCGATGCCGTGGTCACCGCTGGCGTCACCGCCCTCGTAGGCGGCGATGAAGCGGTCCATGTACCCCTCGGGGGCGATCCTGCGGACCGCGTCGAGGGACCCGTGCATGAAGATCTTGCGGGCGCGCGCGGACGCGTACTCCAGCAGCGCCTTGCGCACCGCCCGCTGGGCGTCGGGGTGCGCCGCCTCCCCGCAGGCCGAGGCCGCGATCGGCACGTCGTCGTCCAGGCCGTCCCGCGCGATGCCCACGCAGTAGACGTCGGGGATGCCGAGCTGGGTGGTGGCGAGCTTGACGATCGGGTCGATGCCCGAGGAGCGCAGCCGGTCCAAGGTCTCCAGGGCGGCGGGGTCGGTGAGGCCCTCGAGGTCGACGACCACGCCGGCGTCCATCGCCCGGAACGTGGTGCCGTTGCCGTCGCGCTGCAGCAGCTCGCCCAGGGCGTGGCCGAGCGCCTGCTCCCGGGAGAGGCCGGCGCCCTGGCCGTTGGTGATCGGCGTGACGATCCATCCGCCGGGCGGGGGCCCGCCGGGCAGCTCACCGTCGTGGGACCCGACGACCTCCGCCGGGGCCCACACCCGCGCGCCGTCGCGCAGCCGCGTCATCGGCAGCCACTGCAGCGCCCGGGTGGAGGTGTAGTCGCTGCCGGCCTCCAGAGCCAGGGTGAGCGGGTCCGCGACGGCGTCGGAGCCGTGCTCGGCGACCATCTCGTCGTAGGAGGCCAGCGGGCGCTCGCCGTCACCGGCCGCCAACGTCCCCAGCGCGGACTCCGCGCACTCCCCCCAGGCGCTGGTGCGGGCGTCGTCGTACGTCGGCCCGTACCCGATGCCGCCGGCGGCGCCGGCCTTGCGCCCGCTCGTGTCGCCGTCCATGCGGCGCATCACCGACCAGACCGGCACCCCCACGCGGTCGAGGCCGTCGAGGGCGAACTCCTCGGTCTGCCCGGCGGGCAGGTCACGGGCGTAGACCTGCCAGGGCACGAGCCCGGCGTTCGCGCTGTCGGCGGTCGTCTGGCTCATCGGGGTCCTCCGGTGGCGGTCATCAGCAGGTCGAGGTGGTGCAGGTCGCGCGCCGGGCTCGAGGGCCACGCACGCTCCCCGCTCCGGACGGCGGCGTAGTGGGCCACCATCTGGGCGAACGGCGAGACGGCGGTGTCGAAGGGGACACCTCGGGGCTTTCCCCCGTCAGCAGGGTGGACGGTGAGCGTCCCGCCGGGGGTCTGGCCCATGGTGTTCACGGCCACCGCCAGGCCCCGCGTCCCGACCACCTCCAGGCGCCGTCGCGGCAGCGCGTCGGGGGTGTTGTAGCTGACGTGCAGGTCGAGCAGCACGTCGCCGGCCGTCCTGCCCGCCAGCACCGCGCCGTCGTCCACGGCGTAGTCGTGCACCCGGCGCTGGCGCAGGGCCACGACCTCGGTGACGTCGTCGCCGCCGAGCAGGACCCCGGTGAGGTCGAGGCCGTGCGGGGCGAGGTCCACCAGCGCGCCGCCGCCGGCGCGCGAGGGGTCGGCGCGCCAGTTGTCGTAGCCCTCCGGGGAGGTCTCCGGGCGCCAGGCCGGGTCGGTCCAGCAGCCGTAGGCGATGCGCACCGCGGTGACGGTGCCCAGCTCGCCCGCGGCGACCATCTCGGCGAGGGCGACGTGGGCGGGGTGGTGGCGCTGGTCGAAGGCGGTCGCGTACCCGACGCCGGCACGCTCGCAGGCGTCCACCATGGCGCGCGCGTCGGCCGCGGTGGTGGCCATCGGCTTCTCGCACAGCACGGGGACGCCGGCGCTCGCGGCGGTCTCCACGAGCCGGCGGTGCAGGTGGTTGGGCGCCGCGACGTAGACCGCGTCGAGCCCGGCGGCGGTGAACGCCGAGGGATCGGCGGTGCTGACGCCGGGCTCCTCGCCGCCAGCGGTGACGACCGAGGCGGCGAGGGCGTCGCGCGCCCCCGGCGCGGGGTCCAGCAGCGCCACCACCGTCGACGACGGGTCGGCGGCCAGCGCGGGAGCGACGTGGTCGCGCGCCACCCACCCGCAGCCGGCCACGCCCCAGCGCAGCCGGCCCGAGTCGGTGGACGGAGAGCCCACCGCCGGGTCCGCGGCGGTCACGGCGTCGGCGCTCACGACAGCCCCGCCGCGCCCAGCACCGCGAGCTGCAGCTGCTGCTCCGGGCCGACGTGGACGAGGTCGAGGTCCTCCAGCGCCTGCGGCGCGGTGAAGGCCGCCGCCCGGGCGTGGTGGTGGACCTGGAGGACCCGGTCGAGAGCATCCGCGGCGTGGAAGGTCCGCGAGAGCGGGTCCTGCGTGCCGCTGCGCAGCGCGAGCAGCGGCCGCAGGTCCGCGGCCAGCGATGACGGCAGCTGCGCCAGCGCGCGCTCCTGGTAAGTCTCCTCCACCCGGGCGCGCAGGTCGCCCAGCAGCACGTCGCCGGCGAAGCCGGCGTCGGGGAGCCACGCATTGTGCAGGTGGTGAGCGAGCCCGAGGAGGAACGCCTGCGCCGGCTCGGCCCCGAACGCCGGGGCGAGCAGCGCCGCGTACGCGGCCACGGTCGCGCAGTGGTCGCCGTGGCTCTCCGGCGGCTCGACGAGGATCCGGCGCTCGCCGGGCGCCGTGGCGCCGGCTCGCGGCTGCACGGCCAGGAGCCCGACGAAGGCTGGCGCCGCGGTGATCTCGCCCCACGGTGTGCGGGCGCCGAGACCCCCGTGCCACCAGCCCGGCGAGCCCAGGTCGACGAGCGGCGCGGCGACGTCGTCGGCGGCGCTCGTGAGCACCGCCACCGCCGCGTCGCCGCCAGCCCCGCCGCCCGTCAACGACTGCGCGTCGACGCCGGCGAGCCGGACGGCGGCCAACGCCCCGGCCACCTCCGTCGCCGCCACGTCCGCGAGGGACGCGCCGGCGACGAGGAGCGACCACGACCGGACGAAGGACTGCTCGGCGAGCGAGCCCTCGCGACCGGCCACCCGGAGGCGCTTGGCGTCGGCGACCTGGGCGAGGAGGTCGACCAGGCCGCTGCGCAGCGATCGCTGCAGCGCCTCGGGGACGGCGTCGGCCGACGTCGCGGCGCTCACCTGGCGGTGGCCTCCGAGCGGGCCTCCTGCGTCGTCAGGTCGACGTCGGCGGGCTCGCTCCTGGCGACGTCACGGCCGTCGACGCCCATCCAGTCGAGCAGGGTCTTCTCCTGGACGAGGAGGGCGTTCTCGACGACCTCGCCCTCCGGGGTCATCGGCGCCTTGAAGAAGTAGCCGAGCTGGGACTGGATGCCCGCCTCGCTGCGCTGCTGCGCGAGGTCGGTCAGACGCGCCAGCTCGATGATGAGCGGGGCGGCCAGGATCGAGTCGCGGGCGAGGAAGTCCACCTTCATCTGCATCTTCTGGCCGAGGAACCCGGTGACGTCGATGTTGTCCCAGGCCTCCTTGGCGTCACCGCGCGGGCGGTAATAGTCGATGCGCACGAGGTGGTCCTCGACGGGGTAGCCGAGGATCGAGTCGAGCACGGCGCCCTTGGTGTTGATCTTCGACGCGAGGCTGTCCGGGTCGTCCAAGGCCTGGCCGTCGCGGTTGCCGAGGATGTTGGTGGAGTACCAGCCGTCCACCTTCAGGGCGCGCGAGCGGAACATCGGTGCGAGCACCGTCTTGAGCATCGTCTGACCGGTCTTGCCGTCCTTGCCGGAGACCGGGACGCCGCGCTGGTCGGCGAGGGTCACGAGCGCGGGGATGTCCGCGGCCAGGCTGGGGGTGAAGTTGACGTAGCCGGCGCCCTCCATGATGGCGGCGTAGGCGTAGACCATCGCCGGGCCGATCGCCGGGTCGTCCGCGTCGAGCCCGGCCTCGAAGGACTCGGGCGTCTGGAGCGCCGGCTCGTCCATGCTGGGCCAGCGCTCGGTGGAGGCGAGGTGCACGACGACGAGGCCGTCGAGCTCCTTCTCCTCGCGGAAACGGCGCAGGTCGGTGCGGATCACCTCGGACTGGGCGCGCAGGCCCTCGGCGACGACGACGTTCGCGCCGGTGACCTTGCGGCAGAACTCCTCGCTGCCGGCCGCCGCCCAGGGGGTGATGGCCTCCAGCGACGAGCTGACGGCGCCCAGCTGGTCACGGTCGAGCACCCCGTGGACGGACGCGGCCTTGGCGAGGGAGTCCCCGGAGAGGTCCCAGCCGCCGAAGACCAGCGAGGTGTAGTCGGCGAGGCCGTCGACGCTGTTGCCGAGCTCCGCGAACGGCAGGCCCTCCATGCCGCCGGCGCCCATGCGGAGCAGCTCGACACCGGCGACGGCGGTCGTCGCGACCGCTCCCCCGAGGCCGACGACGGCGACACCGACGGTGCGCTGATCAGACGATGATGCACTGTCGGTGATGACGGTGTGCGTGGTCGATGCGGTCACGAAGGTCCTCCTGAAGAGTGGGTGGGCGCGAGAAGAGCTCTCGACGCGCCTGCGGCTCTTCGTCAGGAGAGAACCTCGGCGGTGCGCCAGATGCGACCGTATGAGCGGTTTCCGTCCTCGGCCACCCGAGACGTCACTCTGAGCAAGACGTGATCGACGTCACTGACGATCAGGGCTGGTGACGCGCAGCCATGACGGGGGCGGAACCGTCGCCGCCACCCGCTCGGGGTGACGGCGCCGGCTCCGGGCTGCTACTCGCCGATCTTGGCGTCGGCGGCCTGCTCGCCCTTCTCGATCTTGTCGGTGCCCTTGCCGCCGGTCTTGTCGTCGACGGCGTCGCCAGCCTTGTCGATGCCGGCGTCAGAGGCCTTCTCGGTCATGTCTCCCATGCCCATGGTCATCTCCCGGGGTCGAGGTCCGGGCAGGGGTCCCTGCCCGCGGACAGTGTGCGGTGACCCGCCGCAAGATCGCCAGCCCGGGCGCTCCCCGCGGCCGGGGGCGGTGGCGCTCACCGAGCCCGTCGCACGCGGATCGGTCCCCTGGCGGTCGAGGGGTCGACCACGCGACCCCCCTGCGTGATCTCGGCCTCTCCGGTGGCGACCAGGCGCCGGGCTGCAGCCCTGGCCGGCTCCATGAGCTCGCGCCACCCCTCTCCCTCCATGCCCAGCTCGGTCGCCGCGGCGCGCGCCGCCTCGCTGGGGCAGATCGAGGACGACGCGGGCCGTGCTTCGAGCAGCCTCACCGTCGCCTCGTCGAGCGCGGCGTCGACCCCTCGACCAGCGGAAGACCGGGCCCGGCGCCGGCAGGCGTCGGAGCAGCACCGGACCTGGTCCCAGTCGCGCTCCCACTTCTTGCGCCACGTGATGGTGCGCCCGCAGACCGCGCAGTCCTTGGTGGGGAGCGAGCCACGGCCGCCCGCGCCGCCGCGCCTAGCCATCGACGCTCTGCGTCGCGGGGTAGACCCTCGCGAACCGCTCGAGGACCACGGGCCAGTCGTCGGCCTCGGCCACGCTCTTGCCCCACAGGGCGGCGTGGTCCCGCTGCCACGCGGCGAGCGAGGACCCGCTCTCGCCCTCGGCCCGCACGTGCACGCCGTCGACGAGCCCCAGGGTGGTGACCTCGACGGCCGTGGTGCGGATGACGGCGCGGGGCTCTCCACCGCCGTCGAGGACGATGGCGAGGTCGCCGACGCGCGGGAGGGGGTGCTCGTCCTCGCTGCCGGCGCGGTACTCCACCAGCGCCGAGGACGTCGCGGTCTTGGTCCCGGACAGGACCAGTCCCAGCTGCTCGTCGGCCTGCTCACGGGTCGCCCCGAAGGAGAACGACGGCGGGGCGACCGCCGCCGATCCCCCCGGGCCGACCACCACGCCGAGGCGGGCGAACGGGTCCTTCTGCACCCGGCCGCGCACCCGGGTCCAGAAGGTCGTGACGTCGGTGGGCTCGGCGCCGGGGCGGTCCAGGGGCTCGCTCACGCCACCATCCTCGCGCCCCGGCAGCCCGCCGTCGTCACGGCGGCGTGGTTCCCGGCGCGTCAGCGCGTGGCGGTGCCCTCGGTGTAGTCGCCGTCGTCGCCGCCGACCCACGAGAACAGCGGGCGCAGCTTCGCGCCGGTGGCCTCGATGGGGTGGGACTCCTGCTCGGCGCGCAGCCGCTTGAACTCCGGGGCGCCGGCGTCCTGGTCGTCCATGAACCGCTGGGCGAACTTCCCCGACGTGATGTCGTCCAGCACGCCCTTCATGCGGTCCTTCACGCCGTCGTCGATGACGCGCGGCCCGGAGACGTAGTCGCCGAACTCCGCGGTGTCCGAGATGGACCAGCGCTGCTTGGCGATACCGCCCTCGTACATGAGGTCCACGATGAGCTTGAGCTCGTGGAGGGTCTCGAAGTAGGCGATCTCCGGCTGGTAGCCAGCCTCCGTGAGGGTCTCGAACCCGGCCTGGACCAGGCGTGAGGCCCCGCCGCAGAGCACGGCCTGCTCACCGAAGAGGTCGGTCTCGGTCTCCTCGGCGAAGGTGGACCTGATGCCGGCCGCGCGCAGGCCGCCGAGCGCCTTGGCGTAGGAGAGGACGAGCGGCCAGGCGTCGCCGGTGGGGTCCTGCTCCACGGCGACGATGACCGGGACGCCGCGGCCCGCGGCGTACTCCCGGCGCACCAGGTGCCCGGGGCCCTTCGGGGCGACCATCGCGACGTCCACGCCGGCCGGCGGGGTGATGTACCCGAAGCGGATGTTGAGGCCGTGGCCGAAGAACAGCGCCTTGCCGTCGCTCAGGTGGGCCTCGATGGAGTCCGCGTAGACGGTGCGGGCCAGGTGGTCCGGCACGAGCAGCATGATCACGTCGGCCTCCGCGCAGGCGTCGGCCACGCTGAGCACCCGCAGGCCCTCGCCCTCGGCCTTGGCCTTGGACCTCGAGCCCTCCGCGAGCCCGACGCGGACGTCGACGCCGGAGTCCCGCAGGCTCAGCGCGTGGGCGTGGCCCTGGCTGCCGTACCCGATCACCGCGACCTTCTTCGACGCGATGATGGTCAGGTCGGCGTCGTCGTCGTAGAACAGCTCGGCGGCCATGGTGGAACTCCTCAGGGGTTGTCGGTCGGGACGATCGGGGCGGTGACGGGTCGCTGGACCCGGCATGAGCGGTCAGCCGCGCGAGCGGTCGGCCAGGGCCTTGGGGCCGCGGGACAGGCCGACGACCCCGGACTGGACGGTCTCGCGCACCCCGAAGGCCTCGAGGGCGCGCAGCAGGGCCGCGTTCTTCTCGGGGCTCCCGATCGCCTCGACGACCAGGGCGTCCGGAGCCACGTCGACCACGTGCGTGCGGAACAGGTGGGTCACGGCCATCACCTGCGGACGGGTGGTGTTGTCGGCGCGCACCTTGACCAGCAGCAGCTCGCGCTGGACCGACGAGCCGGCCTCCAGCTCGGCGACCTTCAGCACGTTGACCAGCTTGTTGAGCTGCTTGACCATCTGCTCCAGCGGCAACGGCTCCACGTCGACGACGATGGTGATGCGCGAGGTGCCGGCGTTCTCCGTCGGGCCCACGGCGAGGGACTCGATGTTGAAGGCCCGGCGCGCGAAGAGCGCGGCGACGCGCATGAGGACCGCTGGGCGGTTCTCGACGAGGACGGACAGCGTGTGGCGGCTCACCGGCCACCGCCAGCGGCGTCCGGGCCGGCCGGGGCGTCCGTGTCACCGGTGCGCTCGTCCTGCGCCGAGTCGTCGCGCACCGTCTCGGGGTTGGTCGACTCCTCGCGGTCCCAGACGGGGGTCATGCCCCTGGCGTACTGGATCGCGTCGTTGGAGAGCCCCGCGGTGACCATCGGCCACACCATGGCGTCACGGTGGACGACGAAGTCGACGACGACGGGTCGGTCGGTGACGGCCATCGCCGCCTCGATGGTGGCGTCGAGGTCCTCGGGGCGCTCGCAGCGCAGCCCGACGCAGCCGTAGGCCTCAGCCAGCTTGACGAAGTCGGGGATGCGCGAGCCCATCTCCACGGCGGCGCCGGTGTGGAGGTCGGTGTTGGAGTACCGGCCCTCGTAGAACAGCGTCTGCCACTGGCGCACCATGCCGAGGGAGGAGTTGTTGATGACCGCGACCTTGATGGGGATGTCGTTCAGGGCGCACGTCGCGAGCTCCTGGTTGGTCATCTGGAAGCACCCGTCGCCGTCGATGGCCCAGACCGTGGCAGCCGGCACGCCCACCTGGGCGCCCATCGCCGCGGGGACGGCGTAGCCCATGGTGCCGAGTCCGCCGGAGTTCAACCAGCGGCCCGGCTTCTCGTAGCGGATGAACTGCGCCGCCCACATCTGGTGCTGACCGACGCCGGACGTGAAGATGGTGTCCGGTCCGCTGCGCTGGCCGATGCGCTCGATGACGTGCTGGGGCGAGAGCGAGCCGTCCTCGGGCTCGTCGTAGCCGATCGGGTAGGTGGACCGCAGCTGCTCGAGCTGGCGCCACCACTGGCTGAGGTCCGCGCGCTTGCCGGCCTCGTGCTGGGCTGCCAGAGCGGGGACCAGGGCGCTGATGGTCTCGCGGGCGTCACCGACGATCGGGACGTCGGCTCGACGGTTCTTGCTGATCTCCGCCGGGTCGATGTCGGCGTGGATGACTGCGGCGCCGGGGGCGAAGGAGCTCAGCAGACCCGTCACGCGGTCGTCGAAGCGCGCTCCCAGGCAGATCAGCAGGTCGGACTTCTGCAGGGCGGTCACCGCCGCGACCGTGCCGTGCATGCCCGGCATGCCGAGGTTGTTCGGGTGGCTGTCCGGCAGGGCGCCGCGCGCCATGAGGGTGGTGACGACGGGCGCGTTCGACACCTCGACGAGCGCGGCGAGCGCGTCCGAGGCGCCGGAGCGGATGACCCCGCCGCCGACGTAGAGCACCGGTCGCTGCGCCGCGGCGATGAGCTTCGCGGCCTCCCGCACCTGCCGGGCGTGGGGCTTGGTGGTGGGCTTGTACCCGTCGAGGTCGAACGTGGGCGGCCACGAGAACGTCGTCGTCGCCTGCTGGGCGTCCTTGGTGACGTCGACCAGCACCGGCCCGGGCCGGCCGGACGCGGCGAGGTGGAACGCCTCGGCGATCACCCGCGGGATGTCGTCGGGGTTGGTCACCAGGTAGTTGTGCTTGGTGATCGGCATGGTGATGCCGACGATGTCCGCCTCCTGGAAGGCGTCGGTGCCGATCGCCCCGCTGCCGACCTGCCCGGTGATGGCCACCATGGGCACCGAGTCCATGTGGGCGTCGGCGATGGCGGTCACGAGGTTGGTCGCTCCCGGCCCCGACGTCGCGATGCAGACCCCCACGCGTCCCGTGGCGGAGGCGTAGCCCTGCGCGGCGTGGCCGGAGCCCTGCTCGTGGCGCACGAGGATGTGGCGCACGCTCGGGCTGTCCAGCAGCGGGTCGTAGGTGGGGAGGATCGCCCCGCCCGGCAGGCCGAACACGACGTCGACGCCCATCGCCTCCAGCGAGCGCACGATCGACGCCGCGCCCGTCATCGTCTCGCGCTGGCCGGCGCGCGGCGACGGCGTCTGGGACGCCCTCGCCTGGGCGGCCGTCACCGGCGACGAGGCGCTGGCGGTGGGGGTCGGCCCGGGGACGAACGCGTCGGACCCGGCGCCGCCCCGGGCGGGCTTCGGGCTCTTCCTCGAGGTCGCGGCCCTGCTGGGCGCCGAGCCGTCGCCGGTCGGTGCGCCGTCGCCGGTCCGGGTGGTCGTGGCAGTCATGAGCTCCTCCTGCGGCCCCCACGACGCGCGCCGTGGGATGGGGTGGGCGGTGGTCGCGCCTCGGCGGGCTCCCGCGGTGGGCGGGTGGGCGGCAGGTGGTGCCGCCCCGCGTCGACGCATCCCGTGCCCCGCGGGTGGTGGGGCCTGTCGGAACCGGGCGGGCTGGGCCCGAGGACAGGTGATCCCCGCGCCGTGGCCCGCCGTCAGCATGGTACCCGCCGGGAGAGACCCCTGATCGACGGTGTGGCCGGACCCCCGGCAGGCCCACGGGCGTCCATCGCCGAGGGGGCGGGGCCGTTGCGCCATGCTGGCGCCGTGCACACGCCCCACACCGTCCTCGGCTCCGCCGACGGCGCCCCCTACGGGTCGCTGCTCGCCCGCCCCGTGCCCCGCGCAGAGCGCTGGGAGACCGGGCGGGGCCTGCGCGAGAAGGTGCACCGCTCGTCGCTGGCGGGCTGGGAGCCCGCGAGCGACCGCGTCGACGTCGTCGACCAGGTCCAGCGGCTGCACGAGGGCCGTCTGAGCCGTCTCGTCCCCGTCCGCGTGGCCCGCATGGCCGCCTCCCCGTTCGGGTTCCTGCGCGGGAGCGCCGGCGTCATGGCGGACGACTTCGCGTCGCTGCCGTCGACGGGGATCTGGCCGGTCATCTGCGGTGACGCGCACGTGGGGAACATCGGCTTCTACGGCTCGCCCTCGCGGGACCTCGTCCTCGACCTCAACGACTTCGACGAGGCGCACCCCGGACCGTGGGAGTGGGACCTGCGCCGCCTGGCGGCCAGCATCTGGGTGGCTGGTCGGAGCAACGGCCTGGGCGAGGGTGACTGCTCGGCGGCCACCGCCGGCGCCGTGCGCGCCTACCGCCTGCACGTGCGCGACCTCGCCCACCGCCCCCTGATGGCCCGCAGCTTCGAGCACGTGGACCTGGACGCCCTGCACGACGAGGCGTCGGACTCCTCGCTCCACCAGGAGCTCGACCGGGCCTCCCGGCGGGCGTCGAGGCGCACCTCGGACCGGGCGCTGCCCAAGCTCACCGAGCAGCGGGGCGCGGTGCGCCGCATCTCGCTGTCCCCGCCGCTGGTCACCGCCCCCGAGGACGACGACGCCGACCTGCTGCCCGCTGCCCTCGACCGGTACCTGGCCACGCTGCCGCCGCACTGGGCCCGGATGCTCGGCGGCTACACGCTCGTCGACATCGCCCACAAGGTGGTGGGGGTGGGCAGCGTCGGGCTGCGCGCCTACGTGGCGCTGCTCGAGGGCAGCGACCCCGACGACGTGGTGTTCCTGCAGATGAAGCAGGCGCGGCGCTCGGTCATCGCCCCCCACGTCCACGGCGACTCGGCGTGGCACGACCACCAGGGACGGCGGGTGGTGGAGTACCAGCAGGCCCTGCAGACGGTCTCCGACCCGCTCCTGGGGTGGACGAGCGTCGGGGCGAACCAGTACTACGTGCGCCAGCTGCGGAACATGAAGGGCTCGGTGGCGCTCGACGGGATCGGCGCGAGCGCGCTGGAGGACTACGCGGGCATCTGCGGGCGCCTGCTGGCCAAGGGGCACGCACGCACGTCCGGGGCCTCGATGATCGCCGGGTACCTCGGGTCCTCCGACACGGTGGAGCAGGCGCTGTGCACCTTCGCGCGCCGCTACGCCGACCAGACCGAGGTCGACCACGCCGCCCTCGTCGCGGCCGTGGCGCACGGGCGCCTGCCCACCGCCTGAGCCGCGCGCCGGGTCACCGTGACGGCGCGAGACGGTGTCCGGCTCGGGCCGTCACCGGTGCCGCCGGGCTCCGCGTGAGCCTCGCGGACGTCGCGATGAGCACCGCGTGACCGACCACCCCGACGGCGACGCCTGACGCGATGACGGCCCAGAGCGGCGCCCCGGCGTCCAGGACGGTGACGACGACGAAGGCGTCCACCAGCGAGACCAGCGTGAACCCGACATGACCGACGTAGGCCGGTGACGGGCGCGCCCCCGAGCGAGGACGCTGGCGCCACGCCGCCCACCCGCGCCAGCACATCACCGCCCCGAGCGCGAGGAGCCCTGCGAAGACCACGCCGAGCACCGGCCCGTTGCGCTGCCACCCGACGACCACGGCGCCGACCAGCGAGAGCTCCATGACTCCGAGCCCGGCAAGGTGTCCGCGCAGCGCCCTGCCCCCGGGCAGAGCCGCGAGCCCGAGCAGCAGCGCCAGCGTGGCCGAGGCGGCGTGGACGGCGATGAGGACGGTGTGGGTCATGGAATCTCCTTCGTCAGTCCTTGGATACTCATGCTATCCATGATAGGAGCCGATGAACACCCACGCCACGACGTACCGGCCCTCGCCCCCCCGGGGAAGGCTGCGATAGGCAGGCCCCATGACCTCCGCAGACCCGGTCCCGACAGCGGCGTGCCCGTCACCGCCTCCCCGCACCGTCGTGCGCGGTGTCCGCCCCTGGGGCGGTGCGCTGTCCGACCTGGCCCTGGACGCCGGGGCCATCGCAGCCGTCGCGCCGCACGACCCCTCGTCGGCGCCAGGCCCCGACGACGTCGACGGGGCCGGACGGCTCGCCCTGCCCGCTTTCACCGACGCTCACGTGCACCTCGACTCCACCCGCATCGGTCTGCCGTTCAAGCCCCACACCTCCGAGCCCGGCCCGCTGTGGAACCTCATCGCCGACGACCGTGCCCACTGGCGCGACGACGGCCCCGTGGCCGAGCGCGCCGGGCGCACGCTGGGCTCGGCCATCACCTTCGGCACCACGCGCGCCAGGTCCTACGCGCAGGTCGACGCGGACTGCCGGTTGGAGCGCCTGGAGGGCGTGCTCGCCGCCCGCGCCGAGCACGCCGGGCGGGCCGACGTCCAGGTGGTGGCCTTTCCCCAGGCGGGGATGCTGCTCGAGCCCGGGGTCCCCGACCTGGTCGACGCCGCGATGGCGGCCGGCGCGGACGTCGTGGGAGGCATCGACCCGTGCGCCCTGGACCGCGACCCGGTGCGCCACCTCGACGCGGTCTTCGCCGTCGCCGAGCGCCACGACGCCCCGATCGACGTCCACCTCCACGAGCCGGGGCCGCTGGGGCTGTTCTCGACCAGCCTGCTCCTGGAGCGGGTCCGGGCGCACGGCCTGCGCTCGCGCCTGACCCTGGCGCACGCCTTCGCCCTCGGCGGCCCGGTGTCGCCCGAGCTCGCGGCCGTCCTGGACGAGCTGGCGGTCTGGGACGTCGCGGTGACCACCGTGGCGCCCGGCACGCGAGCGCCGCTGCCGCTGGAGGACCTGGCGTCCCGCGGGGTGCGCACCGGTCTCGGTCAGGACGGGCAGCGCGACCACTGGTCCCCCTACGGCACCACCGACATGCTCGACCGCACGTGGCAGCTCGCCTTCACGAACGGCTTCCGCGTCGACGCGATGATCGAGCACTGCCTCGCCGTCGCGTCCGTGGGGGGCGCCTCCGTCGTGGACCCCGGAGCGACCCGGCTCACGTCGACGAGCGAGCGACCGGGCCTGCGCGTCGGCGACCGTGCGGACCTCGTCCTGCTGCCCGGCGACACCCCCACGTCGGCGGTGATGGACCGCCCGCGCGAGCGCACGGTGCTGCGGGCCGGCCGCGTCGTCGCGGACGGCGGCCACCTGCGCTGACGGCGCGCGGCCGAGGCGTGTCCACCCGTCACCGCGCCACCTTCCCCGTCTCCTCCCACCCCGCCCACCCCTGGCCATGGGCCCCCTGTCATCCCGCGACCGGGGACCCACAGCCGGGTGGAAGTCACCCCGGAGCGCGGCAGGGCGTCCCCGGTCCGACGGCGGGGCTGCCTGCCGTCCCCCGAGCAGGAACGCTGCGCCCTCGGCCGGCAGCCGGCGGGTCGGCCGCAGCGGACCGGCGTGTCGCGCGAGGACGCAGCGTCCGCGTCGACAGCAGCGCCGCACCGCCCGCCGCGGCGCCGCCCTCAGTCCAGCACCGCTCCCCCGGACGCGGAGCCCACCAGCTTGCGGTACTTCGACAGCACGCCGCGGGTGTAGCGCGGCGCCGGCGGCTCGAAGCCCTGCGCCCGGCGCGCCAGCTCCGCCTCGTCGACGAGCACGTCGAGGGTCTTGGCCGTCACGTCGAGCCGGATCCGGTCGCCGTCGGCCACGAACGCGATCGGCCCGGCGTCCACCGCCTCGGGCGCGACGTGCCCGACGCACAGCCCGGTCGTCCCGCCGGAGAAGCGCCCGTCGGTGAGCAGCAGCACGTCCTTGCCCAGCCCGGCGCCCTTGATGGCGCCGGTGATCGCCAGCATCTCGCGCATCCCCGGCCCGCCCTTGGGTCC
>JARICT010000048.1 GCA_029257185.1 Quadrisphaera sp.
CGATGGCGGCGAGATCGACCACCGATCGCGCGAGCCGGTCCATTGAGGCCACGCGCACCGTGTCGCCTCGTCGGGCGTGGCGCAGCATCGTGGCCAGGGCAGTGCGCTCGGTGCGACTGCTGCCGGACAGGTGGTCGATGAAGGTCTCCTCCACAGCCCCGATGGCCTCGAGCTGACGGGCAGGGTTGTGATCGGTGCTGCTCACCCGCACGTAGCCCAAAATCTGTCCCGCCATGTCTAAACCGTAGAACAGACCTGAGCATCAAGGCCGATCGGGGCCCTACCTGCACGCGTGTCGGGGTATCGGCCGGGCGTGCATCTGGGGTGTACCTCAAACGCACGGCTAGGGAATCAGGCGTGCCGGGCGCGCTTGGGGCTCCCCTCGGGCCGATGTCGCCACTTCGGGGCGGTGCGCGGTGGCGCGCTAGCGTCCCGCCATGGAACGACGTAGGGCTTCCGCCCAGCAGCCCGACCGCACCCAGGGCGCAAGGATGCGGGTCTCCACCGTGATCGGTGCCGGCACAGTGATCAGCGCCTTGCTCGGTCTCTTGGTCGGGTGGGTGATCGGTGATGTTCCCCGCGGTCTGGGGAACGTCTTCCTATGGGGGATGATCGCCACGGCCGTCGTGGGCTACTTGGTCGCCGCCCGGAACGACCGCTCCCAGCGCTCCCAGCGCTCCCAGTAGAGCCTCGTCCGCCGGACAGCGCGGCGTAGCGAGGACGAGGGCTCACCCGATGAGCGCGGCGACGACCAGGGCCAGGATCAGGGTGTTGAAGATGAACGCCATCAGCGAGTGCCCGGAGACCAGGCGGCGCACCGCGGTGCTGGTCACGCCCACGTCGGTGGTCCCGAACGTGGTGGAGATGGCCAGGGACAGGTAGAGGTAGTCGCGGTAGCCCAGCTCGTCGTGGCCGGGGAAGTCCAGGCCGCCGTCATTCAGGTCGGTGCGGGCGTACTCCACCGCGTAGCTGACCGCAACCACCAGCCAGGCGGCCACCACGGTGATCGCCGCCGTGACCAGGGTCAGCACGCGGTCGCGCTCGGGCACGAGCCCGTCGACGGCGACCATCACCACGGCCGCCGCGAAGGCCGCCGCGGCGATCTGCACCGAGAACCCGAACCCGGCGGCTCCGCCGTTGGCGAGCTGCGCCAGGCGCTCTCGCGCGGATCGTGCCCGCGGGGCCCTCGTCGCGAGCATCTCGGGCGTCGCGGGCAGGAAGACCCGCAGCGTCAGGACCAGGTAGACCAGCGTGAACACCGCGTAGACCAAGAACACCCCTGCGACCGGTGAGAGCGCAGCATCGCGCCAGGCCTGCAGCACCAACACCACCGGCAGCACGAGCAGGGACCACGCGAGGGCCGTCCACGCCCTCGTGGAGTCGCTCAGCAGGCGTGGCGACGTCGACGCTCCCGGCATGGCCGTGATCGTGGCAGACCACCGCACCCGGCCTCGCGCGAGCAGCACAGCGCCCGCCCCGTCCCACTTCTCCTGGTGTCGCAGAACCAAGGAACAGCGACGGCCCCTCCGAGGGCTCGCTCGGGTCACCCGTGGCGGATGGTGGGTGTGCGGTGAGGGTGCAGGAAGGCGAGGAGGGCCTTGCCTTCGGCGCCTACGTCGTTGAACTCGGACCGGCCAAGAGCCCGGAACGAGCGGATGGTCAGTGCCGCCGTCCCAGGTGTCGTGGTGATGGTCCAGGTGGCGGTGACGGTGCCGTCGACGAGCACCGAGGACGGTTGTCGCTGGGAGGTCGGGCCGTACCCGTGGGCGGTGTAGTCGGCGCTGGTCAGGTCTCCCAGGACGCGCCGGCGGTCGGCGTAGCCGAGGAGGAGGTTGTCGAAGTCGTAGAGGAAGCGGACCGGGGCGGGGGTGTCGGGCGGGGGGCGCGGGGCGTCGGGCAGGTCGAACAGCTCGGCGCCGTCAGGGTCGGCGAACACCTCCAGGCGTGGGCGCAGACCCTCGAGCACCTCGGCCAGGCGGGTCAGACCGGACCAGGCCTGCACGTCGCGGACCGTCGCTGGCCCAAAGGCGGCCAGGTAGCGGATCACGAGCTGCTCCAGCGCCATGGCGGCGAGCGGGCGGTCGAGCCAGGTGTCCAGGGGTGCCTGACGGGCCGGCCCGCTGCGCTGCAACACCGCCCGCGGGGGAACCTGAACCATCGGCAGCCACGCCCGGGCGCCCTGGGCCAGGGCGCCCGGGTCGCGGCCGGGGAAGTCCTCGGTCAACGCTCGGCCCAGCTCGCCAGCGGTGCGCGGGGTTTGTTCGACCAGGTCGCGCGCCGCCGCGGCCAAGGCGCCGCGGTCGATCCCGTCGAGGTGGCGTCCGAAGCCGCCCGCGGTGCTGCGCTCGATCACCAGCTGGGTCAGGGGACGCAGCGCCAGGGCGTCGTCGGCGGTCAGCAGGTGGAGGGTCGAGCGCATCGCCGGGATCCGGATCAGCTCGCGCCGCTCCAGTAGCGCTCCGGCGGCGACCGGGTCGAGGTCGGCCAGTCGCGACCACAGCCCGACGTACCAGGTCTGCGGGCTCTGCGCTGGGAGCCCGACCAGGTGCGCCACCGCCGCCGGCACCGGCATCCGTGCCCGGGTGAGGAGGAGCTGCCTGGCGAGGGTGACCCGGTTCAGCGCGCGCCGTGTCAGGACCGGCCTCACGCCAGCTGCTTCGCGGCGACGTCCAGCCGAGCGACGAGAGCTCGGGACTCGTCCTTCCGCCGCGCCGAGCCGTGAACGATCCTCATGAGCGCCTGTCGAGGAAGGCGGTCAGATCCTCTGCTAGCAGGTCGGGTTGCTCCAGTGCCGCGAAGTGCCCGCCGCGGGGCATCACGGTGAAGCGCTCGACGGCGAAGTGCCGCTCGGCCAGAGCGCGCGGGGCCATGGCCAGGTCCTGGGGGAAGAGCGCGAACGCGGTCGGGACCTCGAGCCGCTCCGGCGCCCAGGACGCGCTCTCGCCCCACCCGGTGGTCTGCGCTCCCTCGGCGTCCTGTCCTCCCCAGTCTCGAGCATCCGCGTCCTCCCAGGCCGAGGTGTCCCAGGCACCTGCCGGCTCGCAGTACAGGCGCATCGAGGAGCGCACGGTCCCAGTCAGCCACAGCAGCGAGGCGTTGGCCAGCAGGTGGTCGGGGTCGATCTCCTCCTCGCTCCACTGGTCGTAGAGGTGGGCCAGCCAGCCCAGCAGCCCGACGGGGGAGTCGCTCAGCGCCAGCGCGGTGACGTCCGGCTGGCTGATGTTCCCCGCCTGGTAGAGCTCCCCGCCGGCGCTGTGCTCGATGCTGCGCAGGTAGGCCACCTCCGCCTGCGTGGCGGTGGCCTCGTCGATGGTGAAGGCCAGGTCGAAGGGCACGTCGCTCAGGTGCAGCGCGGCCACGGCCTCAGGGTGCAGCCTGGCCAGGGCGGTTCCGATCGCGCTGCCCCAGTCCCCACCGTGCACGGCGTAGCGGGAATAGCCCAGCTCGGTCATCAGGGCGTGGAAGTCCTCGGCGACGAGATCGCGCGAGATCTCACCAACCGGCTCCTCGCTGAGCCCGAACCCGGGGATCGACGGGGCCACCACGTCGCGCCCGGCGGCGTTCAAGAGCGGGATCAGGTCCAGGAAGCGCAGCGGGGAGTCCGGCCAGCCGTGGACCAGCAAGATCGGCAGCGCCTCGCCGCCGCGGGAGTGCAGAGCGTGCAACCGGCGCCCGTCGGCCGTGGTGGTCATGAACTGGCCGAGCGCCTCGAGGCGAGCCTCGAGCGCGCGCCAGTCGAAACCGTGGCGCCAACGCTCGACCAGCGGGCGCAGCCGGTCGGTGTCGAAGCCGGGCACCGCGGCTCCTACGCTCCGCCTCGGCCAGACGATCTGGTCGAGGCGGCGGTGCAGCTCCTCGATCGCCTCCTGCGCAACGGCGGGCACGGTAGAGGTGGTGCTCGGCGGAGCCGTCTGTGTGGTCACGGTGGTGTCCTTTCGTCGAGGTAGCACCAGCGTGACTCCCGTGGCCCGCTCTCTGATTGAAAAAAACGGCCACGTCCGGGAGCTCGAACCCGGACGCAGCGTCGCTCAGGGTCGGGAGTCGAACGGTGACGGACCGCCCGCCAGGATCCGTCCCGGAGACGTGCCCGCCAGGGCGGTGAACGCCCGGGTCATGTGGGCCTGGTCGGCGAACCCGGCCTCGATCGCTGCCGCGGCCAAGGGCCACCCGTCCTGGAGCAGCGCGTACGCCGCGCGGGCGCGCTGCAGCTGCTCGACCTTCTTCGCGCCCATCCCCGCCGCGCCGCTGACGCGGCGGTGGGCGCTGCGCTCAGACCAGGGCACCGGCTGCCCCGCCAGGGCCGCGGCGACGTCAGCGTCGGCGACCAGCACGCCTTGGCGCACCAGCACCTCGACCAGGCCCTCGAGTGCGTTGACGTCGGGGACGGGCAGGCGCACCCCGGCCAGCTCGAACCACCGCCCGTCGCTGACCAGGGCCTGCATCTGCCCGACCAGCACCCCCTTATCCGTGCCGCGGACGAAGACGTGCGCGGCCAGCTCCACGCCCCATCCGCGCTCCCCCACCCGCAGGTCCAGCACGCGCGGCTCCAGGCTCGGCCCGATCAGCGTCGCGGACGCCTCACCACCGGCGCCGGTCCCGAACGACAACCCCCAGAACTCGTTCGCGGCATCGACATAGCGCGCGTCCTGGTCGACCTGCGCCCACCACACCACCCCGACGTGCGGCGACACCGACTCCCGATAGCCGTACTCGCCCATCAGATGATCGTGCCAGCGACCGTTGGACGCCTACCACCGGCCTGGAGTCCGAAATCGAGCACCCGTCCGAGCCCCGCGCGTCCCACCACCTCTGGCGTCGCAGATCCAAGGAAGGGCGACGGCGGCTGCGCCTTCCTGCCTGGCGTGCACTGGTGAAGCATCCGGCTGGGTTGGGATCAGAGCTGGTGCATCGCAGACTGACCGCATGGTCGACAAGAGATCGGGCTCTGGCCAAGCGGACATCGCGCAGGGCAACCGGCGGTGGGCACAGGTGGAAGGTCACGGCAGCTCGCCCGCCTACGAGCGCCTCGCCCTGGCGATCGCGGAAGACCGCGGCGCCATCGAGCTGCTCGAGCAGGTCGACCGCTCCCAACGTCAGCCGAACTTGCTGTTCGCGGCGCTGCGCTGGCACGGCGTGGACGTCCACGAGCCAGATGTCGCGCTGGCGTGGATCGACCAGCACCCGGCAGCGGTCCTGGAGGTGCTGCGCACACGGCGCACCCAGACCAACGAGGCCGCCCGCTGCGCGCTGCTGCTGCCCGCGCTGGCGGCCCTGGCCGCTCGCTCACCAGGACCCCTCGCCCTGGTCGAGATCGGAGCAAGCGCCGGGTTGTGCCTGCTCTACGACTCCTGGCGCTACCGCTACACCACCGACGCCGAGGTGCACCAGGTAGGAGATCCACACAGCCCGGTCACCCTGGCGTGCGCCGTGAGCGGACCGGCGCCACTGCCGCAGGCGGTCCCGTCGATCACCTGGCGCGCGGGCCTGGACCTGCACCCGGTCGATCCCGCCGATCCCGAGGAGCGCCGCTGGCTGCAGTGCCTGGTCTGGCCCGAGCACGTCGAGCGTGCCGAGCGCCTGAGCGCGGCGCTCGACCTCGCCGCTGATGCCCGGGCAGAGGTCCGCGCCGGGGACATGACCAGCGATCTGGCCGCCCTGATCGACGAAGCCCGAACCTGCGCGCAGGCCCTGGCGCCCGAAGCAGGGCCGGCCACGGTCGTGGTCACCCACACCGCCGCGCTGGCCTACATCAACGCTGAGGCGCGCAGCGAGGTGAGGGCGGTGATCGCCGCCGCCGGTGCCCACCGGTTGGGCGCTGAGGGCCCCGGTGTCCTTCCTGACGTGCACGCCGCCCTACCGGCGGGCACAGACGTCGCGGGCAGGTTCGTGGTCTCCCTCGATGACACCCCGCTCGCCCTGGCCCACCCGCACGGCGCAGCACTGGACTGGCTCCAAGCGCCGATCACCCAGTAGTGATCTGCGAGTCGAGAAGCCTTGCGCAACGGACCGTGCCAGTAGTCATCTCCGTACGTCGTCGGCGGGACAAGGTTGTGGGCACGACCTCTGGGATGCCCTCGTCGACGGAACCGCGTCAGCGCCCCCCGCGGAGCGAAGGCCGTCCCACTTCCTACCAACCGGGACGGCCGGGGCACTCCCACCCCTGAGAACGCCGGCGGACAGTCGGCACACCTGGTCACGACCTCCTACGTGTCGCACCGAGCGGCCCGCGCCGAGGGCGGGTCATCGGCACGCCGTCGCGTCAGCGGGGGGGTGGAGCCGTGCGGACGGGTGGCCGCTCTGCGGCGGTCGGGTGCCGGTGCGTCAGCCCTGTGCGCCGGCCGGGGCGTCGCCCCCGCGCGTCGCGCTGCGGCGGGTCACCAGGTGCAGGAGCACGCCCACCACGACGGCCCCGGCGGCGATGGCCCACGTCAGCGCGTCACGCTGCTGGGTGGCGAGCACGGCGCAGGAGACGAGCGCGAGGACCGGCAGAGCCGTCG
>JARICT010000055.1 GCA_029257185.1 Quadrisphaera sp.
AGCCGAGGTCCTCCTCCATGGTCTCCCACAGCTTGAGCGACGTCTCGTACATGGCGGTCGACTCGTCCCAGAGGTAGTTCGACCGGATGATGGTGGTGTTGCGGGACATGTTGCCCCCGGCCAGCCACCCCTTCTCGAGCACGGCCACGTTGGTGATGCCGTGGTTCTTGGCCAGGTTGTAGGCGGTCGCCAGGCCGTGGCCGCCGCCGCCGATGATGACGACGTCGTAGCTCTTCTTCGGGTCCGGGTTGGTCCAGAGGAACTCGGGGTGCTGGGGCAGCTCGCGCTGGTTCATGACTGGCCTTCCGAGGTGCTGGCGTACAGGGGGAAGCGCGTGGTGAGGGCGGTGACGCGGGAACGCAGCGACTCGACGTCGGCGCTCCCGGCCTCGGCAGCGAGCACCGAGGCGATGATGTCGGCGACCTCGGCGAAAGCCTCGGCGTCGAGCCCGCGGCTGGCGAGGGCCGGGGTGCCGATGCGCAGCCCCGAGCTGACCATGGGGGGGCGCGGGTCGAAGGGGACCGCGTTGCGGTTGACCGTGATGCCGATCGAGTGCAGCAGGTCCTCGCCCTGCTGCCCGTCGAGCTCGGAGTGCCGCAGGTCGACGAGCACGAGGTGCACGTCGGTCCCGCCGGTGAGCACGCTGATGCCTCGAGCAGCGACGTCCGGCTGCCGGAGCCGCTCGGCGAGGATGGCGGCCCCCTCCAGGGTGCGCGTCTGCCGCTCGGTGAACGCCTCGGTGGCCGCGAGCTTGAACGCCACGGCCTTGCCGGCGATGACGTGCTCGAGCGGACCACCCTGCTGGCCGGGGAAGACGGCCGAGTTGATCTTCTTGGCGATGGCGGCGTCGTTGGACAGGATGATGCCGCCCCGCGGACCGCCGAGCGTCTTGTGGGTCGTCGAGCTGACGACGTGGGCGTGGGGCACCGGCGAGGGGTGCACGCCCGCGGCGACCAGGCCGGCGATGTGGGCCATGTCGACGAAGAGGTAGGCGCCGACCGCGTCGGCGATGCGGCGGAACTCCGCGAAGTCGAGCTGGCGGGGGTAGGCCGACCAGCCTGCGATGATCATCTTGGGCTGGTGCTCGTGGGCGAGTCGCTCGACCTCGGCCATGTCGACCAGGTGCGTGTCCTCGCGGACGCCGTAGGAGGCCACGTCGTAGAGACGCCCGGAAAAGTTGATCTTCATGCCGTGGGTGAGGTGCCCGCCGTGCGCCAGCTCGAGACCGAGGATGGTGTCGCCGGGACGGATCAGCGCGTGCATCACCGCGGCGTTGGCCTGGGCGCCCGAGTGCGGTTGCACGTTGGCGAAGCCGGCGCCGAACAGGGCCTTGATCCGGTCGATGGCGAGCTGCTCCACGACGTCGACGTGCTCGCAGCCGCCGTAGTAGCGGCGACCCGGGTAGCCCTCGGCGTACTTGTTCGTGAGCACCGAGCCCTGCGCCTGCATCACCGCGAGGGGGGCGAAGTTCTCCGACGCGATCATCTCGAGGGTGTCCTGCTGGCGCCCCAGCTCGGCGGCGATCGCCTGGTCGACCTCGCCGTCGACCTCGGCCAGCCCCTGGTCGAGCCACGTCCCGGAGGAGGGCCTCAGCAGTTCCGCCGTGCCTGTGGATCGTGCGGTCATCGCGTTCACCCATCCCTGGAGCGTCGTCGGTCGCCTGGAGCATCATTGGTCGGCGGTTGATATATCTGCGTCGGAACGTAGCGTACGATGACCGAGCGGTCAAGATCTCGTTGACCGAATCCGCCCCGGCTGAGGAGTACGTCGTCCGATGAGCAGCGCTCCCGCAGACCTGGCAGCGCTCGGGTCCTCGACCAGGCGGGAGCTCCACGGCACGCTGGCCGAGCGCGCCTACCACGCGCTCCGTGACCAGCTGATCATGCTGGACATCGCCCCCGGCGCGCCGATCAACGAGCAGGCGCTGGCCGCCGAGCTGGGGGTCGGGCGCACCCCGCTGCGCGAGGGCCTGAAGATGCTCGAGGTCGACCGCCTCGTCGTGTCGTTCCCCCGTCGGGGCACCTTCGCCACCCGGATCGACATCACGGACCTGGCCGCGGTGTCGGAGGTGCGCACGGTGCTGGAGCCGCTGGCAGCGCGGCGCGCGGCGCTCGTGAGCCGGCCCGAGCACCGCGCCGGCTTCCACGACAAGGCCGACCAGATCGAGCGCCTGTGCGGCGTCGACGTCGACAACCGCACGCTCATGCTCCACGACATCGACGTGCACCGGCTGGTCTACCGCGCCACCGGGAACCCGCACCTCGAGGAGACCCTCGTCCGCCTGGACAACCTCGCCACCCGCATCTGGTGCCTCGTGCTCGACCAGCTGCCCGAGGTCGACGCCCACATCGTCGAGCACGTCGACCTGCTGCGCGCCGTCGCCGAGGGTGACGCCGACCGGGCTGCAACGCTCGCCCTCGCGCACACCACGCACTTCGAGGCGGCCCTGCGCGCCGTGCTCTGACGCCCGCCGCGCGGTCTCCGACCGCGCCGCTTGACGTGAGCCACCATGATCTCCATGATGGCGCAACTCGGTTGACTCTGATGCAACTGCCAACGGTGGGAGTGCAAGATGTCTGATATCCACAGCGATACGCCGCGCCCGGACGCGTCGTCCACGGACCTGGGCCCGACGCTCAGCGGGCAGGAACGGCCCGACCCCGCCGGGGTCGGGCGCTCGACCCGCAGGCGCGTCGTCGGCGCCAGCTTCATCGGCAACTTCGTCGAGTGGTTCGACTACGCCGTCTACGGCTACCTCGCGGTGACGATCGCCGCGGTGTTCTTCCCCGACACCGACCGCCAGACCGCGCTGCTCGCCACCTTCGGCCTCTTCGCCGTCTCGTTCCTCGTGCGACCGCTGGGCGGCTTCTTCTGGGGCCACATCGGCGACAAGATCGGGCGGCGGACCGCGCTCAGCTGGTCGATCCTCATCATGTCGCTCGCGACCTTCTGCATCGCGCTGCTGCCGTCGTACAACACGATCGGCATCTGGGCGCCGCTCCTGCTCCTCCTGCTCCGGGTGGTGCAGGGGTTCTCCGCCTCGGGTGAGTACGCGGGGGCGTCGGCGTTCCTCGTGGAGTACGCGCCAGCCAACCGGCGCGGGCTCTACGCCGCCGTCGTGCCGGCGTCCACCGCCTCGGGCCTGCTCCTGGGCTCGCTCATCGCCGCGGTGCTGACCGGGGTCCTCGACACCGGTCAGATGGAGAGCTGGGGCTGGCGCCTGCCGTTCTTGCTCGCCGCTCCCATGGGTCTGATCGGCCGCTACATCCGAACCAAGCTGGAGGACACTCCGGCCTTCCAGGAGCTGGCCGCGGAGGACGAGGTCATCAAGGCCCCGATCCGGGACCTGTTCGTCAACTACTGGCGGCCGCTGCTCATCGCCACCGGCGCGGTCCTGCTCAACGCCGTCGGCTTCTACGTCATCCTGAGCTACATGCCGACCTACCTCAGCGAGGAGATCGGCCTCTCACAGACGAAGTCGTACATCGCCACGACCGTCGCGCTCGCCACCTACATCGGGTTCATCCTGCTGACCGGTCTGGCGTCGGACCGCTTCGGCCGGAAAAAGGTGCTGATCAGCGCCTCGGTGCTCTTCGTCCTCTTCACGGTGCCGGCGTTCATGCTGCTGGACACGACCAGCTTCGCCGTCATCCTGCTGGTCCAGATCGTCCTCGGCGCCATGCTGACCCTGAACGACGGCACGCTGCCCAGCTTCCTGGCCGAGCTGTTCCCGACGAAGAACCGCTACAGCGGCTTCGCGGTCAGCTTCAACCTCTCCAACGCGCTCTTCGGCGGGACCGCGCCGTTCGTCGCCACCCTGCTCATCCAGCAGACCGGCAGCAAGCTGGCGCCCGGCTTCTACCTGATGGCGGCGGCGGTCATCTCGCTCATCGCCGTCGCCGCGGCTCGCGAGACGAGCCGCGACGCGCTGAGGCACCGCTGAACGTCCGCCCTCTCCGCAAGTCTCCTCCGATCGAAGGGCACCACCAGATGAATGCTGCGCCCACCTCCGTCACCGAGCTCGAGCGCCTCAAGGTCCTCCACAACGGGTCGAAGGTCCCGCTGACCTTCTCCGACGCCGAGTTCGAGCGGCGCCTCCGCGGCCTGCGGGACATCATGACGGAGAAGGGGCTCGACGCCGTCGTCCTGACCTCCTACCAGGGCATCAAGTACTACTCCGACTTCCTCTTCACCTACTTCGGGCGCTCCTACGCCCTGGTCGTGACCCCCGAGGAGCAGGTCACCATCACGGCGAACATCGACGCCGGCATGCCGTGGCGCCGCAGCCATGGCGAGAACATCGTGTACACCGACTGGCGGCGCGACAACTTCCAGTTCGGGGTGAGCGAGGCGCTGCGCCAGCGCGGCATCACGCCGAAGCGGGTCGGGATCGAGTTCGACACCGTCAGCCTCGACGCGCACGTCAAGCTGCAGGGTGCGCTCGAGGGCGCCGAGCTCGTCGACGTCGCCCAGGACTCCATGCGCCAGCGGATGCTCAAGTCGCCCGAGGAGATCGAGCTCATCAAGCACGGGAGCCGCGTCGGTGACCTCGGCGGCGAGGCCATCCGTGCCGCGATCCGCGAGGGCATCACCGAGTACGAGGTCGCTCTCGCCGGTACCGAGGCGATGGTCCACGAGATCGCGAAGACGTTCCCCGACAGCGAGATCCGCGACACCTGGGTGTGGTTCCAGTCCGGCCTGAACACCGACGGCGCCCACAACTGGGCGACGACCCGCAAGCTGGCGCGCGGCGACATCCTCTCGCTCAACTGCTTCCCGATGATCTCCGGCTACTACACGGCGCTGGAGCGCACGCTCTTCCTCGGGCAGCCTGACGAGCGCTCGCTCGAGCTGTGGAACGTCAACGTCGAGGTGCACCGCCGCGGGCTCGAGCTCATCAAGCCCGGCGCGGTCTGCCGGGACATCGCCGCCGAGCTCAACGAGATCTTCGTCGGCCACGGCCTGCTGGCGAACCGCACCTTCGGTTACGGCCACTCGTTCGGGGTGCTCTCCCACTACTACGGGCGGGAGGCCGGCCTCGAGCTCCGTGAGGACATCGACACGGTGCTCGAACCCGGCATGGTCGTCTCCATCGAGCCGATGATCACCGTTGCGGACGGACAGCCAGGAGCCGGTGGTTACCGCGAGCACGACATCCTCGTCGTGAACGAGGAGGGGGCCGAGAACATCACCACGTTCCCGTTCGGCCCCGACCACAACATCGTGGACTGATCGAGCGCCGGTCGGATGACCGGGCGAGGATGAGCAGATGGAAGAGCGCAGCACCTGGACGAGCCCGGGGTCCCCGAACCCGAGGGCGCCTCGGTGATCGTCACCGTCATCCAGGTGCTGCGCTGCTTCACGGTCGACGACCCCCTGCAGGGCGTCACCGAGATCGCGCACCGGGTGGGCCTGCACAAGTCGAGCGTGTCGCGCATCCTCGCCACCTTGGAGAAGGAGCGGATCGTCGAGCGCGACACCCACAGCCGCAAGTACCGCCTCGGTCTCGGGCTGCTGTCGGTCGCCGGACCGCTGCTGGCCAACCTCGACGTGCGCAGGGCCGCTCTGCCCGTGCTGCGCGATCTGGCGCTCAGCAGCGGTGAGACGGCCGCCCTGGTGATGTCCAGCGGCAGCCAGGCGGTGACGGTCGAGCAGGTGCCCAGCCCGCAGCAGATCAAGCACACCACCGCGCTCGGCACCCACTACGAGACCGCCGACAGCGCCTCGGTCCGGGTCTTCCTCGCCGAGCTCCCGCACGAGGAGGTGCGCGCACGGATGGCGGCAGGCGACCCGGTCCTGGCAGGTCGCGCCGCCGTCGACGTGGAGGCCCTGGTCGAGGAGCTGGTCGAGGTGTCCGCGCGCGGATACGCCGTCAACGTCGGTCGAACCTCCCCTGACGTGGTGGGGGTGGCGTCCCCCGTGCGCGACTACCGCGGCGAGACCGTCGCCGCCGTGCTCATCGCGGCGCCGTCCTACCGCACGCCCGCGGGAACGGTGAGCGTCCTGGGTCAGCAGGCCCAGCACGCTGCCTTCGAGGTGTCGAGGCGGCTCGGGGCGACCTAGCCCCGAGCCTTGGGTGCAAGGTTTGTTTTGCAAGGGCTGTTTTGCAGGACTACGCTCGTCGAGTGACCACCTCCCCGCAGGACACCTCCCCGTCCGGACGTCCGGGGCAGGTCGACGTCGTCACCGAGACGGCCCGCCTCCAAGCCCTCGCTCATCCGCTCCGGCTGCGGATGCTCGGACTGCTGCGCGTGGAGGGGCCGTCGACCGCCAGCCGCCTCGGTCAGCGGTGCGGGGAGTCCTCCGGCCTGACCAGCTACCACCTGCGCCAGCTCGCGGCCGCCGGGTTCGTCGTCGACGCCGAGGCGAGCGACCTCGCCGGCCTCGCGACGCACGGGCGGGACCGCTGGTGGAAGGCGGGAGCCGCGGTGACCTCCACCGGTCCTCCCCCGCTCGACGACGAGGCCGCCGCCGCGGCCACCGGGGACTACCAGCGTGCCGTCGTGGACCTGTACGCCGAGCGGTCCCGCGCCTGGCTCACCGCCCAGCACGCCTGGCCCCGGCGGTGGCAGGAGCTCTCCGGCACCGGCGACCGGGTCCTCGCCCTCACCGCGGAGGAGACCAGGCGGCTGAGCGCCGAGCTCGCGGAGGTGGTGGAGCGCTACCGCGCCCACGACCCGGCAGCGCCGCCCGGCACCGGCGACGTCCCGGCGGACGCCGTCGTCATCGCGCTGCAGCACCAGCTCTTCCCCGACCCGGGGCAGGAGCCGCCCGGCGTGGCGGCCGAGGGGTGAGCGCCCCGCCGGCTGCGACGCCGCGGAGGCCCCGCGTCGCGCTCGCCGCTCTGGCTGCAGCGCACACCATGGCGCAGGCGGGCAACACCATCACCGTGTTCGCCGCGCCCTTCTACGTCCGGTCCATCGGCGGCTCGGCCACCGACATCGGCCTGGCGGCCACCGCGGCGACCCTGCCGATCATCCTCGGTGGCCCGCTCAGCGGCGTCCTCGTCGACCGCATCGGCTACCGGCTCTCCTCCATCGCCTCCGACGTGGTCAGCGCGCTCACGGTGCTGGCGATCGCCGTCCTCGGCTCGACCGGGAACCTGCCGCTGTGGGGCCTGCTCGCCCTGCTGGTGGCCAGCGGCTTGTTCGACACCCCCGGGCAGACCGCGCGCACCGTCCTGCTCCCCGCCCTGGCCCGCGACGCCCGGGTACCGCTGGAGCGCGCCGTCGGCCTGGTGTCCGGGGCCGAGCGCACCGCGATGTTCGCCGCCGCGCCGCTCGGCGGTCTGCTCGTGGCCGTCGTCGGCCCCGCGCAGGCGTTCTTCGTCGACGCCGCCTTCTTCGTCGTCTCCATCGCCCTGGTCGCGGTCTTCGTCCCGCGCGCTGCCCGAGGCGCGTCCGACGACGAGGAGAGCGAGGGCCCGCAGGGCGGCTACTGGCGCCAGCTCGCCGACGGCGCCCGCTTCGTGCTGCGCGCTCCCCTGCTGCGCAACATCGTGCTCGTGGTGCTGGTGCTCAACGCCCTGGACACCGCCCGCTTCTCCGTCCTGCTCCCGCTGTACGCCCTCGACCGGCTCGGCGGGGCGGCCGCTGCCGGGATCATCACCGGAGCCATCGCCGGCGGGTCCATCCTCGGCGCGGTGCTCTTCAGCACCTGGGGGCACCGCCTGCCCCGCCGAGCGGTGTTCGTGATCGCCTTCGTCATCACCGGGGGACCGTTGTCAGCCGCCTTCGCCCTCGGCTCCGGGACCGTCGCGCTCGTCGCCGTCGCCGCCGGCACCGGGCTCGCCGCAGGAATGCTCAACCCTCTGCTCGGGACCCTTCGCCTCGAGCTCTCGCCGCCGCACATGCTCGCCCGGGTCCAGACCCTCATGGTCTCCATCGCCTGGGCCGGCATCCCCGCCGGCGCCCTGCTGGCGGGCGTCGCCGCCGACTCCTTCCCCCTCGGTCCCGTCTTCGCCGTCATCGGCACGGTCTACGTGCTCGTCGCCCTGGTCCCGCTCACCGGCGGCTCGTGGCGGCAGATGAACGACCGTCGTGCCCGGGACGAGGGATAGGCGTGGGCGGACCTGCGCCCGTGCCAGCCGCTCGTCGAGGACGATGTACGGGTCGGGCACCGGCTGCTCGACCCTGGCGGCACGGAGGTGCCCGTGGCTCCGCGTGCGGCGGGGCTCAGGCGGCGCGGGGCTCGACCGGCCCGGCCCAGCGTCGGCGCCAGCCGGTGACGATCCGGTCGAGGTCGGGGATCCACGGTGGTGGTGGGACGTGGGGGTCCTCGCGGTGCGGCGGGTGCCAGATGACGCGGGCACCGTCGAGCTCCCCGCGCCACCCCCGGGCGTGGACCGTGCGGTGATGGTGACCGCACAGCAGGGTCCCGTTGCGCTCGCTGGTGGCACCACCCTCGGCGTAGGTGACCAGATGGTGGACCTGGCACCACGTCGGCGGCCGATCGCAGCCAGGCCAGGTGCACCGGCCGTCGCGCAGGGTGATGGCAGCGCGGATCCGCTGCGGGAAGGCGTACTGGCGCTGCCCGACGTCCAGGGGTGAGCCCTGCTCGTCGACGAGGACGGGTGTGACCACGGCGTCGCAGGTCATCGCCGCCAGCGTCGCGGGTGAGAGCGGGTACCCACCGTCGAGGCACCCCGGGGTGGCCCCTGGCTCGCGAGCACCGAGAACCCCGGAGATCGGCACGGTCACCGTCAGCTGGGTACGCGCCGAACCAGGGAGCACCCGGGCCGGCGGCGCGGGAGGCACCGATGGCGCAGACGAGAAGGACGAGGCCGGCCCGAGGTCCACCCCGCCGTTCTCGTCATCCCTCACTCGAGAACGCTCCTCCGACCTCGCGGACGGCTGGGCGACGTGAAGGCCAGCACCGTCGACATCAGCACTGTCGGCGCCGGCGCCGTCATCACCATCAGTGCTCTCGCTGCCCTCGGCGCGCTCGGTGGTCTCGGCGCGCTCGGTGGTCTCGATGCCCTCGGTGGTCTCCGTGGTCCAGGCGGCGGGCTGAGCGGGATCGCGTCCGGTGAGCCACGCGTCGGCGAGGTGCACCAGGGCCTGAGCGCGACGCTGGCGGGCCGAACGCTGGTCACGGACACCGTCGACAGCCGGCGCAGGAGCCGAGAGCCGGTCGACAGCGGCGTTCAGTCTGGCTCCGGACTCCGGTCCGAGCACCCCGTTCAGGCGCCAGGCTCCGTCTTCCTCGAGGATCATGGTCAGCGCCTCGCGAGCGAGCAGACGACCCTCCTCCCGATCAGCGGCCCGTCCCTCGTCGTCGCTCAGCGCCCGACGCATCCGCGTGCCCATCACGGCGACCTCGGCCGGGTCGAACACCGCCGACTTCTGCACCAGGAACGCCTCGCACCGCGCGTGGGTGGTCTCGTCGAGGTCGCGGGGCAGCTGGTTCATCGAGCGGTGGATGACGCCGGCGTGATCC
>JARICT010000045.1 GCA_029257185.1 Quadrisphaera sp.
GCGACGGCCTCGTCGACGCCGCCCACGACCTCTCCGACGGCGGACTGGCGATCGCCCTCGTGGAGTCGTGCCTGCGCTACGGCGTCGGCGCGCGGGTGTGGCTGGGCGAGCTGTGCGAGCGGGACGGCCTGGACGCGGCGACCGCGCTGTTCTCGGAGTCCGTCGCCCGGGCGGTCGTCGCCGTGCCGCGCAGCGAGGAGGTGCGCTTCACCGACGTGTGCACCGCCCGCGGCGTGCCGCACCTGCGCATCGGGGTGACGGACACCGGCGGCGACGGGGCGGCCCCCACCCTCGACGTCCAGGGGCTCTTCACGCTGACCCTCGCCGAGCTGGCCGCCGCCCGCGACGCGACCCTCCCGGCGGCGCTGGGCGAGGTGCTCCGGGCCTGACCGCACGGCTCGGCGCGGTGAGCCGGGGGCCGCTCCGGCGAGGCGAGGATCACGTGACGAGGACCGCGCCGTCCACGGAGCGCTCGACGAGACGGCGGTCCAGGGTCGCGACGCGCCCTCCGTGCTCCTTGGCGATGGCGACGAGGTGGGCGTCGGGCACGTGCCGGTAGCTCAGGACCGCTTGCCAGTCGACGCCAGCGGCGTCGACCGGATCGGGCCAGAAGTGGTGGTCGTCCATCGTCCGCAGCCGAGCCATCACCGCTGCCGCCTCCGTCGGGCTCAGCGGCTGGCCCACCACGGAGGGGTTGGCCGACAGGCGGACGAATCCCATCTCGGTGGGCGGGGACGTGGCCCAGCCCTCCCCGCGGCGGGCGAACCAGGCTCGGGTCCTCGCGTGGTGGGTGTGCGAGGGCCAGGCGAAGGCGATCAGGACGTTGACGTCCAGCAGCAGCGTCACGGCTCGGCGAGCGCCCTGGCGACGTCCTCGCCGGTGATCGGTCGAGCCTCGTCCGAGACGGTGATGACCGGGAGGCCGTCCTCGCCGGTGGTCACCCGCGGCGTGGGCCTCAGCGCTCGGCGCAGCAGGTCTGAGACCGCGGTCCCGAGGGGGACCCCGTGGGCGTCGGCGATCTCGCGCACGGCGAGCAGCACGTCGTCGTCGACCGAGAGCGTGGTGCGCATCGTCAAACGGTACATCATCTGATCGATGTGATGCGCCAGCGGGACGACGATGCGTCCTCGCGGCGGTCGGCGACGCCGTTGCGCCGTCGCAGGGGTCACGGATACTTCAGGGGTGCCAGCCCGCCGCCGCGTCGACGACACCACCGGACGGGCGGCCCTGGCGGCGTGGACCACCGCCCGTGACCGCGACGAGGGCGTCGCCAGGGGCCTCACGGCCACCGCGGTGCGGTGGAGCCTCGAGGAGCTCGCCGAGCGCGCCCCCGGCGGGGCCGTCGAGGTGCGGGTCGCGCCGTTCGGCGTCGCCCAGTGCCTCGAGGGATCGCGGCACACCCGTGGGACCCCGCCGAACGTGGTGGAGACGGACGCCGCCACCTGGCTGGCGCTGGTGACCGGCAGCCTGCGGTGGGCGGACGCGGTCGCGTCGGGCGTGGTGCGCGCCAGCGGCGCCCGGGCGGACCTGAGCGCGGTGCTCCCCCTGGCGGCCGGGTAGCGTCGGCACGTGGACCAGCCCGAGCAGGCCTCGTCGCACGGGCCGCAGACCTCGTGGCGGCCGGTGGTCAAGCGGCCCCGCTTCGGGGTCTTCATCCTCACCGGAGTGGTCGCGGCCGTGGTGGCTGCCGGCGTGGTGACCATCGTGTTCGGTCGGCCCGGGGGGCGTGACGGCGTCGACTACGGCCTGTTCCAGGTCTTCGGCTACCTCGCGGTGGTCCTGGGGATCGTCGGCGCGCTGCTCGGGGGGCTGGCGGCGGTCCTCGCGGCGCACCGCGCCGAGCGCCGCCAGCGTCGCCGGGCCGCCCGCCGCTGATCGGAGCCCGGAGGGCCACGGCGCGGCTGTGGGACCATGTCGCCGTGGCTCGCGGCGACGGACGGCTCACCCATGATCTCCTCCCCGGCGAGAAGAGCCCGCAGGACGCCTGCGGGGTCTTCGGCATCTGGGCCCCCGGCGAGGAGGTCGCCAAGCTCATCTACTTCGGGCTCTACGCCCTGCAGCACCGCGGGCAGGAGTCCGCCGGCATCGCCGCCTCCAGCGGCTCGCAGATCCTCGTCTACAAGGACATGGGCCTGGTCAGCCAGGTCTTCGACGAGTCCGCGCTCCGGAGCCTCAACGGCTACGTGGGCATCGGGCACACCCGCTACTCCACGACCGGCGCCAGCCAGTGGGCCAACGCCCAGCCGACCCTCGGTGACACCTCCGGGGGCACCGTGGCGCTGGCGCACAACGGCAACCTCACCAACACGGCCACGCTGAGGTCCCTCATCCACGAGCGGTACGGCGTCTCCGGCGACAGCGAGGTGGCGCGCGGCAACACCACGGACACGGCGCTCGTCACGGCGCTGCTGGCAGGCGACCCGGACCACACCCTGGAGGCCACGGCGCTGGAGGTGCTGGGCCGCCTGGAGGGAGCGTTCTCCCTGGTGTTCATGGACGAGAGCACCCTGTACGCCGCCCGTGACCGCCACGGGGTCCGCCCGCTGGTGCTGGGCCGCCTGGACGGCGGCTGGGTGGTCGCCTCCGAGACCGCCGCGCTGGACATCGTGGGGGCCACCCTGGTCCGCGAGGTGGAGCCCGGGGAGCTGATCGCCATCGACGCCGACGGGCTGCGCCGGTCCCGCTTCGCCGAGCCCGCTCCGGCGGGGTGCGTGTTCGAGTACGTCTACCTCGCCCGCCCCGACACCACCATCGGCGGGCGCGGCACCCACGCCGCGCGCGGCGAGATGGGCCGGCGCCTGGCCGCGGAGCACCCCGTCGAGGCCGACCTCGTCATCCCCACGCCGGAGTCCGGCACTCCGGCGGCGATCGGCTACGCCGCCGCGTCCGGCATCCCCTACGGCCAGGGGCTGGTGAAGAACGCCTACGTGGGGCGGACGTTCATCCAGCCGTCGGACACGATCCGCCAGCTGGGCATCCGCCTGAAGCTCAACCCGCTGCGGGAGGTCATCGCCGGCAAGAGGCTCGTCGTGGTCGACGACTCGATCGTGCGCGGCAACACCCAGCGGGCCCTGGTGAGGATGCTGCGCGAGGCGGGCGCCGAGGAGGTGCACGTGCGCATCTCCTCGCCGCCCATCACCTGGCCCTGCTTCTACGGCATCGACTTCGCCTCGCGGGCCGAGCTCATCGCCTCCGGCATGGACGTGGAGGAGGTGCGGCAGCGCATCGACGCGGACTCCCTCGGCCACCTCTCCATGGAGGGGATGGTCGCGGCCACCGAGCAGCCGGCGGAGAGCCTGTGCACGGCGTGCTTCACCGGGCGCTACCCGGCCGGCCTGCCGGACGACGTCGCGCTCATGGGGCACGTGGGCACCGGTGACGGCGCCCCGGCGGACGTCGTGGCGCCGCCCCCGGCCGGCCTCGGGGGAGGCCAGGTGGACGGGCAGGAGATCCTCGAGCTCGCGGTCACCCCGCCGGCCAGCGCCACCACCGCGCCGGTGGCGGCCCGGTCGTGAGCGCCGCGGCGACCGGGGCGACGGGTGGCGCGCGCCCCCCTCGCACCACCTACGCGGCCTCCGGGGTGGACACGGCCGCCGGCGACCGCGCCGTCGAGCTGATGCGCGCGGCGGTGGCGGCCACCCACGGGCCGCAGGTGGTCGGCGGCGCCGGCGGGTTCGCCGGCCTGTACGACGCGAGCGCGCTGGCGCGGTACCGCCACCCGCTCCTCGCCACCTCGACCGACGGGGTGGGGACCAAGGTGGCGATCGCGCAGGCCATGGACGTCCACGACACCATCGGCCAGGACCTCGTCGCGATGGTCGTCGACGACCTCGTCGTGTGCGGCGCCGAGCCGCTGTTCATGACTGACTACATCGCCTGCGGCTCGGTGGTGCCGGAGCGGGTCGCCGCCATCGTGCGGGGCATCGCGCGGGCCTGCTCCGAGGTCGGCGCCGCCCTGGTGGGCGGTGAGACGGCGGAGCACCCCCACCTCCTCGGCGCGGGGGAGTACGACGTGGCCGGCGCCGCCACCGGCGTGGTGGAGGCGGGCGCCCTGCTGGGCCCCGACCGCGTGCGAGAGGGTGACGCCCTCGTCGCGATGGCCTCGTCGGGGCTGCACAGCAACGGGTACTCCCTGGTCCGCCGCATCGTCGCGCAGTCCCGGCTGTCGCTGGCCGCGCACGTCGACGAGCTGGGGCGCACGCTGGGCGAGGAGCTGCTCGAGCCGACCCGCCTGTACGCGAGGCCGTGCCTCGCTCTCGCCCAGGACTCCCGCTACGCGGTGGCCGCGTACTCCCACGTGACCGGCGGCGGCCTCGCAGCCAACCTGGCACGGGTGATGCCCGAGCACCTCGACGCCGTGCTGGACCGCTCGACGTGGGCGCCGCCGGCCGTCTTCGGCTACCTCGGACGTCTCGGCGGTGTGCCGGGCGACGACGCGGAGCGCACCTGGAACCAAGGCATCGGCATGCTGGCCGTGGTCGAGGGCGGCGCCGCCGACGACGCGGTCCGGCGGTTGACGGCCGACGGGCTCGAGGCCTGGGTCGCCGGGTCCGTCGTGGCCCGAGGCAGCGGCCCTCGCGACGCCGAGATGGTGCGCGGCACCAAGGGGGTCGTGGGCGGCGGCGCGGTCCTGGTCGGCACGCATCGGACATGAACGCGCCCCGACCCTGTGATCTGGATCACCAGGTCACAGGGTCGGGGCAGCGCCCAGAGCGTCCGGCCTAGCCGGAGCGACGACTCCAGTCCGCGTACGGGTCGTCGTCCCTCTCGTCCCCGTCCGCGACCGGCTCGGTACGGGTGGCGCCGCCTCCGAGCTCCCTCTGAAGCTTGTTGTAGTCGGTCTCCGGGGAGTAGTACTTCAGCTCCCGGGCGACCTTCGTCTGCTTCGCCTTCTGACGGCCGCGCCCCATGGCGTCGACCCCCTCATCTGTCGTGC
>JARICT010000010.1 GCA_029257185.1 Quadrisphaera sp.
CAGACCAAGCATGGCAAAAACCATCTCAATACTGTCAACCACAAACACACGACCACGACCCGAAGACCGCGACCGCACATCATGGCATCAACCAATGCACACTGTTGAGTTCTCAAGGAACAGACGCTCATCGTCGAAGACCATCGGTCCTCGAGCTGATCGCACTGCGGCCAGAACCATACCCCAGCCCGTGGGCTGCTGTGGTTCGAACCTGGTGTTTCGTCCCGGTGGGTCGAGAGGCTCTCTGGCCCCTGTCCCTCCCTGCCGGGCGAACTCGGGGAACACTACGTCAGCGTCCCGGGTCCGTCAAGCAGGGGGGTGCAGGTACCGGTCGGGGGCTGCCGGCAGCCTTCTGGCCTGCGTCGAGGAGCTGCTCACGCGACGACCTCGACCACTCCCAGCGTCTTCTTGCCGCGACGCAGCACCAGCCAGCGGCCGTGCAGGAGCCGCTCGCGCGCCACCGCCGTGGCGTCCGGGGTCGCGCCGTCCACCCGCCGGTTGTTGACGTAGGCGCCCCCCTCGGTGATGGCCCTCCTCGCCGCCCCCGTGCTGGGCGCCACGCCCGCGGCGACCATCAGGCGGGGAAGGTCCAGGTCATCCCCTCGAGCGGCCGTGGCCCGGGGTAGCTCGGCGACGGCGGCCTCCAGCGTCGCTGCGTCGAGCTCCTCCAGGCTGGCGCGTCCGAAGAGCGCCGCGCTGGCGGCCTCGGCGGACGCGCAGGCGGCCTCCCCGTGGACGAGGGTCGTCACCTCGCGGGCGAGCGCACGCTGGGCGGCGCGTGCGGCGGGCTGGTCCCGGGTCGCCTCCTCGAGGGCCTCGATCTCCGCGCGGGGGAGGAACGTGAACAGGCGCAGGTAGCTGCCCACCATGGCGTCCTCGGCAGCCAGCCAGAACTGGTAGAGCGCGTAGGGGCTGGTGAGCTCGGGGTCGAGCCACACCGCCCCGCCCTCGCTCTTGCCCATCTTCGTGCCGTCCGCCCTGGTGACCAGCGGCGTGGCCAGGGCGTGCACGGACGAGCCCGCCACCCGGTGGACCAGGTCGACGCCGGCGGTGATGTTCCCCCACTGGTCGCTGCCCCCGGTCTGCAGCACGCAGCCGTGCCGGCGGTGGAGCTCGAGGTAGTCCAGGCCCTGCAGGATCTGGTAGCTGAACTCGGTGAAGCTCAACCCCTCGCCGCTGCGCAGCCGCGTCGCCACCGTCTCCTTCGCGAGCATCCGGCTGACCCGGAAGTGCTTCCCCACGTCCCGCAGCAGGTCGATGGCCGACAGCGACGCCGTCCACTCGAGGTTGTTGACGGCCACCGCCGCGTGCGGGCCGGTGAAGTCCAGGAACGGCGCCAGCTGGGCCTGGATCTTCTCGACCCAGGCGGCGACGACGCCGGCGTCGTTGAGCACCCGCTCCCCCGTCATGCGCGGGTCCCCGACGAGCCCCGTCGCGCCCCCGACGAGCGCCAGCGGTCGGTGGCCCGCCTGCTGGAGCCGGCGGGCGGTGAGCACCTGGACGAGGTGCCCCACGTGCAGGCTCGGCGCGGTGGGGTCGAACCCGACGTAGAAGGTGAGGGGACCCGACGCCAGGGCGTGGCGCAGGGCCGCGGCGTCCGTGCTCTGGGCCACGATGCCGCGCCACGTCAGGTCCTCCCACAGGTCGTCGGAGGGGTTCGGGTCGTTGGCGGCGCTCTCGTTCACGGCGTCACTCTGCCCGACGCGCTGCCGCCGCCCGGTAGGGAGAGACCGAGGGCTCCCCCGCGAGGTGGAACCGCCACGGGAAGCGCCCGCCGTCGCCGCCCGGACCGGACACCCCGGTCCGAGGACCGGCCACGACGTCCCCGCTCTCCCGGACCACGTCGGCAGGGCGCTCGAGCAGCCGCAGCGGCCCCTCACCGCACAGGTCGGCGCCGCGCTGCTCGCCGCTCACGCCCAGGGCGCCGGCCAGGCAGGCCGGGCCGCGGGCGAGGTGGGCGTCACGGCGGGCCGTGGGGCGCCGCTCCCTGGCGAGGCCGAGCCCCTCGAGCACCTCTCCCCCGCGCAGCAGCACCCCGGACGCCGTGCCGTCGCGCCCCGTGACCACGTTCATGCACCAGTGCATGCCGTAGGTGAAGTAGACGTACGCGTGACCGGGCGGACCGAACATCGGCGCGGTCCGAGCGGTGAGCCCGGCTCGTGCGTGGGACCCGGGGTCGTCCGGCCCGTCGTAGGCCTCCACCTCGGTCAGGCGCACGGCGACGGTGCCCTCCGGCGTGGTGTGGACGACCACGCAGCCCAGGAGCTCGGGAGCGACGTCCAGCACGGCGCGCGCCAGCAGGCCCCGCTCGATCCCGCGGCTCATCGGTCCGTGAGCTCCCCCGCTCGCGCTCGCAGCTCCGCCAGCTGGGCGGCCACCGCGGACGGCGCGGTCCCCCCGCGGGCGCTGCGCGAGGCGATGGAGCCCTCGACCGTCAGCACGGCGCGCACGCCGGGCAGGTCGGCGGCCAGCGCCTCGTGGGCCCCGCCGAGCTCGTCGTCCGTGAGGTCGGCCAGCTCGACGCCCCGGCCCTCCGCGACCTGCACGCACGCGCCGGCCACCTCGTGCGCGACCCGGAAGGCCACCCCGGAGCGCACGAGGTGCTCGGCCACGTCGGTGGCGAGGGAGAAGCCCTGCGGGGCGAGCTCGGCCATCCGCTCGGTGTGGAACGTCATGGTCGCGACCATCCCGGTGACGGCGGGGAGCAGCAGCGCGAGGGTGTCGGCCGCGTCGAAGACGGGCTCCTTGTCCTCCTGCAGGTCGCGGTCGTACGCCAGCGGCAGCGCCTTGAGCGTCGCGAGGAGGCCGGAGAGGTCGCCGATGAGGCGTCCCGCCTTGCCGCGGGCCAGCTCCGCGACGTCGGGGTTCTTCTTCTGCGGCATGATCGAGCTGCCGGTGGAGTAGGCGTCGTCGAGGGTCACGTAGCCGAACTCCCGGGTGTTCCAGAGGATCACCTCCTCGGACAGCCTGGAGAGGTCCACGGCCACCATCGCGGCGACGAAGGAGTACTCCGCGGCCAGGTCGCGCGCGGCCGTGCCGTCGATGCTGTTGGCCACCGACCCCGCGAACCCCAGCTCGACGGCGACCGCCTCGGGGTCCAGGCCCAGCGAGGAACCGGCGAGCGCGCCCGAGCCGTAGGGGGACTCGCCCAGGCGCCCGAGCAGACCGTCGAGGCGCTCGACGTCGCGCAGCAGCGGCCACGCGTGGGCGAGCAGGTGGTGGGCCAGGAGCACCGGCTGGGCGTGCTGGAGGTGGGTGCGCCCCGGCATCACCGCCGCCCGGTGCTCGAGGGCCCGGTCGGCGAGGACGCCGACGAGCTCCAGGAGCTGCTCGCGGAGCGCGCGGGCGACGTCCCGCAGCTCCATGCGCAGCAGGGTCGCCACCTGGTCGTTGCGCGAGCGCCCCGCCCTGAGCCTGCCGCCGAGCTCGGCACCGACCGTCTCGATGAGGAGGCGCTCGAGGCCGCTGTGGACGTCCTCGTCGTCGGGCCCCGGCACGAGGTCGCCCCGGGAGAGGCGACCGAGCATGTCGTCGAGCCCGGCGAGCATCGCCGCGAGCTGCTCCGGGTCGAGCAGCCCCGCCGCCGCGAGGACGCGGGCGTGCGCCTTCGACGCCGTGAGGTCGTGACGGGCGAGCCGCCAGTCGAAGTGGGTGCTGACCGACAGCGCCTCCAGGGCGCGCGAGGGACCGCCGGCGAAGCGGCCACCCCACAGGGCGCCGGACGCGGACGGCGCGCTCATCGCTGCCCCACGCGGGCGTCGCGCCGGGCGGCAGTCTTCGCCGGCAGGCTCCACAGGTCCACGAATCCCCTGGCCAGGCTCTGGTCGAAGGTGTCGCCCGTGTCGTAGGTCGCCAGCGCGAAGTCGTAGAGGCTGTGCTCGCTGCGACGGCCGGTGACCACGGCGCGCCCGCCGTGCAGGGTCATGCGGATCTCCCCCGTGACGTGCTCCTGGGTGGAGGCGATGAACGCGTCGAGCGAGCCCTTCAACGGTGAGAACCACAGGCCGTCGTAGACGAGCTCGCTCCAGCGCTGGCGCACCCCGCGCTTGAAGCGGGCCTGCTCCCGCTCGAGCGTGAGGTTCTCGAGCTGGCCGTGGGCCGCCATGAGCGCCATGGCGCCGGGCGCCTCGTAGACCTCACGGGCCTTGATGCCCACGAGGCGGTCCTCGACCATGTCGATGCGGCCCACGCCCTGCGCCCCGGCGCGGCGGTTCATGGTCTCGACGGCCTGCAGCACGCTGACCGCCTCCCCGTCGATCGCCACGGGGACCCCGCGCTCGAACGTCACGGTGACCTCGTCGGGGTCTCGGGCCACGGACGGGTCGGACGTGTAGGCGTACACGTCCTCGGTGGGCCCGTTCCACACGTCCTCGAGGAAGCCGGTCTCGATCGCGCGCCCCCAGACGTTGGCGTCGATGGAGAAGGGGTTCTTCTTCGTCGTCTCGATGGGCAGCTCGCGGGCGGTGGCGAACTCGATGGCCCGGTCGCGGGTGAGCGCGAGGTCGCGCACCGGAGCGATGCAGGTGAGGTCGGGGGCGAGCGCGCCGATGCCGGCCTCGAACCGCACCTGGTCGTTGCCCTTGCCGGTGCACCCGTGGGCGACCACGCTCGCGCCGTGCTCGCGGGCGGCGGTGGCGAGGTGCTTGACGATCAGCGGGCGCGAGATCGCCGAGACCAGCGGGTACTGGTCCATGTACAGGGCGCCGGCCTGGAGGGTGGGCAGGCAGTACTCGTCGGCGAACTCCTCGCGGGCGTCGGCGACGTAGGCCTCGACGGCGCCGCAGTCCAGGGCGCGCTGGCGGATCGTCTCGAGGTCCTCGCCGCCCTGGCCCACGTCGACGGCCACGGCCACCACCTCGGCGCCGGTGGCCTCGGTGATCCACCCGATGCCGACCGAGGTGTCGAGCCCTCCGGAGTACGCCAGGACCACCCGGCCCACGGAGCCCCGGTCGAAGGCCGCGGCGGTCCCCGTGGGGGTGCGGTGCAGCTGGGGGACGTCAGGGCTGTGGGTCATGGTGGCCTCTCTGGGGCGGTGTCTCGGCTGGTGCGGCCTGGTCTGGTGCGGCGGGGGGGTCGGTGCGGTTCGGCGCCGCGGGGCCGTGCCCGCTGGCCAGGGCCAGGAGCCCGTCGGCGAGGGACGCGGCGGCGCCGGGGCGGGCGATGAGCAGGACCGTGTCGTCGCCGGCGATCGTCCCCACGACGGAGGAGAGCGCGGCGCGGTCCAGCGCGCTGGCGAAGAACTGGGCGGCGCCCGGCGGGGTACGGACGACGACGAGGTCGCCGGAGGTGTCCACGACGGTGAGGAGGTCCTCGGCCAGGCGCGCCAGGCGCACGTCCGCCCAGCCGGCGCCCGGGGCCGCGCCGGGGCGAGCGCCCTCTCCCCCCTCGGGCGGCACGGCGTAGAAGCGCCCGTGCGGCGTGGGGACCTTCGCGGCCCCCAGCTCGTCGAGGTCGCGCGAGAGCGTCGCCTGAGTCACCGGGATGCCCTCGCCGGCCAGGGCCCGTGCGATGTCGGACTGGCTGCGGTACCCCCTGGCGCCCAGCAGCGCGGTGATGCGCGCGTGCCGTGCTGCGCGGGTCGACGGTGCGGTGGCGTCCGGTCGGGGCGGCGGGTCGGGCGCGGTCCCAGGGCTCACCCCGCGGACGAGGCGGTGTCGAGCAGAGCGGGCAGGACCTCGGTGAACTCTGCCAGCTGTGCGGGCGCGAGCACGAGGGGCGGGGCGAGGCGCACCGCGTCGGGGGCGACGGCGTTGACGATGAAGCCCGCGTCCAGCGCCGCCGCGGCGAAGGCCTTCGCCACCGGCCGGGCCAGGGCCAGCGCCCGCAGGGCGCCCACGCCGCGGACCTCCGCGAGCAGAGGGTGCCCCGCGCCGCCGCGCAGAGCGGCGCTCGCGCGCTCCAGGTCTTCCCCGGTGCGCCGCGCCGCACCGAGCAGGCCCTCACGCTCGACGGTGTGGACGACCGCGAGCCCCGCGGCGCAGGACAGGGGGTTCCCCCCGTAGGTGGTGCCGTGCATGCCCGCCCCCAGCAGGGAGGCCGCCCGCTCGCCGAACGCCACGGCCGCGCCGATCGGGACCCCGCCGCCGAGGCCCTTGGCCACCGTCACGACGTCGGGCACGGTCCCTGCCGGCAGCCCGAGGGACGGGCTGCCGTCGTGGTGCTGGTGCGCGAACCACTCACCCGTGCGGCCCATGCCGGTCTGGACCTCGTCGAGGACCAGCAGCGCGCCGGCGTCGGAGGTGATGGCCCTGGCCGCCTCGAGGTACCCGGGCGGGGCGGGCAGCACGCCGCCCTCGCCCTGGACCGGCTCGAGGAAGACCGCGGACACCGACCCCGGGTCCGCGGCGACGGCGGCGGCGAGGGCGTCCACGTCGCCGAACGGCACGTGCTCGACCCCGGGCACCAGCGGCTCGAACGGCTCGCGGTAGGTCCGGTTCGCGGTCAGGCTCAGGGCTCCCATGGTCCGACCGTGGAACCCGCCCTCCGCGGCGACGACCCGGGGCCGTCCGGTACGACGGGCCATCTTGAACGCCGCCTCGTTGGCCTCCGCGCCGGAGTTGGCGAAGAACACCGCGGAGCCCTCCGGGGCTCGCGCGATCCGCAGCAGCTGCTCGGCGAGCGAGACCTGGACCGGCGTGGCGAAGAAGTTGGAGACGTGGCCCAGCGTCGCCATCTGCGTGGCCACCGCCGCGGTCAGCGTGGGGTGGGCGTGACCGAGCACGGCGGTGGCGATCCCGCCGAGCAGGTCCAGGTAGCGGCGGCCCTCGGCGTCCCAGACCTGCGCACCCTCGCCGCGCACGAGCACGCGCTGCGGGTGGCCGTAGGTCCCGATGATGGACGTCTCGTAGCGCGCCATGACGTCGTCGCCCGTGACCGCGCCGCTGCCCGCGGGGGTCGCCGTGGTGATCCCGTCGAGGTCCACGTCGCCCTGGTCCAGCCGTGTCGTCATGCTCATGCCTCCACCATCGTCCCTACTCCTGCGTTGCTCAGCACTTCCAGCACCAGCGCGTGCGGCACCCGTCCGTCGATGACGTGGGCCCGGGTCACGCCGCCGCGCACCGCGCGCAGGCACGCCTCCATCTTCGGGACCATGCCCGAGGCCAGGCTCGGGAGCATCACCTCGAGCTCGTCTGCCGTGGTGCGCGTGATGAGCGACTCCGGGTCCGGCCAGCGCGCGTAGAGCCCGGCGACGTCGGTGAGGATGACGAGCTTGGCCGCGCCCAGGGCGACCGCGAGCGCCGCCACGGCGGTGTCGGCGTTGACGTTGAGCGTCCCCGCGCCGTCGACGTCGGGGGCGACGGAGGAGACGACGGGGGTCCTCCCCGCGGCGAGGATGTCGAGGACGGAGGTCGCGTCGACGCCCACGACGTCGCCGACGAGACCGATGTCGACCTCCTCGCCGTCGACCACCGCGGGGCGGCGCTCGGCCGTGAACAGGCCGGCGTCCTCGCCGGAGATGGCGACGGCGTGCGGTCCGTAGGAGTTGAGCAGACCGACCAGCTCGCGCGAGACGGACCCGGTGAGCACCATGCGCACCACGTCCATGGCCTCGGGGGTGGTCACGCGCAGGCCGCCGCGGAACTCGCTCTCGATGCCGAGGCGCTCGAGCATCGAGGAGATCTGCGGCCCTCCGCCGTGCACCACGACGGGGCGCAGGCCGACGAGGCGCAGCAGCGTCACGTCCTCGGCGAAGGAGCGCTTCAGCTCGGGGTCCACCATGGCGTTGCCGCCGTACTTCACCACCACGAGGGAGCCGGCCAGCTGCTGGAGCCACGGGAGCGCCTCGACGAGGACCTCTGCCCTCACCGCGGGGCTGAGCCCGTCGGTGGGGCTGGGCCGGTCGGGAAGGCTGGTCATGTCGGGCGGGTTCTCGCTCATGAGGAGTACGCGCTGTTCTCGTGGACGTACGCGTGCGTGAGGTCGTTGGTCCAGATGGTCGCCTCGCAGGTGCCGGCGTGCAGGTCGACGAGGACGGCGACGTCCCGGGGTTCGAGGTCGACGGCGGCCGGGTCCTCACCCGGCGCTCCGCCGCGGCAGACCGCGACCCCGTTGAGGCTGACGTCGAGCACCAGGGGGTCGAACGCCGCGGAGGTGGTGCCGATCGCCGCCATCACCCGCCCCCAGTTCGGGTCCCGGCCGAAGATCGCCGCCTTGAAGAGGTTGTTGGCGGCGATGGAGCGACCCACCTCGAGGGCGTCGGCCTCGTCCGCGGCGCCGGTCACCGTGATGGCGATGTCGTGGTCTGCGCCCTCGGCGTCGCGGACCAGCTGCAGGGCCAGGTCGTGGCAGACCGCGGTGACGGTCTCGGTGAGCTCGGCGTCGCCGGGGGTCACGCCCGAGACGCCCGAGGCCATGAGCAGCACGGTGTCGTTGGTGGACTGGCAGCCGTCGGAGTCCACCCGGTCGAAGGTGGCGGCGGTGGCGGCGCGCAGCGCGGCGTCCAGCCGGGGCGCCGGTACGTCGGCGTCGGTGGTGAGCACCACGAGCATCGTCGCGAGCGAGGGGGCGAGCATGCCGGCGCCCTTGGCCATCCCCCCGACCGTGAAGCCGGACGGGTGGGTGACCGCGGCCTCCTTGTGGTGGCTGTCGGTGGTGGTGATGGCGACCGCCGCGTCGGAGCCGCCGCCGCGCGAGAGGCTCGCGTGGGCGTCGCGGACCCCGGCGAGCAGGCGCTCTCGGGAGAAGGCCACGCCGATGAGGCCGGTCGAGCAGACGACGACGTCCTCGGCCCCGAGGCCCACCAGGTCGCCGACGAGCTCTGCCGTGGCGCGGGTGAGCGCGAACCCGTCGGGGCCGGTGAAGCAGTTGGCGCCGCCGGAGTTGAGCACGGCGGCGCCGACCCGGCCGTCGGCGCTCGCCGCCTGCGACCAGGTGACAGGGTGCGCGCGGCAGCGGTTGGAGGTGTAGACGGCTGCCGCCGCGTCGCTCGGCCCGTCGTTGACGACCAGCGCCACGTCGGGTGCGCCGGAGGCCTTGAGGCCGGCGGTGACCCCCGCGGCGCGGAACCCGGCCGCGGCGGTGACGCTCACGGCGCCGTCCCGACGGTGGGCAGTCCTGCGGTCTCGTCGAGGCCGAGGGCGAGGTTGAGGCACTGGACGGCGGCTCCCGCTGTTCCCTTGGTGAGGTTGTCGACGGCGGCGACGGCGACGACGCGGCCGACGCGCTCGTCGAGCGCGACCTGGACGGCCACGACGTTGGACCCGAGCACGTCCTTGGTGCGCGGCCACCGGCCCGGCGGCAGCAGGTGCACGAACGGCTCCGCGGCGTAGGCGCTCTCGTAGGCGTCGCGGACCTGCTGCGCGCTCACGCCCTGCGTCGCGCGGGCGGTCGCGGTGGCGAGGATCCCCCGCGGCATCGGGGCCAGGGTGGGGGTGAAGCTGATGCGGACGTCGCGGCCGGCGGCGCCGCCCAGGCCCTGCTCGATCTCGGGCGTGTGGCGGTGGGCCCCGCCCACGCCGTAGGGGCTCATCGAGCCCATGACCTCGGCGCCCAGCATCGCCGTCTTCGCGCCCCTCCCCCCGCCGGAGGTGCCCGACGCCGCGACCACGACCACGTCCGCCTCCTCGGCGGCGACCCCGCCGGCGAAGGCGGGGGCGAGGGCCAGCAGGACAGACGTCGGGTAGCAGCCGGGCACCGCGACGCGGCGTGCGCCGCGCAGGCACTCCCTCGCGGCGCCGTCGGCGGTGACGAGCTCGGGCAGCCCGTAGGGCCAGGAGCCGGCGTGCTCGCCGCCGTAGAACTCCTCCCAGGCGCCGGCGTCGGCGAGGCGGTGGTCGGCGGCGCAGTCGAGCACCACGACGTCGTCGGGCAGCGCGGCGGCGATGGCGGCGGACTGCCCGTGCGGCAGCGCGAGCACCACGGCGTCGGCCCCGGTCAGCGCGGCGGCGTCCGTGGCGCCGATCTCCCGGTCCGCGAGCGCGAACAGGTGCGGGTGGTGGTCACCGAGCCTGCTGCCGGCGCTGCTGCCGGCGGTGAGGGCCCCGACCTCGACGTGGGGGTGGCCCAGGAGCAGGCGCAGCGCCTCCCCTCCGGCGTACCCGGTGGCTCCTGCGACGGCGACGGTGACCATGTTGGAAGACCATACACATCGGCGGAAAACTATGCGGATCGGGTGTCCCCGCTCGCGGCTGCAGCCACCCCGGGCCGCCGGCCTGCGCGTCCGGGGACCCGCGCGCGCAGCGCGTTGCCGATGGCCACGAGGTCGACCACCTCCTGCGTGAGGGCGCCGACGATCGCCGGGATGTAGCCGAGCGCGGCGACGAGCATGAGGCCGATGCTGAGCGCGATGCCGATCCAGATGCTCTGCAGCGCGACGTCGAGGGTGCGCCGGCCGATGCTCACGGCCTCGGCGACCTTCCAGAGGTCGTCGGTCATGACGACGACGTCGGCCGACTCGCTCGCCGCCGTCGACCCGCGGGCCCCCATGGCCACCCCGACGTCCGCGGCGGCGAGCACGGGTGCGTCGTTGACCCCGTCGCCGACCATCATCACCAGGCGCCGCGGCAGCTCCTGGACCGCGACGACCTTGTCCTCGGGCAGGAGGTCCGCGCGCACGTCGTCGATGCCGAGACGTCGCGCGACGTGGTCGGCGGCGGCCCGGGTGTCCCCGGTGAGGATCAGCGTCTCCTCCACCCCCAGCGACGTCAGCCGGCGCAGGGTCTCCTCCCCGTCGTCGCGGAGCTCGTCCCGCAGGGCGAGGGACCCGGCGTACGCGCCGTCGACGGCGACGTGGACGGCCAGCTCGCCGTCGGGCAGGTCGACGGGGGAGACCGGCCCGGCGGACCGCTCGACGTGGGCGAGCTTCCCGACGGACACCTGACCGCCGGGGAGCGCCGCCCGCACCCCGTTGCTGCCGTGCTCCTCCGCCTCGGTCGCCGTCTCGAGACCGAGCCCGCGGCTCTGGGCCGCCTCGATGACGGAGGCGGCCAGGACGTGGCTGGAGTACTGCTCGGCGGAGGCGGACAGCCGCAGCACCTCGTCGGCGTCCCAGGTGTCCGCAGGGTGCACCCCGACCAGCGAGGCCTCACCGTGGGTGAGCGTGCCGGTCTTGTCGAACGCGACGGTGCGCACCCTGGCGAGGCGCTCGACGACGTCCCCCCCGCGGATGATGATCCCGCTGGCGGAGGCGCGCCCCGTGCCGGCGAGGAAGGCCGTGGGCGCGGCGATGAGCAGCGGGCAGGGAGTGGCGAGCACGAGCACCTCGGCGAAGCGGGTGGCGTCGCCGGACCACCACCACGCGATCCCGGCGATGAGCAGCGAGACGACGGTGAAGGGCACGGCGTACCGGTCCGCGAGCCGGACCGTCGGCGCCCGGCGCTCCTGCGCCTGGGCGACCAGCGCCACGATGCGCTGGAACTGGCTCTCCGCGGCCGGCCGCATCGCGAGGACCTCGATGACGAACGCGCCGTTCACCGAGCCGCTGAGCACGGGGTCCCCGGCGGTCCGCGTGACGGGCAGGCTCTCCCCGGTGAGGGACGACTCGTCGACGTCGGCCTCCGCGGACAGGAGCGTGGCGTCGACCGGGACCACCTCCGAGGGCCGCACCAGCAGCCGGTCGCCCGGGAGGACCTCGTCAGCGCCGACGTCCTCAGGCGCCCCGTCACCGGTGATGCGGTGGGCGACGCGTGGCGCCCGGTCCAGCAGGGATCGCAGCTCGCGGCCGGCGCGGTTCGCGGCGTAGTCCTCCAGGGCCTCCCCGCCGGTGAGCATGAGCACGACGACCATGGCGGCGAGGTACTCACCCACGACGACGGTGCTCACGATCGCCACGACCGCGAGGACGTCCACGCCCCAGGTGCCGCGCAGGACGTCCTTGACCATGCCGACGCTCGTCCAGGCGGCCATCGCCAGGGCCGCGACGCTGCCCACCCAGCGCGCCGCGTCGCCGAGCCCGGCGAGCACGAGCCCGACGACGACCGCGAGCACCACGACGGTGACGGCCGCCAGGGTGTACGGGGCCACGAGGTCGGCCACCCGGCGCAGTCGTCCGGGCGCCGGGTCGACGACGGGGGCGGTGACCAGGCTCATGGCTCCATCCTCGACGGTGCGGCGGGCCCCCGACGCGCAGGGCCCTGGGCGGCTCGCCAGCCCCCCGCGCGGTCTCGCCCGGGCCTGCCTACCGTCGGGGGATGACGGCTCGAGAGGTGTTCCTGTCCAGCGTGCCCGACGGCACGGCCACGGCCGAGGACTTCGCGGTCCGCGACGCCGAGGTGCCCGACCCGCAGCCCGGACAGGTGGTGGTGGGTCTGCGCCGCCTCGGGCTGAACGCCGGTCTCGCGGGGCGCCTCGGCGCCGAGGGCACCAGCTACGGACCGGGGATCGGGGTCGGTGACGTCCCGGCCAGCGACGCCGTCGTCGAGGTGCTGCGCTCGTCCGCCGACGGGGTCTCGGTCGGTGACCTCGCGGTGCGCCGGTCGCCGTGGCGCAGCGTCGACGTGTGCGACGCCGGCGAGCTGACCGACCTTCCCGCGGCTGCCGCCGACGCCTCGCTGGAGTCAGCGCTGACGGTCCTCGGCCACGTGGGCTTCACGGCGTGGACGGGGATGGTGCACGTCGGGCAGGTGAGGCCCGAGGACACCGTGTACGTCTCCGCGGCCGCCGGCGGCGTCGGCAGCTGTGCGGTCCAGATCGCCAAGGCCGTCGGGGCCGAGGTGATCGGCCTGGCCGGGACCGACGAGAAGGTCGCGCTGATCACCGAGAGGCTGGGCGCCGACCGCGGCATCAACCGTCATGACGGCGACGCGCTGGACCTCCTGCGGGAGGCGGCCCCGGACGGCATCGACCTCTACTACGACAACGTCGGCGGCGAGCAGCTCGCCGCCGCGCTCCAGGTCCTCAACCACCGCGGGCGGGTCGTGGTCTGCGGCTCGGTCGCCTCCGGGTCCGGCGGCCCGAGCGACTTCCGTCCGATGATCTACCAGGAGCTGACCATGCGCGGGTTCACCGTCAGCGAGCACGAGGACCTGCGCGGGCAGTTCGAGGAGCAGGTCGGCGCCTGGGTGCGCGACGGGGCGGTCCGCAGCCTGCACACCGTCTTCGAGGGGTTCGACGCCGTCCCCGAGGCGTTCGCGTCGCTGCTCGCCGGCGGGAGCACCGGGCGCGTCATCGTCTCGGCCGACGGCGACTGAGACCGTCGAGCCGGCGTGGGCCGCGGGTGGTGGTCAGGAGGGATGAGAGCTTTCCTCCGTCGTCCCTCACCGCGGCGGTCCACGCTGGCGCTGCCGCTCGGTGCGCTCGGTCTGGGGCTGTCCGTCGTCGGCGGGCGGCGACGGCGGCGGTTCGCAGACGCTGGACGCCAAGCTCGTCATCGCCGAGGGCGCGTGCTTCTCCGCGACCGCGCGCGACGCCGCGGCGATCCAGCCGTGCTCTTCCCGGGGCAAGGCCTTCCTCGTGTCCGCAGCGGGGTGACCGGGAGGCTCAGCCGAGCGGGTCGTCCTCGCCCCAGGGCCGCAGGCCGAGGGTGCGGGCGTCGCCGAGAGGCCCGGCGGCCTCGCGGGCCGCGAGCGACGCAGGCGTGTCCGTGCCGGCACGCACCATGCGCCCGGACCACGCGTCGAGCTCCCCGCGAGCCATGGCGACGACGAGCGCGACGACGTCCGCGGGGTCCGTCCACTCGGTGCGGCCCTCGTGCATGGGCATGGAGCGGGTCATCGGGGACTCCACGACGCCCGGCGCCAGCTCGAGCACCCGCAGACCGTGCTCGTGACCGGCGAGGTGGAGCGCACCGCCGATCCGCCACAGCCCGGTCTTGGCGGCGTGGTAGGCCGAGTTGATCGGCGCGGGCTTCACCCCCGACCCGGAGTTCAGCTGCACCACCCTGCCGCCGCCCCGCTCGACCATGCCGGGGACCACGGCGCGCACCACGTGGAAGGCCCCGACGAGGTCCACCTCCACGACGCGGCGCCAGTCCGCCGGGTCGGCCTCCCACACGGGTACCTCCTCGGCGTCGATGACGCCGGCGGAGTCCACGAGCAGGTCGATCGGCCCCAGCTCCTCGGTGAGGGCGGAGACCGCGGCGGCCAGCCGCTCGAAGTCCGTGGTCTCCGCGAGCGCGGTCGCGCAGCGTCCCCCCGCGGCCCGCACCTCGTCCGCCACCGCGGCCACGCGCCCCTCGTCGCGCCCCAGCACGGCCACGGCGAGACCGGCCTCGGCGAGCCCGACGGAGATCGCGCGCCCGATCCCGGAGGAGGCACCGGTGACCAGAGCGGTGGTGGCAGCAGGTGGCGTCGTCATGCCCCGACGGTAGAGGAGGCCTCTCGCCCGGCGTCAGCCGCGCAGCACCCCGCCCACGCGGGCGACCCCGGCCAGCGCCGCCGCACGGACCGCCGCGGTCTCGGCGGCGCTCAGCGTGCGGTCGGGGGCACGCAGGCGCAGCGCGAAGGCCAGCGACCGGTGGTCCGGGGGCACCGGGGAACCGGTGTAGTCGTCGAAGACCCGGAGGTCCTCGACGACGTCGCCGACGCGCACGCCGTCCACCTCCGCCTCGTCGATGCCGTCGCGCAGCGCCGCCAGCACCGCGTCGGCGGTGACGCCCTCCGGCACCACCACGGCCAGGTCCTCCTTGGCCAGCGGGTACGTCGAGACGGGTCGGGCACGAGCGTCCACCTCCGCGGCGGCCGTGACCAGCGCGTCGAGGTCCAGCTCGAACGCCACCGTGCGCGCCGTGAGGTCCAGGGCGAGCGTCACGCGCGGGTGCAGCTCGCCGGCGTGACCGACGACGGCTCCCCCGACGCTCAGCTCAGCGCACCGGCCCGGGTGCCAGGGGGCGTGCTGGGTGGCGGTCGCCGCCAGGGTCAGACCCATCACCGCGGCGACGAGCTGCGCGGCCGCGATCGCGTCGGCGTGGTCCGCTGCCCGCCCGGGGCCCTGGACACCGTCCGGGAGACGCTCGCCGCTCAGCAGCCCCGCGACGTGGACCGGCTGGTGGGGCACCGCGGACTCCAGCGTCGCCAGCTCCTCGTCCGACGGTCGCCGCTCCGCACCCAGCACGGGCGCGGCCGGCAGGTCCTGCGGGGGGAGCACCACCTGCCCGATCTCGTAGAGCGCCAGCGACCCCCCCAGCGCGGAGTCGCCACCGCGGGAGAGGTTGCGCCGCGCCGCGTCCACCAGGGTGGCCAGCACGGACGTCCGCAGCAGCGGCACCTGCGCCGACAGCGGGTTGGCGATGCTCATGGCGCGCCGGCGCGGGTCCGCCCCCGCCAGCATGAGCTGATCCGCCCGGTCACCGGACGTGAACGGGTAGGTGAGCACCTCGACGTACCCGTCCACGGCGAGCGCCTGCGCCACCCGGCGGCGCTGGAGCCGCGCGAAGGAGAGCCCCGCGCCGACCGGTGCGGCGGGGAGCACCGAGGGGATGTGCTCGTATCCGTGCAGGCGGGCGACCTCCTCGACGAGGTCCACGTCGGCCCGCAGGTCCGGTCGCCACGAGGGCGGGGTGACGGTGACGCTCTCGCCGCCGGCCAGCGGGTCGCCGGGGGCCACGGCGCACCCCACCTGCTCGAGCAGCTCGACGGCCTGCCCGCGGGGCACGTCCATCCCGGTGACGTCGGCGACGAGCCCGCCGCGCAGGGTGATCGCCTCGGGCGCGTGGGCCGTCGTGGCGTACCGGACGTCCCCCGCGCCGGGCTCGACGCGGCCACCGCCGTGGGCGACGAGCAGGTCGACGGCCAGCTGCGCGGCGGCGGGGCCGATCGCCGGGTCGACCCCGCGCTCGAAGCGCTTCGAGGCCTCCGACGGGAGCCGGTGCCGGCGTGCGGAGCGGGCGATCGTGACGGCGTCGAAGCACGCGGCCTCGACGACCACGTCGGTGGTGGCGTCCGTGACCTCGGTCTGCGCGCCGCCCATGACCCCGGCGATGCCGACGGGGCGCTCCCCGTCGTCGTCGGTGATGAGCAGGTCCTCGCCCGACAGCGCGCGCTCCACGTCATCGAGGGTGGTCAGGCGCTCACCCCTCCGGGCACGGCGGACGTGGATCTCTCCGCGCAGCGCCGCGGCGTCGTAGGCGTGCAGCGGCTGGCCGGTGAGGAGCATGACGTAGTTGGTGACGTCGACGGCCAGGGAGATGGAGCGGATCCCGCACTGCTGCAGGCGCCGGCGCAGCCAGAACGGGGCCGGCGCCCCGGCGTCGATCCCGCGCACCACCCGGGTGGCGAAGCGGGCGCAGCCCGGGGCCAGCCCCGCGCCGACCTCGTCGCCGGTGTGCTCGGCCAAGGTCACGGGCCAGCCTCCCGCGTCACCGTCGTGCGGCGCGGGCACCTCGACGTCGGCCGGGTCACGGAAGGCGGTGGAGACGTCGAGCCGCGCCCCGTGGGCGTACTCGCGCCCCAGGCCTCGGACGCTGAAGCAGTACCCGCGGTCGGGGGTGACGTTGACCTCGACGACCACCTCCTCGAGCCCGAGCAGCTCCTTCGCGTCCTGACCCGGCGCCAGGCCCGCGGCCCGCGACGGCCCGACGAGCTCGGCGAGGACGATGATCCCGTCGTGCTCCTCCCCCAGCCCGATCTCGCGGGCGGAGGCCACCATGCCGTCCGAGACGTGCCCGTAGGTCTTGCGCGCGGCGATGGCGAAGCCGCCTGGCAGCACGGCGCCGGGCAGGGCCACGACCACGTCGGCGCCGCTGACGACGTTCGGCGCACCGCACACGATGCCGCGGGGCTCGTCCTCGCCCACGTCGACCTGGCACCAGCGGATCGTCTTGCCGTTCTTCTGCGGCTCGTCCTGCGCGGAGAGCACGCGGCCCACCACCAGCGGTCCGGTGACACCGCCGGTCTCCAGGCCCTCCTCCTCCAGCCCCACGCGGACCAGCGCCGCGGCGACGTCCTCACCGGTGGAGCCCGGCACCACGTCGACGACCTCGGACAGCCAGCTCATCGGGACCCGCATCAGAGCACTCCTCCCAGGGCGCGGCTGAAGCGCACGTCCCCCTCGACCATGTCGTGCATGTCTCCCACCCCGTCGCGGATCTGCAGGATCCGCTCGATTCCCCACCCGAAGGCGAACCCCCGGTAGGCCTGCGGGTCGACGCCCACGGCTCGCAGCACCGCCGGGTTGACCATGCCGCAGCCGCCGACCTCCAGCCAGCCGCTGCCCGAGCCGTCGGGCCGGGTGAACCACACGTCCATCTCAGCGCTGGGCTCGGTGAAGGGGAAGAACGCCGGGCGCAGGCGCGTGCGCGTGCCCGGGCCCAGCAGGGTGGTCATGAGGTGGTCGAGCACCCCGCGCAGGTGCCCGAGGTGCAGGTCGGTGTCGATGGCGAGCCCCTCGACCTGGTGGAAGACCGGCGTGTGCGTGTCGTCGAGCTCGTCGGTGCGGAAGACCCGCCCCGGGCAGGCGACGTAGAGCGGCACGCCGTAGGTCAGCAGCGAGCGGGCCTGCACCGGTGAGGTGTGGGTGCGCAGCACCAGCCCGTTCTCGGGCGGGTCGACGAAGAACGTGTCCTGCATCTGGCGTGCGGGGTGGTCGCGCCCGAAGTTGAGGGCGTCGAAGTTGAACCACTCGGCCTCGACCTCGGGGCCGTCGGCGATGGTCCACCCCATCTGGGCGAAGACGTCGGCGACCTGCTCCTGGAGCCGCGAGAGCGGGTGTCGCGCTCCCGCGGGCGCCCGCGTGGCCGGCAGCGTGACGTCGACCGCCTCCTCGACGAGAGCCCGCTCGTCGCGCTCGGCCTCGAGCGCGGTGGTCCGCTCCGCCAGCGCCCGACCGACCGCGGCGCGGGCGGCGCCGAGCCGCTGGCCCACCTCGGCGCGACGGGCCGGCTCCAGCGTCCGGATGCTGCGGTTCCCCAGCGAGAGCGCGGACCGGTCCCCGGTGTGCGTCAGGCGCGCGGCCTTGAGCTCGTCGAGGTCGCGGGCGGCGCCGAGGGCCGTGAGCGCGGCCTCGACGGCCGCGTCCACGTCGGGGGGGTCCAGCGCGGGCTCGACGCGAGCCGTTCCGTCGTCGGGGGAGGCGCTGGCGCCGGGGTCGTCACGGGGAGGGGTCTGGTCACGCGCGGGCACGCCGCTGATGGTCGCAGACGGACCGGCGAGCCCGGCGCCTCGTGCGGCACCCGCTCAGTCCCGCGCCCACTCCGGGGTGCTGCTGGGCAGCTCGACGTGGAAGGCGGCCCCGCCCGCGCCGGAGCGGCCGAGGCTGATGCGCCCCCCGTGCGCCTCCACGAGGCCGCGCACCACGTACAGGCCGAGCCCGGTCCCGCCTCGCCGGGCGCCGCGCCAGAACTTCGTGAAGACCATCGACAGCTGGGACTCGTCGATGCCCTCGCCCTCGTCCTCCACGGTCAGCGAGATCCCCCGGCGCTGCGCGGAGGTCCCGTCCAGGTCGCCCCGCCGCTCCTGCTGGGCGGCGACGGTGACGGTGATGGTGCCCGCGCCGTGGCGCACCGCGTTGCCCACGAGGTTGGCGAGCACCTGCTCGACGCGGTCGGGGTCTGCCCAGACCTCCGGCAGCGGAGGGTCGCCCGCGCCGGGGGTGACCACGACGAACCGCGCCTCGTCCTCGCCGGTCGCGACGAGGCGGCGGACCTGCCCCCGGACCGACTCGACGACGTCGACCACCTGGCGCCGGACCTCCAGGCGCCCCGCGTCCATCCGCGAGATGTCGAGGAGCTCGCTGATCAGCCGGGTGACCCGGTCGGCGTCGGCCTCGACGGTGGCGAGCATGAGGCGCTTCTGGTCGTCGGTGAACCGGTCCCAGCGGCGCAGCAGGGTCGACGTGAACCCCTTGACCGACGTCAGCGGTGACCGCAGCTCGTGCGCCACGGTGGAGATCAGCCCGGCGTGGTCGTTCTCGGAGCGGCGACGGGCCAGCGTGCCGCGCAGCTGGAGCACCACGGAGCTGACCGGCTGGGAGCGCCCCGGGCGCACGTAGCGCGCGGTGACCATGGCCTCGACGCCGCCGGGGAGGACCAGGAGGCGTTCGCGATGACCGGTGCGCACCGCGAGCCCGCTCCACGGGACGGTGAGGTCCCACCAGCGCCGGCCCGTGGTGTCGCTGAAGGGGAGCACCTCGCGCACGTCCCGCCCGAGCAGCTCGCTGCGCCCCAGCCCGACGATGTCGGCGGCCGCCACGTTCACCACGCTGATGCGCGCGTCGGCCCCGGCGACGACCAGGCCGTCGGGGAGGTGGTCCGCCAGCGCGCTCCACCGCGGATCACCCGGCACGAGCGCGGGCGGCTCGAGACCGGGCCGCACCCCGGGGCTCACCGCAGGGGCCCGATCACCACGGAGGTCCGACCAGCTCGAACCAGACGAGCTTGCCGTGGTCGGTGTCGCGCACCCCCCAGCGCGTGGCGAGGAGGTCGACGATGAACAGGCCGCGACCGTCCAGGGCGCCGTCGTCCGGGGGCTGGAGCTGGGGGTGACGCGAGTTGTCGTCACCCACCTCGACGCGCACGGCGCGCGAGGACGCGTCCACGAGGCAGCTGAGCACCACCTGGCTGCGCCCGTGGACGACGGCGTTCGTCACCAGCTCCGAGGTGGCCAGCTGCGCGTTCTCGCAGCGCTCGCCGTTGACACCGGCCACCTCGCAGGCCTCCGCCACGGCGCGACGGGCCAGCCTCGGAGCCTCGGTGTCGCAGGGCAGCACGGTCTGGATCACCGCTCCGACGCTCCGTCGGCGAGCCGTGCACCACGGGAGAGCGCTGGGGCGCCGTGCGTGAGAGCCATCGCCACAGTGTGGCGCACCGGCTCGCCGGCGATCACCCCGCCGGTGGCGACGGCGTGATCGGCGGGGGCGTGAGCGCAGCGTGCGGCGGGCGGCGGTGCGCGCGGGCGGCGGCATAGAGGCAGAGCGTGGCCGCGGACGCGAGGTTGAGGCTCTCGGCGCGGCCGTGCACGGGGATGCGCACGACGGCGTCGGCGGCACCGCGCTCGGCAGGCGTCAGCCCGCGCGCCTCGTTCCCGAACAGCCAGAGCACGCTTTCCAGGAGCAGCCCGCCCCCGCCGGCGGCCTCGTCGAGCAGGTCGTCGAGGTCGTGGCTGGGAGCGTCGAGCCCGCCGTCGGCCGCCAGCACGGTGAGGCCGTGGGACCGGGCACGCTCGACGACGTCGTCGAGGCCGGGCCCCTGGACGACGTCGAGGTGGAAGGTGGAGCCGGCAGCGGAGCGCACGCACTTCGGCGACAGGGCGTCCACGCTCCCGGCGGTGAGGACCACGGCGCTCGCGCCGGCGGCGTCCGCGCTGCGGATGACCGTGCCGGCGTTGCCCGGGTCCTGCGCCCCGACGAGGACGGCGACCTGGCGGTCGATGCCTCCTGCGACGTCGGTGATGGCCTCCTCGAGGGGCACCGTGACGTCCTCGCACACCGCGACCACCCCCTGGGGGGTGGTCGCGTCGGCCACGGCGACCAGCACCTCGCTGCTCACCCGGCGGACCGTGACGGCGGCGGCCCGCGCAGCGGCCACCAGCTCGGGGTGGCGGTGCGCGGCGTCGTCGGTGAGGAGGAGGTCGCTCACCCCGGGCGGAGCGCCAGCACGGGTCCGGCTCAGCGCACGGTCCAGCGCCGCCGCCACCGACGGTGCGCCCTCGGCGAGGAAGGTGCCGGTGCGTCGCCGGGCGGCTCGGCCGTGCAGCCGCGACAGGGCGCGCACCCGATCGGCGCGGGGGTTGGTCATGACTGAGGCGCCGCCGTCCGTGGTGGACGGCGGCGCCGGCTCAGCGGCCCTCACGGGGCCCCCGGGGACTCTCAGGGGTGCTCAGCGGGTCAGCTCGACGCTGGCGCGCTCGCGGCCGCGTCGAGGGTGGGGTCCGGGGGCACGGGGAGCGCGCCGCGGGCGATCTCGACGATGGCGGCGAAGGCCGGGGGGTCGTTCACCGCGAGCTCGGCGAGCATGCGGCGGTCCACCTCGACCTCGGCGATCTTCAGGCCCTGGATGAAGCGGTTGTACGTCAGCCCGTGCGCGCGGGCCCCGGCGTTGATGCGCTGGATCCACAGGCGGCGGAAGTCACCCTTGCGCGCCCGGCGGTCGCGGTAGGCGTACATGAGCGAGTGGGTGACCTGCTCCTTGGCCTTGCGGTACAGCCGTGAGCGCTGGCCGCGGTAGCCGCTGGCGCGCTCCAGGGTCGTGCGGCGCTTCTTCTGGGCGTTGACTGCCCTCTTGACGCGTGCCACGTGGTGCTCCTCGAGGTGGTGGGTGGTTGGGGGGCGCCGCGGTCAGCGGCCGAGCATCTTCTTGACGCGCGCGACGTCCGCGGGCGCGATCTCGGTGTCCACCGCCAGGCGGCGCATACGACGTGAGGTCTTGCTCTCGAGCAGGTGGCGCTGGTTGACGTGCTCGCGCATGATCTTCCCCGAGCCGGTCACCTTGAAACGCTTCTTGGCTCCGCTGTGGGTCTTCTGCTTCGGCATGGTGGCGCTCCTGGGTGCTGGTGGGTGTCGTCGGTGGTTCGTGCGGGGCTGGTTCAGCCCTCGGTGACCTCGTCGGGGGTGACCTCGTCGGGGGTGGGCTCGTCCGGCGCGGCGTCGGCCTTGGCGTGGTTGTCGGCGTCGTCGCGCTTGCGGCGCGCGTCCGCCTTCGCCTCGGCCTTTCGCTTCAGCGGGCCGATGACCATCACCATGTTGCGACCGTCCTGCTGGGGCGAGGACTCGACGGTGCCGAGGTCGGCCACGTCCGTCGCGAAACGCTGCAGGAGGCGATAGCCCATCTCGGGTCGCGACTGCTCACGACCACGGAACATGATCATGACCTTGACCTTGTCGCCGCCGTCGAGGAAGCGCTCGGCCATCCCCTTCTTGGTGGAGTAGTCGTGCGGGTCGATCTTCAGCCGCAGCCGGACGGTCTTCAGCACGGTGTTGGCCTGGTTCTTGCGGGCCTCGCGCGCCTTCATGGCGGCCTCGTACTTGTACTTCCCGAAGTCCATGAGCTTGCAGACCGGTGGCTTCGCCTGGGGCGCCACCTCGACGAGGTCGAGATCGGCCTCCTGGGCCAGACGCAGCGCGTCCTCGACGCGCACGATGCCGACCTGCTCGCCGTTGGGTCCGACGAGCCGGACCTCGGGGACGCGGATGCGATCGTTGATGCGGGCTTCGCTGATGTGGAGCTCCTTCTGCGGCGTCGTCGGTGACCACCGCAGCCGAGGACCTCCCCCGCCTCCGAGCACCGCTCGCGGGGCCGCTCCCGGTTCCCGAGGCGCCGAGGCGCGAGGGGACGCCGCCCGATCACGCAGCCTGCGCCGCGCGGTGGAGCGGTGACCGGGACCCGCCGCCGTCCGCCGCTCGCGATGAGCGGCCGTGACGAGCGGGGGTGGGAGGCTGGCTCCGCTTGGTGCACCGGGGCCCGCTCGTGCCAGGACCCGGTTGGTCGGCGCCTAGGGTAGCAGCGTGAGCGACACGACCCCCGACGAGGACGGCCAGGCGAGCGCAGCCCTGCGGGACATCTCGGAGGTCGCCGCCGTCGAGGTGGTGACGACGGCGGCGGTGCACCTCATGAGCGCGGCCGCCGTGAAGTGCGGCCTGGCGGAGGACGCCGCGGCCGGCGGGCACCGCGACCTCGGGGAGGCTCGCGTGCTGATCTCCTCCCTGGCGGGCCTCGTCACCGCCGCCGCCCCGGACATCGGCGACACCCACGCCCGGGCGCTGCGCGACGGCCTCCGCTCCCTCCAGCTCGCCTTCCGGGAGGCCTCCGAGCACCCCGACCCCCTCGGCCAGGGCCCCGGAGAGCGTCTGACCGGCCCGGTGTCCTGACCTGGACGGCTCACCCGGGCGCGGCGATGATGTCGATCTCGAAGGAGTCGACCCGCTCGGTGACGACCTCGTCCGCTCCCAGGCCGGTGCTCACGGCTCGAACCAGCCGCTCCAGGGCGCCGCGGTCCAGTCCGGGACGCACCGCCAGCACCACCCGGACCTCCGCCCGCTGACCCGGCGCGACGTCCGCGCTGACCACGCCGGCGACCGCGGTGGCGGCGACCGCCACCGCGGCGACCACCTCGTCGTCACGCGGTGCAGGCACCCACGCCTCTCCCTTCGCGAGCTTCCACAGGGCCGGTCGCGGGATCACCGCGGTGGCGGGCCCGGCGACGTCCAGGACCATGAGCTGACGCCCCTCCCCCACCGCGGAGAGCGCTGCCCGGCGGGCGAGGGCGGGCACGGGACGGGCGCGTGCGTCCCACCGGGTGAGGGTCTGCGTGCAGGAGAAGACGGGCAGGGCCTCCCGCCCGTCCGGCGCGCGCAGCACCGGCAACGCCATGTCCGCCCCCGCGTCGCCGCTCACGGCGTCGGCGTCGCCGTGGTCCCCCGTCACGGCGATGACGGGCACGAACACGCGGGCCTCCAGCAGCGCGGCGTGCACCGCGGCGACGTCCGCCCCGCCCGGGCCGGGTCCCAGCGCGGCGGCCAGGGCGGCGTCGGCCGCTCCGTCGTCGCCGGCGAAGGGGCTGGGGGTGAGCGTGCGACCGGCGAAGGGGATGCCGGCCGAGTCGCTGACGGGGTGGCTCACTGCCGGCCGGCGACGTCGATCGCGGCGGGGAGCGTGAAGGCCCC
>JARICT010000077.1 GCA_029257185.1 Quadrisphaera sp.
CATGAGCCGCTCCTTCACCGCGTCCTGCAGCGCCGCGCCGCCGCGCTCGGCCGCGAGGTGGATCACACGGTGGGCGTCGACGGTGTTGGCCGCCACCGCGCGGTCGAAGCGCAGCTCGACGCCGACCTCGGCGCCGCGGGCGACCATGGTGTCGATCATCTGCTGGGCGGCCGGCACGTCGGTGCCGTACTTCGCGGCGAGCCGGGCGACGTAGGACAGGCTCTCGTCGCGCGGTGTGCCCGACGGGGCGCTGACCGCCGTGGGGTCGAGCTCGAAGGCCCGCCACACCACCTCGACCTCGTCGGCATGCTCGAACCTCTCCAGCGCCGCCTCGAGGTGGCGCTTGCCGATCCAGCACCACGGGCACACCACGTCTGACCAGACCTCGACCTTCATGGACGGTGCAACGCGTCGGCGCGGGCCTGCTGTTCCGGCGCGAGAGCGCGTGCAGCGGGGACAGCGGCACGTGGGGCGCGAAACCGTCCTGTCGCGCCCACCCCACGTGCCGCTGTCCCCGCTCGACGCCGTGGCCCCCGTCGCCCTCCGCTCAGCCGGCCAGCACGCCGCCGAGGCGCGAGTGGCGGTGCATGTCCTTGTAGAGCAGGTACCGGAAGCTGTCCGGCCCGCCGGCGTAGCAGGCCTGGGGGCAGAAGGCCCGGAGCCACATGAAGTCGCCGGCCTCGACCTCCACCCAGTCCTCGTTCAGCAGGTAGACGGCCTTGCCCTCCAGGACGAAGAGCCCGTGCTCCATGACGTGGGTCTCGGGGAACGGGATCGCTCCGCCCGGGGCGAAGGTCACGATCGTCACGTGCATGTCGTGGCGGACGTCGAGGGGGTCCACGAAGCGGCTCGTGGCCCACGCGCCGTCGGTACCCGCCATGGCGGTCGGCTCGACGTCCTGCTCGTTGGTCACGAAGGAATCGGGGGCCTCGACGCCCTCGACCTTCTCGTAGCGCTTGCGGACCCAGTGGAAGGAGGCCGCGTCCCCGCCGGTGTTGCGCAGGGTCCAGGACGCGCCCGGCGCCAGGAAGGCGTACCCGCCGGGGGCGAGCACGTGCTCCTCGCCGGCCAGGGTGAGCGTCAGCTCGCCGCCGACGACGAACAGCACCGCCTCGGCGCCGGGGTCGCTCTCCGGGTCGTCGCTGCCGCCGCCCGGCGCGATCTCGACGAGGTACTGCGAGAAGGTCTCGGCGAACCCCGTGAGCGGCCGCGCCAGGACCCAGACGCGGGTGTCCTCCCAGTGCGGCAGCCCCTGGGTGGTGATGTCGCGCATGGTGCCCTTCGGGATCACCGCGTAGGCGGTGGTGAAGCGCGCCCGGTCGGTGGTCAGCTCGCGCTGGCCGGGCAGCCCTCCGGCGGGCACGTGGTAGGTGCGGTGGGGGGCGTTCGCGCTCATGCTCGTCCTCTGCTCAGGAGCCGCCCCCGAGGAGCGGCGTCGACGTCGATGACCTCGCCGGCGAGCCAGGTGCTGCGCACCACGCCCGCCAGCGCCCGGCCGTCGTAGGCCGAGATCTGGTTCTTGTGGTGCAGCTTCTTGACGTCCACCACGAAGGCGTCGTCGGGGGCGAAGACGGAGAAGTCGGCGGCGTACCCGATCGAGATGTGGCCCTTGGTGGTCAGACCGACCTGCTTCGCCGGGTTCTCGGCCATCCACCGCACCACGTCGCACAGCGTGTATCCGCGGCGGCGCGCCTGGCTCCACACCGCGGGAAGGCTCACCTGGAGCCCGGCCACGCCGCCCCAGGCGGTGCCGAAGTCGCCGGTCTCGAGGTGCTTGAGGTCGATGGTGCTGGGCGAGTGGTCGGTGACGACGCAGTCGATGACACCGTCGGCCACCCCCTGCCAGAGCAGCTCGCGGTTGTCGGCCTCGCGGATCGGCGGGCAGCACTTGTACTCCGTCGCGCCGTTCGGGATCTCCTCCGAGCTGAGGCAGAGGTAGTGCGGCGTGGTCTCGACGGTGAGGCGGACGCCGTCCCGGCGCGCGGTGGTGATCATCGGCAGCGCGTCCGAGCTCGACAGGTGCAGGATGTGCACCCGCGCCCCGGTCCACCGGGCGCGCTCGATGACCTGGGCGATGGCGAGGTTCTCCGCCCCTCGCGGGCGCGAGGCGAGGAAGTCCGCGTAGACGTCGCCGCCCGGCGTCGGTGCGTTGTCGATGGCGTTCTCGTCCTCCGCGTGGACGATCATCATCGCGCCGTAGGAGCGGAGCTGGCGCAGCGCCCTCTCCAGCTGCTCGGAGTCCAGGTGCGGGAACTCCTCCACGCCGGAGAACAGCAAAAAGCACTTGAAGCCGAACACCCCGGCGTCGTGCAGGCCGCGTAGGTCGTCGAAGTTGTCCGGGACCGAACCGCCCCAGAAGCCGACGTCCATCCACACCTTGTCCTGGGCGACCTCGCGCTTGATCTCCAGCGCCTCGACCGTGGTGGTCGGCGGCACGGAGTTCAGGGGCATGTCGATGAGGGTGGTCACGCCTCCCGCGGCAGCGGCCTTCGTCGCGCTCTCGAAGCCCTCCCAGTCGGTGCGCCCGGGCTCGTTGACGTGCACGTGGGTGTCGACCAGGCCGGGGAGCAGCACCTCGTCGTCCCCCAGCTCGACCACGCGGTCACCGGTGATGTCGGAGTCCAGCGGCTCGATCGCCGTCACCACCCCGTCACGCACGCCGATGCAGCGCGCCACCTCTCCTGCTGCGGTGATGACGCGCGGCGCGCGGAACACCGTGTCGAACTTCCGATCGTCGCTCATGGAGACCTCCTCGTCGTGGTGCTCTTCAGGGTCGTCGGCCGGCGGCGAGGTGCTCGCCCCGGTCCGCTCAGTGCTCACGGCCCGCCGCCCGGTCCGTGACGAGCCCGGGCAGCTGCTCCGCGATGCGGGCCCCGAGCTGGTGCAGCAGCGGTCCCGGGCGGGTCATGCACTCCTCCAGGTCGTCGCTGACGTCGGTCAGCGCCCACGCGGCCGTGATCCCCGCCGCCCGCAGGGCCGCTGCGCCCAGGTCGAGCCTGCCGCACACCGCCACGGTGGTGGTGCCCGCCGCGGACGCCGCGGCCGCGACGCCCGCGGGGGCCTTGCCGCTCAGGGTCTGCTCGTCGAGGCGCCCCTCCCCCGTCACCACCAGGTCGGCGCCGACCAGGGCCTCGTGGAAGCCGACGAGGTCCAGGACGAGGTCGATGCCCGGGCGCATGCGCGCTCCGAGCACCGCCAGTGCGGCGAACCCCACACCTCCCGCGGCGCCCGCGCCGTGCGCGGAAGGATCGGTGGAGCCGGTCCCCACCGCGTGGTCGACCAGCTCGGCCCACCGCTCCAGAGCGGAGTCCAGCGCGTCGACGTCTGCTGGTGAGGCCCCCTTCTGGGGCCCGTACACCGCCGCCGCCCCGTTCGGGCCGAGGAGCGGGTTGTCGACGTCGCAGGCCACGACCACGTCGCACTCGCGCAGCCGGGGGTCCAGGCCCGAGACGTCGAGGTGCGCGGCGTCGAGCAGGCCGGCGCCTCCCGGTGCCACGTCGCGGCCCCCGGCGTCGGTGACGCGGGCGCCCAGCGCGGTCAGCAGCCCCGCGCCGCCGTCGGTGCTGGCGCTGCCGCCGATGGCGAGGACGAGGGTGCGGCACCCCGCCTCGAGGGCGGCGAGCATCACCTCGCCGGTGCCGACGGAGCTCGCAGAGCGTGCGCGGAGCACCCCGCCGGGCAGCTGGCCGAGGCCGGAGATCTCGGCCATCTCCACCACGCCGGTGGTGTCGCGGAGCGCCCAGCGGGCGTCCCGCTCCTCGCCCGTCGGCCCGTGGGCGCGGCTCGAGCGCTCGTCGTAGCCCGCGGCCACGGCCGCATCGACGGTCCCGTCGCCGCCGTCGGCGACGGGCACCACCGACACCTCCACGTCGGGGGCGACCGAGCGGATGCCCGTCGCGAGGTGGTGGGCGACCTCAGCGGCGGTGAGGGTGCCCTTGAACTTGTCGGGAGCGAGCAGCACGCGGGTCATGAGGAGCCTCTTCGTCGAGGGCTGCCCGCCGGCACGGGGGCCGGCGGGCAGCGGGGTCGGGCTGGACCTGCCGGGGTCAGTCCAGGTTGGCGATGGCCGTGGGCGCGTCGATCCCCTGCTCGGCGAGCTCCTCGAACTCCACCACACCGTCGATCTGCTGACCCATCGAGATGTTGGTGACGCGCTCGAGCATGATCTCGACGACCACCGGCACCTGGAACTCCGCCATCATCGAGTGCGCCTTCTGCAGTCCCTCGGCGATGAGCGACGGCTCGGTGATCCGCACGGCCTTGCAGCCCAGGCCCTCGGCCACCTTGAGGTGGTCGACGCCGTAGCCGTCCAGCTCCGGGGAGTTGACGTTGTCGAAGGCGGTCTGGACGCAGTAGTCCATGTCGAAGCCCCGCTGGCTCTGACGGATCAGGCCCAGGTAGGCGTTGTTCACCAGGACGTGCAGGTACGGCAGGTTGAACTGGGCGCCGACCGCCAGCTCCTCGATCATGAACTGGAAGTCGTAGTCGCCGGACAGCGCGACGACGGGGGTGGTGCGGTCGGCCGCGACGACGCCCAGCGCCGCGGGGACGGTCCAGCCCAGGGGCCCGGCCTGGCCGCAGTTGATCCAGTGGCGCGGCGCGTAGACGTGGAGGAACTGCGCACCGGCGATCTGCGAGAGGCCGATCGTCGAGACGTAGCGGGTGTCGCGCGGGAACGCCTTGATCATCTCCTCGTAGACCCGCTGCGGCTTGACCGGCACGTTCTCGAAGTGCGTGCGGCGCAGCATGGTGCGCTTGCGCTCCTGGCAGGACTCCACCCACTCGCTGCGGTCCTCGGCCTGACCGGACCGCTCGCGCGCCACCTCGACGGCGAGGTCGAGGAAGGCCCCGGCGTCGGAGGTGATGCCCAGGTCGGGGGCGAAGACGCGCCCGATCTGCGTGGGCTCGACGTCGACGTGCACGAAGGTCCGCCCCGCGGTGTAGACGTCCAGGCCGCCGGTGTGGCGGTTCGCCCAGCGGTTGCCGACGCCGAGGACGAAGTCGGACGCCAGCATCGTGGCGTTGCCGTAGCGGTGCGAGGTCTGGAGCCCCACCATGCCCGCCATGAGCGCGTGGTCGTCCGGGATGCTCCCCCAGCCCATGAGGGTGGGGATCACCGGCGTGCTGGTCAGCTCCGCCAGCTCGACCAGCTTCTCGGACGCGTCGGCGTTGATCACCCCGCCGCCGGAGACGATCAGCGGTCGCTCGGAGGCCGCCATCATGTCGAGCGCACGCTCGACCTGGGCGCGCGACGCGGTCGGCTTGTACACCGGGAGCGGCGTGTAGAGCTCGGGGTCGAAGTCGATCTCGGTGAGCTGGACGTCGATCGGCAGGTCGATGAGGACCGGCCCGGGACGGTTGGACCGCATGAGCTGGAAGGCTTGCGCGAAGACGCCGGGGACCTGCGCGGCCTCCATGACGGTGGTGGACTTCTTGGTCACCGGAGCGGCGATGGACTCGATGTCGACCGCCTGGAAGTCCTCCTTGTGGAGCTTCGCGACCGGGGCCTGACCGGTGATGCACAGGATCGGGATCGAGTCGCCGCTGGCGGAGTACAGACCGGTGATCATGTCGGTGCCGGCGGGGCCGGACGTGCCGACGCAGACGCCGATGTTGCCGTGCTTCGCGCGGGTGTAGCCCTCGGCCATGTGCGAGGCACCCTCGACGTGGCGGGCGAGGACGTGGGTGAGGCTGCCCTCGGCCCGCATCGCGGAGTAGAACGGGTTGATGGCGGCGCCGGGGACGCCGAAGAGCTGGGTGGCGCCCTCGATCTTGAGGATCTCGACGGCGGCGCGGGCTGCGGTCATGCGGGGCATGGCGGTCCTTCCAGGACGAGCAGGTGGGGAGGAGGCGGGGCGAGGTGCCCGCACGTCTGGGTGCGGGCACCTCGCCGGTGACGGCTCAGGCCTGGGTGCGGCCCGACAGCTGCTCGACGAGCTTGAGCAGGCCGGAGTGGTCGAGCTTGCCGTCGCCGGAGGCGACGGAGGAGGCGACGAGCTGGGCGACCAGGGCGCCGACGGGGACGACCACGCCGGCCTCGCGGGCGGCGGAGGTGACGATGCCCATGTCCTTGTGGTGGAGCTCGAGACGGAATCCCGGGTCGAACTGCCGCGCTCGCATGCCCTCGCCCTTGCGCGCCATGACGGTGGACCCGGCCAGGCCGCCACCGAGGACCTCGAGGGCCGCCTCGGTGTCGACGCCGTAGGCCTCGAGGAAGACCAGGGCCTCCGCGACGAGCTGGATGTTGCCCGCGACGATGAGCTGGTTCGCGGCCTTGACGGTCTGGCCGGAGCCGGCAGGGCCGACGTGGACGATGGTCTTGCCGACGGCGTCGAAGACCTCCTGGCCAGCCGCGAAGTCCTCGGGCGCGCCGCCCACCATGATGGAGAGCACGGCCTCCTTGGCCCCCGCCTCACCGCCGGAGACGGGCGCGTCGAGAACCTTGAGGCCTGCGTCCGCGCCGACCTTGCCCAGCCGGGCCGAGACGTCGGGGCGGATGGAGGAGAAGTCGATGACCAGGGTGCCGGCCTTCGCGGAGGCGAAGACGCCCTCCTCGCCGGTGAGCACGTCCTCGACGTCGGGCGAGTCGGGCACCATGACCGCGACGACGTCGACGTCGGCGACGGCCTCGGCGATCGAGGACGCCCCGCGCCCGCCGGCCTCGACCAGCGCGTCCACCGCGGGCTGGCTGCGGTTGTAGCCGACGACGTCGAAGCCGGCCTCGACGAGGTTGGCGGCCATCGGGGCACCCATGATGCCCAGGCCGATGAAGGCGATCTTCTTCGTGTCGCTCATGCGAGGCGCTCCTTGTCCGCCGCGGAGCTCTTCGAGGAGCCGCGGCGCTCGACCGGGAGCCACGACAGGCTCTCGGCGGTGGTCGTGGTGGGCTTGTACTCCAGCGCCACCCAGCCGTCGTAGCCGACGGCCTGGAGGCGGGAGAGGAGGTCGTCGAGCGGCAGCTCGCCGCTGCCGGGCTCACCGCGCCCGGGAGCGTCGGCGACCTGGACGTGGGAGATCCGGCCGATGTGGGTGTCGATCACGGACGAGAGGTCGTCGCCGTTCACCGCCAGGTGGTACAGGTCGCACAGGAAGCCGAGGTTGTGGACGTCGTGCTCCTCCTCGACGCGCTCGATGATCGAGATCGCGTCGGCGGCGGTCTTGACGGGGTAGGCGTCGGTGCCGCTCACCGACTCCAGGAGCACGGTCGCCCCGATGCGCTGGGCCGCGCGCGAGGCGAGCGCGAGGTTCTCGGCGCCGAGCTCGTCCTGCTCCTCCGCGCTCACGCCGTCGACCCGGTTGCCGTAGAGCGCGTTGAACGCCGGGCAGCGCAGGCGCTCGCCGATGCCCACGGTGACGTCGACGTTGTCGCGGAGCTCCGCGGAGCGCTGCGGCCAGGACACCAGCCCGCGGTCACCGCCCGGCATGTCGCCGGCGAAGAAGTTGAGGCCGACGAGCTGGACGCCGTTGTCACGGACCGAGGCCACGAAGGCGTCCACCTCGGCGTCCGACGGGACGGCCTGGGCGAAGGGCCACCAGAACTCGACGGCGTCGAAGCCGGCGTCCTTGGCGGCGGCGGCGCGCTGCATGAGCGGCACCTCGGTGAACATCAGGGAGCAGTTCACCGCGTACGGCAACGAGTGGGTCATGGAAACTCCGCTCTGTGGAAAATAAAGTCTGCTGGATGGAATACTAGCCTGATCGGGTGCTCCCGTCAAGGCTGGGAGCCGTCTCAGGAGTCGCGACCCCCCAGGCCGGGATGGGCGAGCGCGACCAGCTCGGGGCCGTCCAGGTGGGCGCCCGAGCGCACCTCGTCCTCGGTGACGGCGCCGCACTGGAGCCCTCGCGCGACGAACCAGGCGAGCGCCCGCGCGGTGGCGGGCTCGTCCAGGAACCCCGAGGTGTCCTGGGCCACGTACGCCCGCAGGCGCTCCAGGGCGCCGGCCAGACCGTCGCGGTAGAACGCGAAGGTGGCCAGGTAGCGGGTCGGCAGCTGGGCCGGGTGCAGGTCCCACCCCTGGTAGAAGCCGCGGGCGAGCGAGCGCCGCACCAGTCGCGCGTGCAGCGCCCAGGCAGCGTCGACCGCAGCGCTCTCCCCCACGGGGATGACGTTCGTCGATCCGTCGGAGAGCCTCACGCCCGTACCGGCCGCGGAGACCTGCATGACGGCCTTCGCGTGGTCGGCCGCCGGGTGCTCCATGCTCTGCTCGCCCGCAGCGATGCCGAGCGACGCCGAGTAGTCATAGGTGCCGTAGTGCAGCGAGGTGCAGCGGCCCGCCGCGGCGGCGATCATCGGCGGGACCGCCGACCGGCCGTCGAGCGTGACGATCGACTGCGGGGTCTCCACCTGGATCTCGAACCCGAGCCGCCCGGCGGGGAGCCCGTGGGCGCTCTCCACGACCTCGCACGCGCTCACCATGGCCCCCACCTGCTCGATCGCGGTGACCTTGGGGAGCGTCAGGATGAACCCCTCCGGCAGGCCGCCGCCGGCGACCAGCCGCCCGACGAACCGGTCGAGGGTGCGCAGCCCTCGCCGCCGCGTGGGCGCCTCGAGGGACTTGAACCGGGTCCCGACGAAAGGCGGGGCGGTCCCGGCCGCGACCGCGGCGAGCACCTGGTCGGCCGAGGCGTCGACGATCGCGTCCTCACCGTCGTCGCCGCGGTCACCGATGCCGTCCTCGAAGTCGACGCGCAGGTCCTCGATGGGCTCGCGGGCCAGCTTCTCGCGCACCAGGGGCAGGACCTCAGCGGCGAGAGAGCGCTCGATGCCGGTGACCTCGGCGACCCTCTCCGCGGTACCCAGACCCGCGTCGAGCAGCTCGAGGGCCGCCTCGCCCCACTGCGCCGGGAGCCCGGCGGTGACCTCGTCCGCCGGCACGTACACCGTGTGGACCGGCTGACGCGTCCCCGCGTCGCCCGGGTACCGCCGGTCCAGCTCCCGGTCGGAGCCGGCGAGCCGCTCGTCGAGGACGTCGGTGAGCTCGGCCATCGAGCCCGGGCCGGCGCTCATGCCCGCCCCGCCGCGGCGGGCCCCGCGACGGAGGCGAGCGCCTCCGCGACGAGCACCTCCTCGGATCGCCCGACGCTCGGTCCGTTCACTTCGATGCCGCTCATGTCTCGCTACCTCTCCTGTGGGTGCTGGTGACTGCGCCGCGGCCACGGACGCCGCTCGCCTCAGGCGTCGCCGGCTGCGCGTCGGCTCTTGCGGGGGGTCGCGACCGCCCTGACGGCCGCCGCCACGGCGGGCGCCACGGCGCCGTCGAAGACGCTGGGCACGATGAAGTTGGCGTTGCGCTGGGCCGGCGCGACGCAGTCGGCGATCGCCGTGGCCGCCGCCACCATCATCTCGGGGGTGATGTCGGAGGCCCTGGCGTCGAGCAGGCCGCGGAAGAAGCCGGGGAAGGCCAGCACGTTGTTGATCTGGTTCGGGTAGTCCGAGCGCCCGGTCGCCACCACGGCCGCGTGCCGCCCGGCCTCGATCGGGTCCACCTCCGGCACGGGGTTGGCCATGGCGCAGACGATGGCCCCGTCGGCCATGGTGGCGATGTCGTCGCCGACCAGGATGTTCGGCGCCGAGACGCCGATGAAGACGTCAGCCCCGGCGATGACCTCCTTGAGGGTCCCCGTGACGCCGCGAGGGTTGGTGTTGTCCGCGATCCACCGGCGGGCCGGGTCCAGGTCCGGCTTCGAGGGGTCGACGGCGCCGTGCCGGTCGCACCCGATGACGTCGCGGGCGCCCTGCGCCTGCAGCAGCCGGATGATGGCGTTGCCGGCAGCGCCCACGCCGGAGACGACGATGCGCACGTCGGCCAGCTCCTTGTCCACCACGCGCAGCGCGTTGGTCAGCGCCGCGAGGGTGACGATCGCGGTGCCGTGCTGGTCGTCGTGGAAGACCGGGATGTCGAGCATCTCGCGCAGCCGGTCCTCGATCTCGAAGCAGCGCGGCGCGGAGATGTCCTCGAGGTTGACCCCGCCGTAGACGGGGGCCATCGCGCGGACGATCTCGATGATGGTCTCGGTGTCCTGGGTGTCGAGGCAGACCGGCCACGCGTCCACGTCGGCGAACTGCTTGAACAGCGCCGCCTTGCCCTCCATCACCGGGAGCGCGGCGGCCGCACCGATGTTGCCGAGACCGAGCACCGCGGAGCCGTCGGTGACGACGGCGACCGTGTTGCGCTTGATCGTGAGGTTGTGGACGTCGTCGGGGTTCTCGGCGATGGCGGTGCACACCCGCGCGACGCCCGGGGTGTAGGCCCGCGAGAGGTCGTCACGGTTGCGCAGCGCCACCTTGGGGTTGACCTCGATCTTGCCGCCGAGGTGCAGGAGGAAGGTCCGGTCGCTGACCTTGCCGACGGTGACCCCCTCGATCTTCTTGAAGGACTCGGTGATCTGCTCGGCGTGCTCGCCGTCACCCGCGTTGCAGGTGACGTCCACGGTGATCGTCGTGGGGTTGCTCTCGACGACGTCGAGCGCCGTCAGCACGCCGCCGGCCTCGCCGACAGCGGCGGTCAGCGCGGCCGTCGTGCTGGCGCCGGCGGGGGCGCTCACGCGCACGGTGATGGAGTAGCCGGGGCTGGGGGTGGACATCAGGTCACCAGATCTTTCTGCTGTACGGATAGGTTCTTCTGCAAGACAGGAGCGTGACGCTGCGCCGCACCGTGGATCGAGGGCGTGCGGCACGACGATGGAGAGGACTCCCGTGACCGCAGCACGGCCGACCGGCGGCGACGCCGGCACCCGCCCGCCCCGTGAGAGCCCCGGCCGTGGCGGTGGGGTGCAGTCGCTGACGAGGGGGTTCGCCCTGCTCGAGGCCCTCGCCGACGCCGGAGGGAGGTCCACCCTCTCGCAGCTCTCGGTCGCCGCGGACCTGCCGATGGCCACCCTCCACCGGTTGATCCGCACCCTGGTCGACCTCGGCTACGTGCGCCAGGAGCCGTCGCGCCAGTACACGCTCGGTCCTCGGCTGATGCGTCTGGGCGAGACGTCCTCCCGGCTGCTCGACACCTGGGCCAAGCCGCACCTGGCGGACCTCGTGGCCGCCACCGGTGAGTCCGCGAACCTCGCGGTGCTCGAGGGTGACGAGGTGGTCTACGTCAGCCAGGCGCAGTCCACGCGCGCCATGCGCATGTTCACCGAGGTGGGGCGGCACGTCACTCCTCACTGCACGGCGGTGGGCAAGGCCATCCTCGCCCGCGTCGCCGCCGACGCGCCCGAGGAGGTCGTGGCGCTGATCCACCGCACCGGCCTCCCGGCGAGCACCCCCAGCACCATCACCGACCTGGACGACTTCCTGGCCGAGCTGACGACCGTCGAGGCTCGCGGGTACGCGGTGGACGAGCAGGAGCAGGAGCTGGGGGTGCGGTGCGTGGCCGTGGTGGTGCCGGGGGCGCCGTCCCGGATGGGGCTGTCCGTCTCCGGACCGGTGACCCGCATGACCGACGAGGTCGTGGCCAGCACGGTCCCACGGCTCAGGGACGCCGCCCGCGCGCTCGCGCGGGACCTGTCCCCCGCGGGGGGGTGAGCCCCGGACGACGGCGCACGCCGACGGGGCCACCGCCGTCCGAGACCCACCCACGGGTCAGTGGTCCGAGCCCGGGCGCGGACCGGGAGCGTCCTGGGCGATGTTCGAGCCCATCTGCTTCCCGCTGCCGCCGACCACGCGGCCGCTGTCGAAGGAGCCGCCGGAGCGCAGGACGTCGGCCTCCTGCCGGGTCACCTGCGTGGCGGGAGCCGCCGAGAAGGTGTTCGGGTTCTTCTTCCTCCCGAGGCTGATCTCGTTGAAGAGGAAGTTCAGCAGGACCGCGACGATGGAGGCCGCCGTGATGCCGGAGTCGAAGATGAGGACGAACCAGGTCGGGAACTCCTCGTAGAACTCCGGCGAGGCGATCGGGAGGACCCCGAAGGCGATGGCGGTCGCGACGAGGATGAGGTTGAGGTTCCCGTCGTAGTCGACCTTCGACAGCGTACGGATGCCGCTGGCGGCCACCGTGCCGAACAGGACGATGCCGGCGCCGCCCAGGACCGGGTACGGCACCGCCGCGATGACCCGGCCGAGGACCGGCAGGAGGCCGAGGAGGAAGAGCACCGAGCCGCCTGCGGCGACGACCCAGCGGCTCTTGACGCCGGTGATGGCGACCACACCGACGTTCTGGGCGAAGGCGCTGGCCGGGAAGGTGTTGAAGACCGGTGCCACCGTGGTGGCCAGCATGTCGGCGCGCAGCGCGTCGCCGACGCGGCGGGCGTCGACCTTGGTACCGACGATCTCACCGACCGCGAGGGTGTCCGCGGTCGTCTCGGTCATGATCACCAGGATCACGATGGTCATCGAGACGATGGCCCCGATCTGGAAGGTCGGGAGACCGAACTCGAACGGCTGCGGGAAGGCGAAGATCGCGCCCTCGGGGACCAGCGAGAAGTCGGCCTTCCCGATGACGAGCGCGAACAGGGTGCCGATGACCAGCCCCAGCAGGATGGCCAGGCGCGACAGCGGCCCCGGGAACACCCGGCTGATGATGAGGATGACCGCCAGGGTGAAGGCGCCGAGCCCGATGTTCCCGAGCGAGCCGAACTCCGGGAGCGAGTCGTTGTTGCCCAGGGTCCAGCGGAAGGCGACCGGCAGCAGCGACAGACCGATGACCGTGATGATCGTCCCGGTGACGACGGCCGGGAAGAACCGGACCACCTGGGAGAAGAACGGGGTGATGACGAGGCCGATGGCCCCCGCCGCGATGATCGAGCCGAACACCGCGGGCAGGCCGCCCTCGCCGGTCGCGATGGTGACCATCGTCGAGACGGAGGCGAACGAGACGCCCTGCACCAGCGGCAGCTTGGCGCCGAAGAACGGGATGCCGACGCTCTGGAGGATGGTGGCCAGGCCGCTGACGAACAGCGCCGCGGAGACCAGCAGACCGAGCTGCGCTCCGTCGAGCCCGGCGGCGCCGCCGACGATGAGCGGCGGGGCGATGACGCCCCCGTACATGGTGAGGATGTGCTGGAGACCGTAGGCGTACGAGGCGCCGATGGACAGCTTCTCGTCCTCGGGCCTCACGTCGGGGGGTGGTGCGGTCGAGGGGTCGCTGCTCACGGCCATCGCTCGTCCTCCTGATCAGGGGGTGGGGGGTGGGGTGGGACCGGTGGAGCCGTGGAGCGGGTGGGGCTCGGGGCGGCCGGCCCGGCAGGTGCCGGGCCGGCCGCCCCACGGCCTCAGCAGAAGCCGGCGATGGTGGCCCACGCGCCGGGCGCGGGCTGGGCGTCGTCGCGGACGACGGTCGCCTCGATGAGGCCGTAGGGCCGGTCGGCGGCGAAGAAGATCTCGTTGTCGTTCTCGAGCCCGAAGGGGCTGAGGTCGACGAGGAAGTGGTGCTTGTTCGGCATGGAGAACTTCAGCTCCGCGACCTCGGGGTGGGCCTCGAGCACGTTCTCGCCGATCTGGAACAGCGTCTGCTGCAGCGCGAGGGAGTGCTCGCTGGCGAAGGTCTCCAGCAGGATCTTGCGGATGCTGGCGTAGACGGCGTCGAAGTCCAGGTCCGTGCTGGTGTAGCGCCACTTCGCCGTGACCTCGGTCGCCAGGATGCGGTCGGTGGTCTCGGCCAGGGTGGTGAAGCGGTCCTTCGGGTAGCCGACGAAGCCGGACCCGGTGGACTTCAGCACGGTGAGGTCGCTGATGCCCGAGATGACGGTCTTCTCGTCGCCGTCGACCTGGACCACGGTGGTCCGCCGCTCGCTGGTGTCCTTGGAGAAGGAGTGGTCGTGGCCCTGGCCGTCGACGGGGATGCGGTTCCAGGCGTACTCGTCGATCGCCCAGCGGCCGCCGGTGACCCAGTCGAACTCCGAGGTGAAGTGGGCCCCGAGGGTGAGGCCGAACTCCTCGATGGAGCCGATGCCCTTCTCCTTGGCGAGGCCGTACACGGTGTTCTTCTGCGTGTCGGTCGGCACGACGTGACCGTTGTCGCCCTGGGTGTGGGCGGCCTCGAAGTCACCCCGCAGCTGCGACGAGACGTTGAGGTCCTTGATCTCGTGACGCTCCGTGTCACGCTTGATCTTGACGATCCGGACCTCGGCCTTGCCGTACTGGTTGAAACCCAGCTGTGCGGCCATGGTGTCAGCTCCCTCTGTAGGTGGTGTAGGCGAACGGGCTGAGCAGGACCGGCACGTGGTAGTGCTGGCCCGGGTCAGCGACGTCGACGACCAGGACCACCTGCGGGTAGAAGGTGGGGCGGTCGGCGGCGGCGAAGTACTCACCGGTCTCGACGGTGAGGCGGTAGGTACCAGCGTCGAGCTGGTCTGGTCCGAGGGCGGTCACGCGACCGTCCCCGTCGGTGCGCTGGGCACCGATCTGCTCCCACGTCTGCGGCGCGGCGTCGTGACCGCCGGTCGCGTGGGCGCTCGAGGGCGGCGTCGCCCGCTCGAGACGGATCATGACGTCCTTCGCCGGCGCGCCGGCGGCGGCGTCCAGGACGTGGCTGGTGATGTGGCTGCGGCTCATGCGGCGAGCACTCCTTCGAGTCGGAGCACGGCGATCTCTCGCAGCTGCTCGGCGGTGGTGGAGCGCTCCTGCTCCGGGGTGCGCTTGAGGCGCTGGTGCAGGGCGTCGAGGATCTCCCGCGTGGGGCGCCCGGCGGCGCGGATGAGGAACACGTGCCCGAAGCGCTGCTCGTAGGCGGCGTTCCCGGCGGCGAGCGCGTCGGCGACCTCGGCGTCCGCGGGGTCCACGCCGGACTGCTCGCTCGCGGACATCTGCGCGCTGGCACCGCCGCCGGCGGCCGGCCGGTCGCCGATCCGGGGGTGGTGGCTCAGGGCGCGGTCCACCTCGTCGGGCGTCAGCGGCTGCGCGGCGGAGCGCGCGGCGTCCAGGACCGCGCCGGCGTCGGCGTAGGGACGGCCGGCACCGACCTCGTCCACCCACCGGGGGACGTCGAGGCAGGCGGTCAGCCAGTCCCGGACCTGCTCGCGGCCGGCGGCGTTGAAGCGTTCGACGGTCGTGCCCATGCGCCCTGTCTCCACTCGTCGTCGAGTTTTCCATCCAGTGAAATATAGATTCCACCAGTGAAACCAGAGTCAACCGTGATCCAGGTCTCGTGTCAAGCGTGGCCCAGGTCTCGTCCCGGGCGATCATGCTCCTCCTGCGAGGAGCGACGTCACCCGGTGTTGCGCATCCCCGCGGCGATGCCGTTGATCGTCAGCAGCAGGGCTCGACGCACCGCGGGATCTGCCCCCTCGCCGGCCGTGCGCGAGCGGGCCAGGAGCTGTACCTGCAGCGCGTGCAGCGGCGCCAGGTAGGCGTCGCGCAGCGCGAGGGTGCGGGCGAGCACCGGGGCCCCCTCCAGGACGCCGGACTGCCCCGTCACCGCCAGGACCTCGGCGACGGTCCGCCGGTGCTCCGCGGCGATCACCTCGAACAGCTCGTGACCGCCGCCGGGCACCAGCTCGGTGACGTAGCGGCGCGCGATCGCCAGGTCCGTCTTGGCGAGCGTCATCGCCACGTTGGAGATGAAGGAGCGGAAGAAGTTCCACGAGCCGTACATGGCGCTCAGGGCCTCGCCGTGACCGGCGGCGCGCGCCACGGCCAGACCGGAGCCCACGCCGTACCAGCCGGGGACGTTGATGCGCGACTGCGTCCACCCGAACACCCACGGGATCGCGCGCAGGTCGTCCAGCCCGCCCGGCCCGCCGGGACGCCTGGCCGGGCGGGACCCGATGTTGAGGTCGCCGAGCTCCTCGACCGGCGTGGCCGCGACGAAGAACGGCACGAGGCCCTCGTCGCGCACGAGGGACCGGTACGCCTCCTGCCCCGAGGAGGCCACGAGGTCCATCGTCGCGTCCCAGGCGGCGACGGACTCCTGCGAGCGCCGGGAGGTGCGGTGCAGGACGCTGGCCTCCAGGAGCGCGGCCAGCGCCCCCTCGAGGTTCAGGCGGGCGAGGCGCGGGAGCACGTACTTGTCGGAGATGACCTCGCCCTGCTCGGTCACCTTCATCGGCCCGTCCAGGCTCCCCCACGGCTGCGCCAGGATCGCCTCGCCCGTGGGTCCCCCGCCGCGCCCCACCGAGCCGCCACGCCCGTGGAAGAGGCGCAGCACCACGCCGTGGCGCTGCGCGACGTCGCGCAGGGACCGCTGGGCGCGGTGGATCTGCCAGCGCGACGCCGCGATCCCGCCGTCCTTCGAGGAGTCGGAGTAGCCGAGCATGATCTCCTGCACGCCGCCGCGGGCCGCCACGACGCGGCGGTACGACGGCTCGGTGAGGAGCCCGTCGAGCAGCGGGCCGGCGTTCTCCAGCTCGGTGACCGTCTCGAAGAGCGGCACGAAACCGAGGCGGGCCACCACGCCGCCCGGCCTGCCGGCGCCGGGGGACCCGTCGCCGCCGTCGGTCCCGACGAGGTCGACGAGTCCCACCTCGCGGGCCAGCACCACGACTGCGAGGACGTCGTCGACCCCCCTCGCCATCGAGACCACCCACGACTCCAGCGCTTCCTCGCCGTAGCGCTCCACAGCGGTGGCGACGGCCTGGGCGAGCTGGACGACCTCCGCGGGCACCCCGGTGAGGTGCCGGGCGGCGGCCGTGGTGATGAGCGGGCGGGCGTTGGTGAGCTCGCGCGAGAGCACCCGCAGCCGCTGCGGGCGTCGCAGGTCCGCGTAGGGGACGTCGAGCTCACCGATGCGGTCGTACAGCGCCGCGAGCGCGGCGTGGTGGCGGTCCGCGTGCTCGCGCACGTCCAGGGTGGCCAGCGAGAAGCCGGTCGCGCGCACCGTGCGCAGCATCCGCTCCAGCGGGCCGTCCGCCACCAGGTCCCCCTCGTGGGCGCGCAGCGACGCCCCCATGAGCTCGAGCTCCTCGACGAGGTCGCCGGGGCCCGCGTAGTCGATCCCCTCCCGGTGGTCCTCCCCGCGGGAGATGCGCCGGCGGGTGTTGACGAGCCGCGTGCGGACGTAGCTGAGCTTGAGGCGGTACGGCTCCTCGGCGTTGAGGCGGCCGACCGTCGCGTGGACGCCGGGCAGCGCCGCACGGTCGGTCTCGAGCGAGGCGAGCAGGTCGCGGGAGACCCCCACGATCTTCACGGACGCCGTGAGGCGCACCGTCAGGTCGTCGACGAGCTCCACCAGGACGCCGAGGCCGCGCTCGTGCATGAGCGCGAGGACGTCCAGCGTCACGGCCGGGGTGACGTGGGGGTTGCCGTCCCGGTCCCCGCCCACCCACGACCCGAAGCGCAGCGCCGCCCGCGTGCGGTCGCGCGAGACGCCGATGCGCGCGAGCTCGACGTCGAGGTCCTCGAGCAGGTCGGGGACCACCCCGGTGGCCAGGGACGTCAGGTAGTACAGGGCCGAGCGCGCCTCGTCGCCCGGCTCGGGGCGCTCGACGCGCAGCTCGTCGGTCTGCCAGAGCACGTCGACGAGCTCGGCGAGCGTGCGCTGCCCGCGCGCCAGGTCGCCCGAGCGGCACGACGGGTCCTGCAGCGCGTCCAGCGTCTCGGCGACGCGGACGAGGAGCTCCAGCACGGTGCGCCGCGAGGCCTCCGTGGGGTGGGCGGTGAACACCGGCCGCAGCTCGAGGCGGTCCACGATCGCCTCGACGTCGCCGGCCTCGAGGCTGCCGTCCGCCAGCCGGGCGGCCACGGCGTCGGCGGCGGCGTCCAGCCCGTGGGAGGACGCGCCGCGCAGCTCGGCGGCCCGGTGCGTCTGCTCCGCGATGTTCGCCAGCTGGAAGTAGACGGCGAAGGCGCGCGCCAGCACGATGGCCGTGGCGTCGTCGACCCCCCGCAGGAGCTCCTGGAGGGCGGCGCCGTCGTCGTCCTCGCGGGCCAGGCTCCGCACCTGCTCGACGAGATCGAGGGTCGCGGCGCCCTCGTGGCGCACCAGCGACTCCCCCAGGAGCTCCCCGAGCCGGCGCACCGAGGCGCGCAGGGCCGCGTGGGTCCGCGTCGAGGCGACGCCCTGCGCGGCGAGGGCGTCGGCGCGCGGCTCGTCCGTGGTGCCGGTGCCGGTGCCGGTGCCGGTCACCGTTGCTCACCGCTGCGCACCTCAGCGCTGACGGAGGTCACCCTCGGGCGGAGGTCCTCCTCCGGAGGGGCCCACGTGGCCGGGTCCGCAGCGCGCTGGTCCCCCGAGCGGATGTCCTTGACCTCGTGGGCCGCCGCCCCGTCCTGCGGCGCCGCGGCCGCGGGGAACCACACGAACGGGATGCCGCGGCGGTCCGCGTGACGGATCTGCTTGCCGAGGCGCGCGGCGTCCGGCGAGACCTCGGCGGGGATCCCCCGGCCCCGCAGGGCCGCGGCCACCGCGTCGGAGGCGGCTCGGCCGGCCTCGTCGAGCACCGCCACCAGCACGGCGGAGGGCACGGCCCTGCTCACCGTCACGGCGCCGGCGGCCAGCAGCGCGGAGAGCGTCCGGGTGAGTCCCAGCGAGATGCCCACGCCGGGGTAGGTCGTCCGCCCGTCGGTGGCCAGGGAGTCGTAGCGTCCCCCGGAGCAGATGGACCCCAGACCCTCGAACCCCGCCATGCGCGTCTCGTAGACGGTGCCGGTGTAGTAGTCGAGGCCGCGGGCGATGGACAGGTCGGCGGCCACCCGCACGCGCCCGCCGGTCGTCGCCGCCACGTCGTCGGTCGCGCGCAGCACGTCGAGCAGGCCCTCCAGCCCCGCGTCGAGGAGGGGGTGGTCGACGCCGAGAGCGCGCACGCCCTCCTCCACCGCGGCAGCGTCCCCGGTGATCGACGCGAGGGCCAGCGCGGCGTCGCAGCGGGCGTCGTCGTACCCCGCCCCGGCGGCGAGCAGGGCGCGCACCCCGCCGGGCCCGTCGACCCCGACCTTGTCGATCTTGTCCACGGCGCGCAGCACGGCGGCCACGCCCGCGTCGTCGGCGCCGAGGCCGCGGTGGAACCCCTCCACGAGCCGGCGGTCGTTGACGGACACCGTCACGGGCGGCAGCGGGAGCTGCGCCATCGCGGCCGCCATCACCCGCGCCATCTCCACGTCGTGGTGGGCCGCCAGCGAGCCGGCTCCGACCACGTCGATGTCCACCTGCGTGAACTCGCGGTAGCGCCCCTCCTGGGGCCGCTCCCCGCGCCAGACCTTCTGCACCTGGTAGCGGCGGAAGGGGAACGTGAGCGCGCCGGCGTTCTCCACGACGTAGCGCGCGAAGGGGACGGTGAGGTCGTAGTGCAGGGCCAGCGCCCCCTTCTCGACCGGGGCCTCGCCCTCGCCCGGCCCGGCGGGCCGGGCCTGCAGCCGCCGCAGGACGTAGACCTCGTGGTCGATGCTGCCCTTGGCCAGCAGGACGTCGACCGGCTCGACGGCGCGCGTCTCGATGCCGGCGAAGCCGTGCAGCTCGAAGGTCGCGCGCAGGGAGTCCACCATCGACGCCTCGATCGCCCGCTGGGCGGGCAGCATCTCGGGGAAACCCGAGACGGTGGTGGGCATCGCAGGGTGGTCTTGGCGGGCCACGGGTCCTCCAGGGCGCAGGGTGGGTGGTGGGGCGTCGAGCGGTTCGGGGGCGGACGGGCGCGGTCGGCGCAGCGGCGGTCAGCGCAGCGCGAGCAGGTGCGGGTTGCCCGCCCTCTCGTGACCGATCGTGCTCGCCCCCCCGTGGCCGGGGAGCACGAGGCGGTCGTCGGGCATGGGCAGCACCACGTCGCGCAGGGACCGCGTCATCGCCGCCGGGTCGCCGCCGGGCAGGTCGGTGCGCCCGATGCTCCCGGCGAACAGGACGTCTCCGCTCAGCACCGTGGACGTCAGTCCCTCCCCGCCGGCGCCGAGGCCGGTGGGCACGTCTTCGACGACGAAGACCGTGGATCCTTCCGTGTGTCCGGGGGCGTGCTGGGCGCTCAGCGCGAGGCCGGCGAGCTCCAGGCGCACCTCCCGCTGGCCCGCGCCGCCGAAGGTCTCCACGCGGTCCGGCTCGGCCCACGTCGCGGAGCCCCCGAAGTGCTGCTCCAGCATGGTCAGGAGGGGCGCGCTGAGCCCGGCCAGGGGGTCCGCGAGCCGGTGGGCGTCGTCGGCGTGGATGACCGCGGGGACGCACTCCCCCGCACCGGACCCGGCGCCGCGCGGCCGGGCGACCGGGACGATCGACCAGACGTGGTCGGCGTGCCCGTGGGTCGCCAGGACGGCGGCGGGGCGCAGGCGCTCTCGCAGCAGGACCTCCTCGACGCGGTCGGCGACGTCGAACCCCGGGTCCACGATCAGCGCGTCCTGGCCGGCGCCGGTGGCGAGCACGTAGGCGTTGGTCCCGATGACGGCGTCGGGCACGAGCGCGGTGAGCACCGGGAGAGCCTATCCGCGGGCCGTGACCGCGCCCCTACACTGCCGTGGCAGCGAGACCGTCGTCCTGCGCGCCGAGGCGCGCGAGCGCCACCACCCCCGAGGAGCCTCCCGTGTCGCCCACCAGCCGCGAGCGCGACAACGCGCGCCGCCGCCAGGACGAGTGGTCGGCCCGCCAGGCCCTCGCCCGTGACGCCAGCCTGCGCCGCCGGCGCACGGTGGTCACCGTCGTCGCCGGCATCATCGCTCTGGCCCTGGTCACCGTCATGGCGGTCTCCATCATCAACGGCGGGACGGCGCAGGACAGCGCTGACGCCCCGGCCGCGCCCTCGACGCCGGCCGAGCCGGCCGGCACGCCCTCCGGGTGCCCCGAGCCGCCGGCCGCGCCGGCGGCCCCGCCGGAGCAGGCGAGCGCCCCCGACCCGGCCGTGGCGCAGGACCGGACGTGGACCGGCACGATCGCGACCTCCTGCGGCGACCTGGGCGTCGAGCTCGACGGGGCAGCAGCACCCGCGGCCGTCGCCTCGTTCGTGTCCCTGTCGCAGGCGGGCTTCTTCGAGAACACCCCGTGCCACCGCGTGGTCACCGAGGGCATCTACGTGCTGCAGTGCGGCGACCCCACGGGCACGGGTACCGGCGGACCGGGCTACGAGTTCGGGCCGGTCGAGAACGCGCCGGCCGACGACGTCTACCCGGAGGGCGCGCTCGCCATGGCGCGTCAGGGCGGCAACGGCGACAGCATGGGGAGCCAGTTCTTCATCGTGTACCGCGAGTCCACCATCCCCTCCGACCAGGCCGGCGGCTACACGGTCTTCGGGAAGGTCACGTCCGGGCTGGACGTGGTGACGAAGATCGCGGGCGCGGGCGTCGACGGTGGCGGGTCGGACGGACCGCCGGCCGACCCCATCAGCCTGGAGAAGGTGACGCTCCAGTGACGCGATCGAGCGACGAGCAACCAGCACGCGACGACGAATCGAGCCAGCCCGTGACCACCGCTCCCCTCCCCGACGCCACCAGCACCACGGACGGCACCGGCGCCCCGGAAGAGACCAGCACCTCGGAAACCCCCGGCACCCCGGAGGACACCATCGCGGCGGAGGGCCCGGGCACCTCGGAGGACCCGAGCAGCACCGACGACCCCGGCAGCACGGAGGCCGTGACCGCCGCGGAGGGCACCGGGGACGACGCCCACGAGCAGACGCCGCCGGCGGACACCGTCGAGCCGGTGCAGGCCCCAGCCCCTGCGCCGGGCGGGACGCAGGAGGCCGACCCGGCTCCCGCCACGCCGGCTCCCAAGCCCTCCCCGGCGATGATGGCGCAGCGGGGTGCGCCGCGACCCACCCCGCCGAAGCCCGGCTCGCCCCGACCCGCGGCGCGCCAGCGAGCCACGGGGTCGACCACCGCGTCCCCCCCGTCCCCGAGCGTCCCGGTCCGGCCGGCGTCGGACCCCGCGCCCTTCGGTCGCGTCGGTGACGACGGCACGGTCTTCGTCGTCACCGCTGACGGTGAGCGCGAGGTCGGGTCCGCCGCGGGCACCGCTGCCGAGGAGGCCCTCGCGCCGTTCGGCAGGGCCTTCGACGACCTCGTCGCCCAGGTGGACCTGGTCGAGGCCCGCCTGGACGCCGGGGAGGGCGCGCCCGCCGAGGCCGTGGGCACGCTGCGCGCGCTGCGAGGCTCGCTGTCCGGGGCGCCGGTGGTCGGTGACCTGGACGCGCTGGCGCAGCGCACCCGCGACCTCGAGACCCGCGCCGCCGCCGCGCGCGCCGAGGCGGACGAGCGCCGCGCAGCCTCCCGCGCGGCGGCGCTGGCCGCCCGCGAGGAGGTGGTCTCCGCGGCCGAGGCCGTCGCCGCCACGGACCCGGCCAAGATGCAGTGGCGACCGGCCGGTGAGCGCCTCAAGACGCTCCTGGACGAGTGGAAGGAGGCCCAGCGCACCTCCGGGAAGCTCGACAAGCGCAGCGAGGACGAGCTGTGGAAGCGGTTCTCCGCGGCACGCACCGCGTTCGACCGCGCCCGCCGCAGCCACTTCGCCGCGATGGAGAGCTCCAACGCCGAGGCCAAGGCCGCCAAGTCGGCCCTGGTCGTCGAGGCCGAGTCGATGGTGGGCTCGACGGACTGGGGGGCCACCGCGAGCGCGTACAAACGGCTCATGGACCGGTGGCGCACCGCGGGCCACGCCGGACGGCGCGACGACGACGCGCTGTGGGCACGCTTCCGCGCGGCCCAGGACGCCTTCTTCTCCGCGCGCCACGCCGCCGCCGAGGTCGAGGACGCCGCCTTCTCGGAGAACCTCGTCGTCAAGGAGGCGCTGCTCGTCGAGGCCGAGAAGCTCCTGCCGGTGCGCGACCACCGGGCGGCGCGCCGCGCGCTCAGGGACCTGGGGGAACGCTGGGAGGAGGCGGGCAAGGTGCCTCGCGGCGACCTCGCGCGCGTCGAGAAGCGCCTGCGGGCCGTCGAGAACGCGGTGGCCGACGCGGAGCGGGAGACCTGGCGCCGCTCGGACCCCGAGAAGTCCTCGCGGGCCTCCGGCGCCGTCGCCCAGCTGGAGAAGGCCGTCGGGGACCTGCGCGCCCAGCAGGAGGCGGCGCAGGCATCGGGTGACGAGAAGGCCGCCGAGGCCGCCCGGGCGGCGCTCGAGGCCCGGCAGATGTGGCTGGACGCCGCGCGGGCCACGGCGCAGGAGTTCTCCGGCTGACGCCGGGGCGTCAGGCCCGCTTGTCGTTCTTCCCGCCGGTCATCCGGTAGGCGTCGAAGACGCCCGGCACGTGGCGCGCCGCGCTCAGCACCGCGTCGAGGTGGCCGGGGTCGGCCATCTCGAAGGTGAACCTGCTGACGGCCACGCGGTCTCGCCCGGTGGAGACCGAGGCGGAGAGGATGTTGACGTGGCTGTCGGAGATCGCCCGCGTCACGTCCGACAGCAGCCCTGAGCGGTCCAGCGCCTCCACCTGGACCTGCACGAGGTAGACGCCGGTCGACCCGTCGGCGCCCACCGCCCACTCGACCTCGACCATGCGCTCGGGCTGGGCGCGCAGGCCCGGCATGTTGCCGCAGTCGGTGCGGTGGACCGAGACGCCGCGGCCCTGCGTGACGAAACCCGCGATGTCGTCCCCCGGCACGGGGGTGCAGCAGCGGGCGAGCGAGGTCCACACGTCGTCGGCGCCCTTGACGGTGACGCTCGCGTCCCCGGTCCTCGGGCGGCGGCTGACCTGTGGCGGCGGCACCGACTCTGCGAGGTCCTCCCCCGCGCCCACCTCACCGCCGAGCGCGGCGACGAGCCTCTCCACCACGGCCTGCGCGGACACGTGGTTCTCCCCCACCGCGGCGTAGAGCGCGGAGACGTCGGCGTAGCGCATCTCGCTGGCCACCCCGGCGAGGGAGGCGTGGGACATCAGGCGCTGCAGCGGGAGGTGCTGCTTGCGCATCGCCTTGGCGATGGAGGCCTGCCCCGACTCGATGGCCTCCTCGCGGCGCTCCTTGGAGAACCATGCCCGGATCTTGTTGCGCGCCCGCGGGCTCTTGACGAAGCCCAGCCAGTCGTGGGACGGGCCGGCGGTCTCCACGCGCGAGGTGAAGATCTCGACGACGTCGCCGTTGTCCAGCGCGGTCTCCAGCGGGACCAGGCGCCCGTTCACCCTGGCTCCCATGGCGCGGTGCCCCACCTCGGTGTGGATCGCGTAGGCGAGGTCGACCGGGGTGGAGCCCGCCGGCAGGCCCATCACCTCCCCCTTGGGGGTGAACACGAAGACTTCGGCCGCGTTGATCTCGAACCTCAGCGACTCGAGGAACTCCCCCGGGTCCGCGGTCTCCTGCTGCCAGTTCACCAGCTGACGGAGCCAGGCCATGTCCTGGCCGCCCGCGTCGTCCCCGCCCGCCGAGGCCGGCCGGCCGCTCGCCGGCGGCTTCGCGGACAGCGCATCCTTGTACTTCCAGTGGGCAGCGACCCCGTACTCCGCCCGGCGGTGCATCGCGTGGGTGCGGATCTGGATCTCGACCGCCTTGCCGCCCGGCCCGATCACGGTGGTGTGCAGCGACTGGTACATGTTGAACTTCGGCATCGCGATGTAGTCCTTGAAGCGGCCCGGCATGGGGTTCCACCGGGCGTGCAGGGCTCCCAGCACCGCGTAGCAGTCGCGCACCGAGTCCACGAGCACCCGGAGCGCCACGAGGTCGTAGATCTCCTCGAAGTCCTTCTTGCCGACCACCATCTTCTGGTAGACGGAGTAATAGTGCTTCGGGCGCCCCGTCACCGACGACTTGATCTTCGCTGCGCGCAGGTCGGCGCTGATCTGGTCGGCGACGGCGTCGAGGTACTCCTCGCGCGCCGGGGCCTGCTCGGCGACCAGGCGCACCACCTCGTCGTAGATGCCCGGGTACAGCGCGGCGAAGGAGAGGTCCTCCAGCTCCCACTTCAGCGTGTTCATCCCCAGGCGGTGGGCGAGCGGCGCGTAGATCTCCAGCGTCTCGCGGGCCTTGCGCGCAGCGGACTCCGCGGAGACGTAGCGCCAGGTGCGGGCGTTGTGCAGGCGGTCGGCGAGCTTGATGACGAGCACGCGGATGTCACGGGCCATCGCGACGACCATCTTGCGGACCGTCTCGGCCTGCGCGGCCTCGCCGTAGGTGACCTTGTCGAGCTTGGTCACCCCGTCGACGAGCATGGCGATCTCCTCGCCGAACTCCGCGCGCAGCGCGGCCAGCGAGTACTCGGTGTCCTCGACGGTGTCGTGCAGCAGCGCTGCCACGAGCGTCGGCGGCGTCATGCCCAGCTCCGCGAGGATCGTCGCGACGGCGACGGGGTGGGTGATGTACGCGTCACCGCTCTTGCGCTTCTGCCCGCGGTGGGCGCGCTCGGCCACGGCGTAGGCACGCTCGATGACCGCGGTGTCGGCCCGGGGGTGGTTGGACCGGACGGTCGCGACGAGCGGCTCGAGGGCCTGGGGCAGCGAGCCGCGGCCCCCGAGCCAGGAGAACCGTCCCCGCAGGGGGATGGGGCCGGTGTCGTGAGCGGCACCCCGGCCGGCAGCCGGGGCACGGCCGGCCGCGGGCCGCGGCTGGGGGCCGTCGGGGCGCGGCGGTGCCTCGACGGGCGGCACGGCCGCCGCGCCCGGCGCCCTCGGCGTCTCCGGCGTCTCCGGCGTGGTGGTCGCTGACGCGAGCGCCGTCGGCGCGGCGGCGTCCTGGGTGTCCCGCGAGCTCATGGCCCTCCCTCGTGCGGGCGAGGAGCACCCCTCGTGACGTGCTGCCCGCCCCACCGCTGATGGTAGGCGGCCCGCTGGCGTCAGCGCCGGCGTGCACCCCGCTTGCGGCTCGGCTGGTTCCTCGGGCCGCGCCGGGCACGGTCGTCGTCACCTCTCCCCGCAGGCGCCGCGGACCCCGCGCTGGTCTCGGCCTCGGGGGCGCCGTCCGCCTCGGCGTCGCCCTCACGCACCGCGACGCCCCCGGCGGGCCCTGACGCC
>JARICT010000116.1 GCA_029257185.1 Quadrisphaera sp.
GGCCCATCCCCAGGGCGCTCGCCGCCTCGGCCTGGCCCGGGTCCACCGCCTGGATGCCGCCGCGGACCACCTCGGACATGTAGGCGCCCTCGGAGAGCGCGAGGCCGAGCAGCCCGGCGATGAAGCCCCGGAAGATCTGGTTGCCGTCGAGGGTGAGGAAGCGCATGTCGCCGCTCAACCCCATCGCGCCCATGATCTGCTGGTCGAACGGGATGCCGATGGCGTACGTCCCGTACAGCGCCCCGAGGTTGGCGAAGAAGAGCAGCAGGACGATGCGCGGGATCGCCCGGAAGAACCAGACGTAGACCCACGCCGCCCCCGAGACGATCGGGTTCTGGGACAGCCGCATCACCGCGAGGACGATGCCGAGCAGGATGCCGATGGACATCGCCAGCACCGTCATGAGCAGCGTGGTACGGGCGCCGCGGAGCACCGGGGGGGAGAACATGTTCTCGACCATGAAGCCCCACTGGAACACGGGGTTCGTGATCAGCATGCTGGCGAACATCGCCCCGAGGACGAGGATCACCGCGACGGCGACCCACCGCCAGGGGTGACGCACCGGCACCGCCTTGATCGGGGCCCCCCGATCCGGCGCGGACGAGGGTCCGCGCCGGTCGGGGGGCGACTGGGCCGCCACGTCAGCCGACCTGCGGGTCGACCACCGACTCCGAGATGCCGCCGCTCTCGACACCCCAGTTCGTCAGCACCTCCTCGTAGCTGCCGTCGTCGATGAGCTGCTGGACGGCCCCTGCGAGGGCCTGCGCGAGCTCGGTCTGGTCCTTCGGGACCACGTAGCCGTAGGGCGCGGAGTCGTAGACCTCCCCGAGCGTCTCGAGCTGGCCGTTCGTCTGGCTCGCGGCGTAGCCCGCGACGGGCGAGTCGGCGAGGTTGGCGTCGTTCTTGCCGGAGACGACCGCGGCGGTCACCTTGTCCTGCCCGGAGTACTGCTCGACGATGATGGCCGGCTCGCCGTCGGCCTCGCACTTCTGCGACCTGGCGGTGATGTCCTCGACCTGGATGCTGGCCTTCTGCACGCCGATGCGCTTGCCGCAGGCGTTGTCCGGGTCGACCTCCGCGGGGTTCCCCTTCTTGGTGGTCCACTGCGTCCCGGCGTCGAAGTAGCTGATCATCGACGCCACCTCCTGGCGCTCGGGGTTGATGGTGAACGCCGAGACGCCCGCCTCGAACTTCCCGGAGCCGACGCCCGCGATGATGGAGTCGAAGGGGGCGGTGACGAACTCGGCCTCCAGGTCCAGCTTCTGGGCCACGAGCTTGAACAGGTCCACGTCGTACCCGACGACGGTCGTGCCGTCGGCGTCGACGAACTCCGCCGGGGCGTACGTGGTGTCGCTCCCCACGGTGAGCTTCCCGTCCTCCTTGACGGCGTCGGGGACCATCGCCGCGAGCGCCTCGTCCGCCTCCACCGTGGGGAGCGACTCGGTGGGCGCGCTCTCTCCGGGGTCGCTGCTGCCGCTCGCCTCGCCGCCGGCCTCGTCGGAGGAGCCACCGCACCCGGCGAGCACGAGGCCCAGGGTGAGTGCTGCTGCGGCGGTGCCGGTGGTCCGGCGGGACAGGGTGGGGTGCGTCATCGCTACTCCTTGGCTGCAGGGTGGGGTGGTGATGGTGCCCCATCGTGGGGCAGGTGCGGACGTGCGCCACGGCGTGATCACCCGCTCTGCTCAGGGCGTCACCGAGGGTGACACCTCAGGAGCGGGACTCCTCCCGCATGGGGACGCGGACGCCGCGCTCGCCGGCGACCTCGTCGGCGCGGTCGTAGCCCGCGTCGACGTGACGGATCACGCCCATGCCCGGGTCGTTGGTGAGGACCCGGGCGAGCTTGCGCGCCGCCAGCTCGGTGCCGTCGGCGACGCTGACCTGGCCGGCGTGGATCGAGCGGCCCATCCCGACGCCGCCGCCGTGGTGGATCGAGACCCAGCTGGCGCCCGAGCTCGTCGAGACCATGGCGTTGAGCAGCGGCCAGTCGGCGATGGCGTCGGAGCCGTCGGCCATCGCCTCGGTCTCGCGGTAGGGCGAGGCCACCGACCCGCAGTCGAGGTGGTCGCGCCCGATGACGATGGGCGCGCTGACCTCGCCGTTCGCGACCATCTCGTTGAACCTCAGCCCGGCGCGGTCGCGCTCGCCGTAGCCGAGCCAGCAGATGCGCGACGGGAGCCCCTGGAAGGACACCTTGTCCTGCGCCGCGCGGATCCAGCGGTGGAGGTGGTCGTCGTCGGGGAACAGGTCGAGCACCGCGGCGTCGGTGGCGGCGATGTCCTTCGGGTCCCCGGACATGGCGACCCACCGGAACGGGCCCTTCCCCTCGCAGAACAGCGGGCGGATGTAGGCGGGCACGAACCCGATGATCTCGAAGGCCCGCCCGTAGCCGCCCAGGCGCGCCTCGTCGCGGATGGAGTTCCCGTAGTCGAAGACCTCGGCCCCGGCGTCCTGGAACCCCACCATCGCCTCGACCTGGCGGGCCATCGACTCCTGGGCGCGGTCGGTGAACTCCTCGGGCTTCTTGGTGGCGTAGTCGTCCCAGTCGCCGTTCTCGATGCCGTCGGGCAGGTAGGACAGCGGGTCGTGCGCCGAGGTCTGGTCGGTCACGACGTCGATCTCGACGCCGCGGCGCAGCAGCTCGGGGAAGACGGTGGCGGCGTTGCCGACCAGGCCCACCGACAGCGCCCGCCGCCCCTGCTTGGCGGCCAGGCAGCGCTCCACGGCGTCGTCGAGGTCGCTCGCCACCTCGTCGAGGTAGCGGTGCTCCACGCGGCGGCGCAGGCGCGCCTCGTCGACGTCGACGATCAGGCACACCCCGCCGTTGAGGGTGACGGCGAGCGGCTGGGCGCCGCCCATGCCCCCGCAGCCGCCGGTCAGCGTCAGCGTTCCGGCCAGCGTGCCGCCGAAGCGCTTGGCGGCGACCGCGGCGAACGTCTCGTAGGTGCCCTGGAGGATCCCCTGGGTGCCGATGTAGATCCACGAGCCGGCCGTCATCTGGCCGTACATCGTCAGGCCCATCTGCTCCAGGCGGCGGAACTCCGGCCAGGTGGCCCAGTCGCCGACGAGGTTGGAGTTGGCGATGAGGACCCGCGGTGCCCACTCGTGCGTCTGCATCACCCCGACGGGGCGCCCGGACTGCACGAGCATCGTCTCGTCCTCGCGCAGGGTGGTCAGCGTGCGCACCATCGCGTCGAAGCTGCGCCAGTCGCGGGCGGCGCGCCCGGTGCCGCCGTACACCACGAGGTCGTCGGGGCGCTCGGCGATCTCGGGGTCGAGGTTGTTCATGAGCATCCGCATCGGCGCCTCGGTCTGCCAGCTGCGGGCGGTCAGCGTGGTGCCGCGCGCGGCGCGGACCGGTCGTGCTCCGTCCATGGGGTGCTCCTCGTCAGGGGTCTGCGGTGGGTGGGGGCGGTGTGGTGGTCGGAGTCGTGGTCGTGGGGTGAGGGCGGTGCGTCAGGCCAGCCGGTGGTCGCTCAGGGCCTGCTGCGCCGCGGCCAGGACGTCGCCGCTGCGCACGGCCTCCACGGCGGCCTCGATCTCCGGGGCGAGGTGGCGGTCCGGGCCCGGGCCCTGGACCCCGGCGGCCCGCAGCGCGTCGCGGACCGCACCGGTGGCCGGGGACGGCTCCAGCGGGGCGCGCAGGTCCAGGCCGCGGGCGGCGGTGAGCACCTCGATCGCGACCACGCGCGTCAGCCCGTCGACGGCGCGGCGCAGCTTGCGCGCCCCCGACCACCCCATCGAGACGTGGTCCTCCTGCATGGCCGAGGACGGGATGGAGTCGACGCTGGCCGGCGCCGCGAGCCGCTTCATCTCCGAGACGATGCCGGCGGCGGTGTACTGGGCGATCATGAGCCCGGAGTCGACGCCCGGGTCGTGGGCGAGGAACGGCGGCAGCCCGTGGTTGCGGTGCGCGTCGAGGAAGCGGTCGGTGCGGCGCTCGCTCATGCTGGCGACGTCGGCGGCGACGATGGCGAGGAAGTCCAGGACGTACGCGACCGGGGCGCCGTGGAAGTTGCCGTTGGACTCCACACGGCCGTCGGGGGTGACGACGGGGTTGTCGACGGCGGAGGCGAGCTCGCGCTCGGCCACGGCGGCGGCGTGGTCCACGGTGTCGCGCGCCGCGCCGTGCACCTGCGGGGAGCAGCGCAGCGAGTAGGCGTCCTGCACCCGGGTGCACCCCGGCCCGCGGTGGCTGGCCATCACCCCGCTGCCGGCGAGGACCGCCCGCAGGTTCCCCGCGGAGACCGCCTGGCCGAGCTGGGGGCGCAGCCGCTGGAGGTCCGCGGCGAAGACGGCGTCGGTGCCCATCAGCGACTCGACGCTCATCGCCGCCGCGACGTCGGCGGTGGCCAGGAGCAGTCGCAGGTCGGCGACGGCCAGCAGCAGCATCCCCAGCATCCCGTCGGTGCCGTTGATGAGCGCCAGGCCCTCCTTCTCGGCGAGCACGACCGGCTCGAGGCCGTGCTCCGCGAGAGCCTCGGCAGCAGGGAGCAACGCCCCGGAGGCGTCGCGCACCTCCCCCTCGCCCATGAGCGCCAGCGCCGCGTGCGCCAGGGGCGCGAGGTCGCCGGAGCAGCCGAGGGAGCCGTACTCGTGCACCACGGGGGTCAGCCCGGCGCTGATGAGGCCGGCGTAGGCCGTGACGGTCGACGGGCGGGCGCCGGTGCGCCCGGTGGCCAGGGTGGACAGACGCAGCAGCATCAGCGCCCGCACCACCTCGCGCTCGACCTCGGGACCGTTGCCGGCGGCGTGGCTGCGGACCAGGCCGCGCTGCAGGGCGGTGCGCATCTCCACCGGGATGTGACGGGTGGCGAGCGCCCCGAAGCCGGTCGAGACGCCGTAGTGGGGCTGGGAGTCCGCGGCGAGGGCGTCGATCACGTCGCGGCTGCGCGCCACCTCCGCGAGCGCCTCGTCGGTGAGTCGCACGCCCGCACCGTGGCGGGCGACGCGCACGACGTCGCCGGGGTCCAGGGGGCCGGTACCGACCTCGACGAGCTCCGCTGCTGCCATGTGCGCCACCCCACACCATGGGGGAGCCACCGACAACCGACCGAGCCTCGGTTGTGTCTGGGATGCCAGACATCACGGCTAGGGTCCAGCGATGATCGACTCCGGGCCGGACCTGAGCGCCGATCCGGGCACCCGGGCGCCGGCCACCGCAGCCCGGCGAGGTGGCGTCCCCGCTGCCCGGCAGACCCTCGCGGTCCTCCAGGCGCTCGCCCGCGCGCCGAGCCCGGTGCCGGCAGCGACCCTGGCGCGCGCCCTGGGCCTGCCCCGCTCGACGACCTACCACCTGCTCGCCGAGCTCGTGGCGGCCGGCTTCGTGATCCACCTGCCGGAGGAGCGGCGCTACGGCCTCGGCGTGAACGCCTACGAGCTGGGCACCGCGTACCTGCGCCAGGAGCCGCTGGCGCGCCTCGCCACGCCGGTGCTGCGACGCCTGGTGGACGCCACGGGGCACACGGCCCACCTGGCGGTGCTGCGCGGCAGGGAGGTGGTCTACCTCGTGGAGGAGCGTGCTCCCGGCAGGCCGCGGCTCGTCACCGACGTGGAGGTGCGGCTGCCGGCCGAGCTGACCGCGAGCGGGCGCGCGATCCTCGCGAACCTGCCGTCAGCCCACGTCCGGGCCCTGTACCCCGGCTCCTCGACGTTCGTCCAGCGCCACGCCCTCGGCCCGACGTCGCTGCACGCCCTGCGCTCGCTCCTGGCCGCGACTCGGCGGCGCGGGTACGCCAGCGAGGACGGCCACGTCACCCCGGGCTTCGCCTCCGTCGCCGTGGCGGCGACCGACCACGCGGGGACGCCCGTCGCCGCGGTCGCCGTCACCCGCCCCGTCGGGGCGCCGGACGAGCCGGACGGCGGGCACCTCCCGGCGCTCGTGACGCGCTCCGCCGCCGAGCTCACCCGGCGCCTCGGGGGCCGGCCTCGCAGCTGACCGAGACCGGGCGGAGCCGCTCCCCGTCAGCTCTCGGCCTCGGGGGTCGCGGTCTGCAGCTCGGGCTTCTTGGCTCGCGTCCAGATCTTCCACAGCCCGTACAGGGCGACCGCTGCCCAGATGGCCTCCAGGATGAACAGGCCCGGGTTGAAGGGCGAGACGGCCGTGTACGTGAAACCGACCGCGCCGAAGAAGTTCAAGGTCTGGTACAGCGGGGACACCGAGCTCAGCACCTTGAAGTTGAGCAGGCCGAAGGCCACGACGAAACACACGCCGGCCACGATGCCTATCTCATAGGAGAACGCCATCACCTACACCTCGCTCCGTGTCGACACTGCATCGGGCGACGGGTCTGCGCCGCCCTGCGACCGCTTGCGTCGCGTGAGCCAGATGTTGATGATCCCGTACAGGCCGAGGAGCGACCAGATGAGCTCGGTCCAGAAGACCCCGACGTTCAGCGGGTTGGCCGCGGACGCGGTCAGGAAGCCAGCGCCCACGAAGTTGAGGGCCTGATACGTGTAGTGGTCCGGGGTGAGCTTTCCGAGGTTGAGCAGGGCGAACGCGGCGAGGAGCGCGACGGAGGCGATGAGCCCGAACACCACCATGGGTGACATGGCTATGACTCCATTCCGGTGGTCTTGGGTGAGGGGCCGTCCGAGGAGGGGGTCACCGAGTCGCCCCGCGGCACGGTGGCCAGCTGGCCGTCGTGCTGCGCGTCCCGGTCGGCCCCCGTCGCAGACTCGGTCAGGGGCCGGGGGTTGCGGATCCGCAGCCGGGAGCGGAACGTTCCCCTCTCCGCCTGCGCAGCCTGCTCGAGCGCGTCCTCGCCGACGCGCTGGGCGCACGCCAGCCCGAGGTCGCGCAGCATCGGTTCCGCCTCGGCCGCCCGGCGCTCGAAGGAGTGAAGCTCAGCCACCGTGGCGTCATCGAGCCTGCCCTGGGACTCGAGGTACTTCAGGCGTGGGTAGCGTCCCGCCATCGCGACGCCCCAGTTCAGGTCGGGGTCCCACCACGAGTTGATCTCCTGACCCTTGCCGGTGGCGTGGTGAGCCACCACGTCGTCGAGCGCACCGTCCAGGAGGGCCAGGTCGAAGCCGACACCCGGCACCCCGGCACCGCCCCGCTCCGCGTACGCGTCCACACCGGTCCGCGAGGGGCCGGTCCGGGTGTCGCGGTAGCGGGCGAGGGTCATCATGTCGCTCGCCAGGACCGGCTCGTTGACGGGGAGGAGGGGCGCGTCCGGGTCTCCCACCAGCTGTCCCCAGGACATCCGGATGAAGGTGTGCTGGCCTTCCATCCCCGGGCGGGTGCAGCGCAGCCCCACGGCGTACGCCTCCAGCGGCTCCTTGAGGAACTGGAAACCGGTGTAGCGGGCCCAGCGGACGACCAGGAAGTCGTCAGCCGTCGCCCCGGGCAGGTGGAAGCCGACCTGCTTGACGTAGGCGAGCACCGTCTCCACCTGCCGGTCGGACAGCTCCATGTCCTCGTGCAGGGGGTACATGCCGTCGAAGGTGTTGCGCGTGGGGCGGGGCCGCTGGGCGAGCTGGGCGTCGAGCTCGGCCTGCGTGCGCGCGGCCGTCGGCGTGGCGTGCAGGGTCATCGTGGTGTCCTCTCTCCGGGCGCAGGGTCAGATGAGCTGGTTGCGGTCGTAGAAGTCCGCGTCCTCGAAGTAGCCCCCCCGCCCCTGGACCACGATGTCGTAGCGGTTCACGACCTCGATGCGCTCCAGCCACTTCAGGCTCCTGAACCCGGTGGAGGTCTCCATCCGCAGCCGGACCGGGGCACCGTTCTTCGCCGGGATCTCCCCCTCGTCGTTGAGCTCGAAGGCGATGAGGGTCTGGGGCATCCGCGCCTCGATCATGGGGTTGGACTCGTAGTAGGTCCCGCCCTCGTAGAGGCCGTCGTCACGCCCCATGTCCTGGAAGCTCGTGTAGAGGACGTCGGTGGCTCCGGGCAGGGGGCCGGCGAGGTCCAGGAGGTCCGAGACGCGGATCCCACGCCACCGGCCGATCGAGGTGAAGCCCTGGACGCAGTGGTGCAACGTGGTCTGCGAGTGCCCGTCGGCCAGCGCCCGCAGGTCCGCGATGGTGAGCGACATGGGCCGCTCGACATAGCCGCCGATCTCGAGCACGTAGTCGTCCTCGTAGCCGTTGGCCATGAGCGCGAGGTACTCGTCGGTCTCGGGCGGGCGCCCGCTGCCCCGGAAGTTGTGCGTGGTGTTCTCCAGCC
>JARICT010000136.1 GCA_029257185.1 Quadrisphaera sp.
TCTGACGTGTGACGGAGCGAAGCACCGCGGTGGGGCACCGGACCGCCCTAACCTGGCTCGATGGTCGATGCCGGGGCGCGCGTGGTGGTGGCCACCCGCACGTTCCCGCCCGACTCCGGCGCCGCGCCGATCCGGCTGGCGGCCGTGGTGCGCGCGCTGGCCGGCCGTGGCGCAGACGTCCGCGTGCTGACCACCACCCCCGCCGGCGGGAGCGGCACGCCCCGCCCCGAGGCCCGTGATGGCGAGCCCGGGGCACCGGCGGTCAGCCGCTGGCCGGTCCTGCGCGACCGTGCCGGGCGGGTGCGCGGCTACCTCCCGTACCTCACCTTCGACCTCCCGCTGAGCCTCAGGCTCGCCCTGGTTCGCGGCGTTGACGCCGTTCTGGTCGAACCCCCGCCGACGACGGGCGCCGTCGTCCGCGTGATCGCCGCGCTGCGAGGCGTGCCCTACGCGTACTACGCGGCCGACGTGATGACCTCGGCGGCGGCCGGCGCGGGCGTGCGCGGGCCGGCGCTGTGGGCGCTGCGGCGCCTGGAGTCCTTCGCGCTGCGCGGAGCGGCCGCGGTGCTGACGCCGTCCGAGGGCATGGCCGACCAGCTGGTCGCCCTCGGGGCCGCGCGCGAGCGCCTCACCGTGGTCGGCACCGGCACCGACACCGGCGTCTTCACCCCGGCCGGAGCGGACGCCGTCGCCGAGCCGCCGGCTGACGCGCCCCTGCCGCCGGAAGCCCCGCTGGCCGTCTACGCCGGGACGATGTCGGAGGTCCATGGCACGGAGATCTTCATCCGCGCCTTCGCCGCCGCCGCCCGGCGCGTGCCGGGTGCGCGCCTCGCCCTCGTCGGGGACGGCACCGAGCGCGCGCGCCTCGCCGGGCTCGCCGAGCGCCTGGCCCCCGGGCAGGTGGTCGTCACCGGGCAGCTCCCCGTCGAGGAGGTCGCGCGCTGGTGGCGCCGCGCCTGGGTGGGCCTCGCCGCGATGCCCCACTACCCGGTGGCCTACGCGACGAAGATGTTCGCCGCCACCGCCTGCGGGACGCCGGTGGTCTACGCCGGCCCCGGGCCGTGCGCCGCGATGGTCGAGCGCGGCGGCCTCGGCTGGGCGGTGCCCTACGAGGTGGCGGCCGTCACGCAGGCGCTGGTCGAGGCGCTGGGAGCCCCGCCGAGCGCCGCCCGTCGGGCGCGCACCGCCGCGTGGACGCAGGAGCACGCCTCGCTGGACTCGGTGGCCGCGCGGGCCGCCACCGCGGTCCTCGGCGCCGCGGTGAGCCACCGCGTCCTTGCCCGCACGCACCCCCGCAGCGCCCCCCGCGCGAGCGCCCGCGACGACGAGCCGCGGGCCGCCGCGCTCTTCGTCGCCTCCTCGCTCACGCCGCTGCGCGGGATGGAGCGCGCCGCCCTCGAGGTGGTCGAGCGTCTGCGCGCCGACGGCCTCGACGTCGGCGTCGCCGTCCTGGACCCCGGGCCGCCGGCCGCCACGCGCGCCGAGCGGGCGCGGCGCCTCGCGACCTCCTTCGTCGCCGCCCGCGCCCTCGTCCGCCGGGCCGCCGCGCGCGACCAGACCCTCGTGCTCGTGGGCATCTGGGTGGGCCTGCGCGTCCTGCCGTGGGTGCGTCGTGGCCCGCGGCGCCCGCGGGTCGTCGCGTGGGAGCACTCCTCCACCCGCGAGCGGGCCGCGCGATCGCCGGGCTTTCGCGCCGTCGCCCGCACGGTGCTCCCGCTGTACGCCTCGCGCGCCGACGCGGTGGTGGCCGTCAGCGCCGCCGTCGCCGACGCGCTGCCCGGCGCGGCGGCCGCCCGCACCGCCGTGATCGCCAACCCGGTGGCGCTCGAGGCCGGGCCGCCCGCGCCGCACCGCTCACGGCGCCGCGACCCGGGGGCCACCGCGACCGCGTCGCCCGTGCGGCTGCTGGCCATCGGGGCGCTGATCCCCGTCAAGGCCCCCGAGCTCGCCCTCGACGCCCTCGAGGCGCTGCGCGCCCACGACGTCCCCGCCCGGCTCGACGTCGCCGGCGACGGGCCCCTGAGGCGAGGGCTCGCGGCGAGGGCGCGCGACCACGGGCTCGACGTCACCTGGCACGGGCACGTGCCCGACGTCGCGCCGCTGCTCGCCCGCGCCGACGCCCTGCTGCACACCGCCGCCTCGGAGACCTTCGGGTACGTCCTGCTCGAGGCCGCCGCCGCGGGGGTGCCCGTCGTGGCCGTCACCACCGCGCAGGCGCGCGCGCTGGTGCCCGAGCTGGTGCCGGGGGTGACCAGCGAGCCCCGCGGCAACGCCCTCGCGCTCGGGGTGTGCGGCGTGCTGGAGCGATCCGAGGAGACCTGCGAGACGGACGACCGGCGGGCCTGGGAGGCGCGCCGCACGGCCTTCGACCCCGCGACGCTGACCGGCGCCTGGCGCGCCCTGCTCGAGCCGCCAGGCCGCGGGCCCCACCGCCGGTGAGCGAGCTCGACCACCCCCGTCGCCGCGGTCTGCTCGCCGACACCGCGGCGATGCTCGCGGGCCAGGGCGGCAAGGCGCTGATCCAGGCCGGGTACTTCCTCGTGCTCGCCCGCGAGCTGGGGCCCGAGCGCTTCGGGGCGCTGTCCGCGGTGCTCGCCGTGGTCGCGCTCGCCATGCCGTTCACCAGCCTGGGCGCGGTGCACCTCATGGTGCGCGCCGTCGTCCGCGACCCCGCGTCGCTCGCGCAGCAGTTCGCCTCCGCCGCGGTGGTCACCGCGGTGGGCGGCGCCCTCGGAACCCTCGCCGTCACGGGCGTCGGCGCCTGGGTCCTGGCCGGCGCCCTCGGCGGCGGCGGCGGTGGCGGGGGCGGGGGCGCCGGTGCTGGCGGCAGCGACCCGGCCAGCGTCCCGGTCCTGCTGGCGACCGTGGCAGCGCTGGCTGCCGCCGACCTCGTCGGGGCGCTGCTCGCCGAGCTGTGCGGCGGCGTCTACACCGCGACCGAGCGCCTGCGCACCACGGCGAGCATCCAGCTCGCCTACTCCGCGCTGCGCCTGGCGGGCGCCCTCGCGCTGCTGCTGGCGCCCGCGGCCTTCACCCTCGGCGCGTGGGCCGCGGTGTACGCCGCGCTCTCCCTGGCCGGGGCCGTCGCGCTGGTGATCGCGGTGCGCACCCACGTCGGGCCCGCGTCCCCCGCGCCGCTGCTCTACCTCCACCAGTGGCGCGACGGCCTGGCGTTCTCCGTCGGGCTCGGCTCGCAGGCCGTCTACAACGACGTCGACAAGGCGATGCTGGCGCGCATCACCGGCGCCACCTCCGCGGGCGTCTACACCGCGGCGTACCGCCTGGTCGACATGGCGTTCATCCCGGTGCGCGCGCTGCTCTCCGCGGCGTACCCGCGGTTCTTCGCCGCCGGGGGCGACGGAATCCGGGGGACGGTCGTCCTCGCGCGGTCCCTGGTTCCGGTCTCCGCGGGGTACGCGGCGCTCGCCTCCGCGGGGCTGTTCCTCGCCGCCCCGCTGGCACCGCTGCTGCTGGGCTCCGGGTACGACGACGTGGTGCCCGTCCTGCGGGGGCTCGCGCTGCTGCCGCTGCTGAAGGTCGCGCACTACCTGGCCGCGGACGCCCTCACCGGAGCCGGGCTGCAGGGGGCCCGCAGCGCGTGGCAGGTGGGGGTCGCGGGGCTCAACGTGGCGCTCAACCTCGCCCTCATCCCCGCCTACGGAATCACCGGCGCGGTGGTCTCCTCGCTGGCCTGCGACGCGGCGCTGGGCCTCGCGCTGTGGGGGCTGGTGGCCAGGCACCTGCGGGCCCAGCGGCGCCGTGAGGGGAGCCGCACCCTTTGAGGCCAGCTCAGCCGCGACGGCCTCGTCGATCGGGGACATCGTGCGGGCGACACGCCGGCCAGAGCCGCACGGACTCCCCGCTCGGGGCGGCCAGCGCGCACGGACTCCCCGCTCGGCCGCTCGCAGGCGCTCAGCGGTGGGCGGCGGGCTGCAGTCGGGGTGTGCCCCCGCTGGAGCGCCTCCCGCGGACGGGCGCGGAGCGGGCCGCAGCCACCCGCTCCCCGAGCGGCGGGGTCTGCTGGCGGGGCGTGAGCCTCGGGGCGGCGTCGGAGGTGGTGTCAGCGGGCGACTCGCGGGCGCTGCGGGGCGCGCGGGTCACCGGCCGCTGCGGCGCCCGGGGCGGGAGCGCCTCGTCGAGGGCCAGGCGCCGGGTCAGCGCGGTGATCTGCCGCTGCATGTCGCGGAACCTCAGGTACGACGTGGCGATGAAGCCGAGGAAGGCCAGGATGGTCAGGTACAGCAGCAGGTCGGTGCCGCGCCCGACGCCGAGCAGCCCGGCCGCCTCGGTCCACAGCTGCGGGACGAGCAGCGAGGCCGCCGCGGCAAGGGTGAAGGCCAGGAGCAGCAGTCGTCGGATCGCCTGGTGCCGCGCCCCGGAGTACCCGCGCAGCATCACCAGGGCCGCCCCGGCGATGCCGAGCATCAGCACCGTCTTGATGAGCACGTCCCCATCGTGACACCGAGTGAGCACCAGTGACGCAGACTCGCCGCAGGCGTCCGATCTGTCCGGAAAGATGTCTCGTCACGCTGCCGAGGCAGCGCGCGGATCAGCGGAAGATGAGCTCGGTGAGGATGTTGACGGAGTTCCACACCGACTGCCCCTTGGCCTTCGAGTACCCGGTGTAGAGGATCTCGACGGGGTGCTCGGCCCAGCGCCACCGACCGTCGCCGATCTGCTCGACGATCTCGCTCGCGTGCGCCATCCGGTTCTGGGTGAGGGTCAGCGACGCGGCGACCTCGGCGGTCATCGCGCGCAGCCCGTTGTGGGCGTCGGTGAGGCGGACGCCGGAGGTGACGTTGGAGTAGGCCACCCCGGCGCGCAGCACCGCGCGCTTGACCGCCGGCAGCCGGGTGCGTCCGTCGAGGAACCTCGAGCCGAGCAGGGCGTCGACCTCGCCGGCCTGCAGGCGGGCCACCATCGCCGCGGCGTCGGCGACGCGGTGCTGGCCGTCGGCGTCGAACGTCACGACGTACCGCGTCCCGGGGTGCGCCAGGGCGAACTCGATGCCGGTCGCGATGGCCGCGCCCTGCCCCAGGTTGACCGGGTGGCGCACCACAGCGGCGCCCGCCCGCTCGGCGTGGGCCGCGGAGTCGTCCTGCGAGGCGTCGTCGACGCATACCACGTGGTCGAAGGTGGTCCGCAGGCCCCGGACGACGTCGGCGATGACCTGAGCCTCGTCGAAGACCGGGACGATCACCCAGGTTCCCGGTGCTCCCGCCAGATTCACCTACTCAGAGTAAGTGAGTGGTCGCCCTGAGTGCGTAATTCCGGGTCGGAGGTGTCCGTCGGGCTCAGGGCCGGACGTAGATCCGCAGCCGGTGCAGCAGGCACGCCAGCGCCCACCACGCCGTGAGCGTCACCGCGGACCACACGACCTGCGGGTGCCAGCCGCCGGACAGCGCCTGGCTGGCGGCCACGGCGATCGAGGGCGCCGGCGACCCGTCGGCGCCCGGGGCTGCCCACGGGGCGGGGACGCGGGTGAGCACCACCACGAGGGCGTGGCTGCCGAAGTAGACCAGCAGGCTGTTGCGCCCCAGGGCGATCAGCGGCCACGCGGCGCCCGCGAGCGCCCGTTGGCGCCCGGTGGACGGCTCCGCCACGCCGGGCCGGTCGAGGACGACGTGGCCGACCAGCAGCGCGAGCACCACCGCGGCGGCCACGAGGAGGGCGAACGGGGAGGTCCACAGCCGCTTCATGGGCATGACCACCTGGGCCAGCGCGGTCCCCGCGAGGGCGAGGCCCGCGGCGAGGGCCAGCATCCGCGGCGCGGCGGCTGCGGGGTTGCCCCACCGGTCGCGGGCGCCGAGCAGGGCGTGGCCGGCGGTGGCGCCGGCCGCCGCGGAGACCATCGCCCCGGCGATCGCCACCAGGCCCTCCGGGTCGTGGCCCAGCGCGGCGCCCGCGTAGACGTGCCCGGCGCCGAGGACCGCGGGGTCCATCAGGCCCGACGGGTTGCACGCCGGCGTCAGCGCCCCGCCGTCGCACCCGGCGGCCCACCCAGCGATCAGGGCTGCGTGCCCCAGCGCGAGCAGCGCGGTGATGACCAGCCAGCCGCGCGCGGTGCGCGTGATCAGGTGCCCGAGCGCCATCACCAGCACCACCACGGCGTAGAGCTGCAGCACCCCGGTGAGCCGGAACGTCGACCACCCGGTCCACCCGGTGGTGACCAGGGTGAGGGTGAGGTTGTAGACCAGCCCGACGACCAGCAGCACGCTGGCGCGGCGCAGCATCGGCCCCACCGCGATGCGCCGGCGGTAGGCGAAGGCCAGCCCGCACCCGGAGAGCGTCACGAAGACCGGGAACACGACGTCGACGGGGTGCACGCCGCCCCACGCCGCGTGGTCGTACCAGGGCGCCGGCGTGATGAGGCTGTCGGAGGTGACCGACCAGACGAGCATCAGCCCGCGCACCGCGTCGAGGCTGGTGACGCGCGTCCGCGGCCCGGGCGACGTGGGCGCCGACGCTGCGCCCGACCCGCGGGCGGCGCGCGCCTGACGCCGGGTGGTGGCCGCACCGTCCGCCGTGGTGCGACCCTCTGCCGAGGTCGACGCGGGGGCGCTCACCCGTCGGGCCCGGGCAGGTGGGCGAACCGCTGGACGCGGGCCATGATCAGCGGGTCGCCGTCGGCGTCGGGCACCGCCGTCTCCGTCGGGGGCCAGGCGCCGCCGGGGAAGGCGAGCCAGCCGTAGACCCGCTGCGCGAGACCGAGCCGCTGCGGCGAGGGGGAGCCGTCGTCCCCGGTGACGGCCGGGCCCAGTCCCATGAGCCGCCGGTACTCGGCGCGGTCGACCTCGCTGGTGAGCGTGGCGCGCGGGTCGTGCGTGCCGGTGACGACGAACGTGCCGTCCTGCGGAGCGAGAGCCTGGGTCAGCGATCGCTCGAGCAGGGCTTCGGTCACGGCGAGGTGGTCGGGGTGGTCGTAGGGTGCGTCCGGCAGCGACCCGGTGTACGCCGCCGCGACGACGCGGGCTAGCGGCAGGTCCGGCAGCAGCCGGCCGCGCTGGGCGAGGACGGCCCGCACCCCCCGCGCGACGTCGTCCTCGCTCACCTGGCCGTCGCCGGCGTCGAGGGCGATCATCGCCATGGCCGGCTCCACCCACGCGAGCGCCCCGGGGGAGGGCCGCCCGTCGCGGGTGGGGACGTCGGACGCCTCCGTGCCGTCGCCGGCTGGCTGGTCGGGCAGGTCGAGGCGCTGCGGCGCGGGGGCGGTGGAGCGGCTGGGCACGTCGTCGCCGGCCTGGTCCTCCTCCTCGACCGGCGCTGGCCAGGCGAGGCGCAGGAACGTCGTCCAGGACGCCATGCGCGCGTCGACGCAGCTCGCCGTGCCCGCTCCCTCGGGTGGCGGCGACGGCGGGATCTCGCCGGCGCGGACGTCCAGCTCGGCGGTGTGGACGTCCGGGTCGCAGTGGGCCGTCGCCTCGCCGCGGGTCATCGTGAGCCACACCGTGTAGACGTCCGGCGAGCGGTCGACCTGTGACCACGCCTCGAGCTCGTCGTCGGGGTGCGGGCTGACCACGAGCTGCAGGCGGGTGGGCTCTGCGGCCGCTGGCGCGTCGTCGAGCCGCTCCGCCTCGGCCACCCGGTCCGGGGTCAGCGTCTCCGCCGCGTCCCCGCAGCCGCCGAGCAGGAGCGCTGCGCCCACGGCCAGGGCGCTCCAGCGGCGCCACGGGCGACGCGGGCGGGGCGAGGACGACACCTGGACATACTGACAGTCATCACTCGCTGCGTACCGTGAAGGCGCGGCGACATCCTCGGTGTCGGTGTCGGTGTCGGTGTCGGTGTCGGTGTGGCGCTGCGGCGTCCGCGGGTGGAGCGGGGGGTGGTGCTGTGGCGTCCGCGGGTCGAGCGGGGGGTGGTGCGCCTTCGCGCGGTCGAGCGGGGGGTGGTGCTGTGGCGTCCGCGGGTCGAGCGGGGAGCCGGTGCGCCTCCGCGGGTCCAGCGGGGGGTTGGTGCCGCGGCTCACGGCGTGTCGCACGTCCGAGGTCCCCGCTCGGCGCACGTTTCCGCTGCGCGTGCCTCCACCACCCGATCCGGCCGGCCCAGACTGGTCCAGAGCCGACTGGGGACGCTGCGCCGTGCTGGAGGCGTTCGTCCACCCGACTGGGGACGCTGAGCCGCGCTCAGCCGCCGGTCAGCGCGGTGGGGCGTCCCCAGTCCCCGGGGGGGTGCCGCCGGTCAGCGCGGTGGGGCGTCCCCAGCCCGCGGGGGCGGGGCTCAGGTGGGGACCTGGTGCCAGGGGGGTGCGCCGGCCTCAGAGCCGGACGAACGTCTGGACCCGGGCCATCACCAGCGCGGCGCCGTTCTCGTCCGGCACCGGGAGCTCCGTCGGCGGCCAGTGCCCGCGGGGGTTGCCGAGCCACCCGTAGACCCGCTGCATGAGGCCTTCCCGCCGGGCCGACGCCGGGTCGCCCGGGTCCGCGAGCGGCCCCAGGCCCATGAGGCGCTCGTACTCCGCCGTCGGGATCTCGGTGGTGACGCCGGCGGCCGGGTCCGAGGGCCACGTCGCCACCAGCACCCCGCTGCGCGGCGCCAGCTCTCGGGCCAGGTCACGGTCGAGCAGCGCCTCGTGGACGGCGACGTGATCGGGGTGGGCGTACACCGCCCACGGGTTGGGGTCCCCGGAGCCGTCGAGGGCGTCGGTGCCGGAGTTGACGTACGCGGCGGCGACCACCCGCTCCAGCGGCAGGTCCGGGACCAGGGAGGGCGCGCCCATCGGCTCGCCCGCGGGCCTCGCGACGGGGCGTGAGGCCAGCACGACGCGCACCGCAGCCCGCACCGCCTCCACGCGCAGCCGGCCGTCACCACCGTCCACCGCGACGAGGGTGCGCTCGGGGCTGGCCCACAGCAGCGCCTCGCCCGCCCCCTCCAGGTGGATGCGCTGCGCCGTCGGTGCCGTGGCGCTCGCGGGCAGGTCCGGCGGCGTGGCGGCTGCTCGGTCGGGCACGTCGGCCAGCGCCAGGAAGGTGGTCCACGACGCCAGCCGGGCCGCGCCGCAGGAGGGGGTGCGGCTCCCCTGCGGGACAGGCCTCGGCGGGATCTCACCGAGCTCCGGCGAGCTGTTGCGGGCGTGCGCGCCGGGGTCGCAGTACGCGGTGCCCTCGCCGTGGGTCATCACGAGCCAGACGGTGTGCACGCTCGCGGACCGCTCGACCTGCGACCAGCCCTCCAGCTCGTCGTCGGGGTGCGGGGCGACCACCAGCTGGAGCCGCGTCGGCCTCGGCGGAGGAGCCGGTACCGGGCTCGGCCGGGTCGGTGGCTCGGGATCAGGAACCTCGGAGACCGGTGGCTCCGGAGCGGCACCGCCGGGGCGGGGGCGACGCGGTCGACGCGGCCAGCACATGTCGCCATCGTGACAGGTGATCACGATGCGTCGCCGGAGGTGGTTCCCGGAGGCGGCCGGGCACGGGCCGACGGCGATCGGGGACGTCGCACCGCGCTGAGCGTGCGCTCAGCGCGGTGGCGCGTCCCCGATCGGCGCGAGGCCCTGGCTGCCGCGCGGTGGGACGTCCCCGGTTCAGGGAGAGCGACCGTGGAACCGCCCCGCCGAGCCACGACGGTCGAGCGCGAGAGGCGGCCGCGTCGAGCGTGGTCGGGGCGCCCCTACGACGGGTCGGCGGCGCTGACGGTGAGGTTCCGGAAGGAGAACCGCGTGTTGTCCCCGCGCAGACCGATCCGGCCCGGCCCGGTCAGCGGCGCCGGACGCTCCCCGTCGTCGAGGACGCTCAGGACGGTCTCGTCGCCGTCGACCAGCGTGAGGCGCACGTCGTCGCCCTCGTCCACGACGGTCACCGCCATGGGACGCCACTCGTCCTCGTCGCACTTCAGCTCTCCCTCGGCGAGGGTCATGTAGTCACCGCCGTTGTCGGAGCCGCTGTCGGGACGCTTGCGCTTGATGGTGACGGCGCCGTCGCGCCGGCACAGGTCCACCGAGTAGAGGTTGGCGTCGCTGGCGTAGCGCAGGAACACGTGCACGCCGTCGTAGTCCTGCTCCGGCGTGCGGTCCGTGGTGGTCATGTCCTCGACCCGCAGGTCCAGGCCCACGCGGACGTCGGTGAAGGTCCGGCGAGTCACCGCGCGCAGGACCGCGGACCCGGTGTCGTCCTCGGAGCGGGCGTCGGGGGACTCGCCGTCGACGGGCCCGGAGGTCCCGGCGCCGTCCTCGGCGAACAGCGAGCCGCTGGTGACGATCCAGTCCGCGGAGCGCACCGCGTCCGGGTCCTCCGGCTGGCGGTACGCCAGCTCGTTGGAGACCAGCCCGTCCTCGAGGAAGGTGGCGCGCCACAGCGGCCCGTCGTCGGCCGGCGTCGGGGCCGGCTCGGACGGTGAGCCGGAGGTAGGCGGTGAGCCAGAGGTAGGCGGTGAGCCGGACGCAGGCGGTGACGGGCTCCCGGTGGTGATCCCGACGACCACCGCGACGGCGGCGACGACCAGCACCCCGGCGACGGCGACCGCGAGGAGCCCCGGCCCTCGCCGCGGGGTCCTCCGGCGCGCTCTCCCGCGAGACCCCGTCAGGTTTCGGCGCACCCGGGTCCGCCGCGCCATCAGGGCAGAGCCGTGACCGTCACGTCCTCCAGGGACGGGAAGGGCGCCTCGGGGTCGTCACCGCGCTGGCCGACGATCCCGAAGCTGCCGAGCATCACCGACCGTGACGCCACGGGGTCCGCATCACCGGGCTGGGCGGGGACCCGGACGAGCGTCCGGCCGTCCACGATCACCGTCACGTCCTCCGGCGTCACCTCCAAGCGCATCGCGGCAGCGCTCCGGCCACCCGGCAACGGGCCGGAGTAGACGCGCTCGTCGCCGCGGGTGACGTTCACCCAGGTCGAGGACGTGCGAGCCGTGACCTCACCGACCTGTCCGACGCGCGCCCGCAACCCGCCGCTGTTCGCGTCGGGGGTGGACCCGCCCAGCGCCGGCGCCGGTTCCGGCGTCAAGCCCGTGACCCCGGCCTCGACGGCGTAGCGGGACCACGTCGAGGTCGCCTGCGGCGCCCAGTTGGCGCGCAGGTAGGTCTCCGCCGGAGCGTCGAACCGCACCGCTGCACCGTCGAGGTCCACCGGGGCGGGCCGCGTGGTGGGCTGGAGCCAGGTGCGCGACGCCTCGTTCGCCGGGTAGCTGCCGACCGGGATCTGCTGCATGCGTTCCATCTCGGCGAAGACGTCGTCCGCGTCGTCGTACTCGAAGATTTCCTGGCGGGCGACCAGACCGGCCTCCAGGTCCTCGCGCACGGCCGGGCGCGGTGCGTCACCGTCGTTGACGAAGGAGACCGCGAACAGGTCGTCGACCAGCGAGCGGGTGAAGGCGGTCGGACGGGGGTCCGCGCCGGCCGCGACCTCCGTCCGGACCTCGGAGAACGGCCAGGCGAAGAGCGTGGGCCGCGGCAGGTCGTGCGCCGTGAAGTCGGTGATCGAGCGCCTCAGGTCTGCCCGGACCCGCTGGGTGAAGGAGCCGTAGCTCTCCTGCTGGCCGTCGACGAGCTGACGGTTGGTGAGCACGGAGCCCTCCTCTCCGTCCTCGCCGACGGGCGCCCGGGTGTGCAGGACGCCGGTGTGCGAGGCGAAGCTCCACCGTCCGCTCTTCTGCATCCGCTGGATCTGCTCCCAGGTGAGGTAGTAGGGGGCGCGCGTGCCGACCCGGCCGGTGATGAGGAAGGAGATGGCGTGCAGGCCGTTGTCCTGGAGGATCTTGTCGCCGTAGGTGTGCAGGCCCGCCGTGCCGTCGTCGAAGGTGATCACCGCGGAGCGGGGCGGCGGGGTGAAGTCGCCCTCGGCGTAGGCGGTGAACTCCTCCTGCGTCAGCGTGGTGTAGCCGGCCTCGCGGAGCATCGCCATCTGGTTCGCGAACGCCTGGGGGGTGATCACGTACTGGCTCTCGCTCTCGGGCGAGATGTCGTGGTAGGCGAGCACCACGGGCGCCGCCCCGGTGCCGGCGGGTGCGTTCTCCGCGGCGGCCGCGGCCTCCGCGTAGGTGTCCTCCTGCTCCGTGGTCAGCGAGGCGGACGTCGACTCCCGCGAGCCCACCTGGTCCCGGAAGCGCGCGAGCTCCCACGCACCGCCGAAGATGGTGACGAGCAGCGCGAGCGCGGCCAGCGCGGAGATCAGCGCGACGAGGCGGTGGCGCCGCTTGCGGGGCAGCGGGGCCGGCACCTCGGGCAGGAGGCCCATGGCGTTCTCGCGGGCCTTCTCGGCCTCGGACCGGCGGACCTTCGCCTCGGTGCGGGCGGTGGCGACGCGCCCCTGCGCCGGGACTGCCGGCTGGTCGCCGCTGTCGTCGTGCCCGCTGTCGTCATGCCCGCTGCGGGCGTGGTCGTCGTGGTCGATCAGGCTCATCAGAGGATCGCTCCCCGTGTCAGGACGAACAGGTACAGGGTGACGACGACGACCAGGATCAGGGCCGCCACGAGGATGCGACGGGCGAGGTGCAGGGCCCCGTGCGCCGGCTTCTTCGCGGTCCTGCTCGCTCTCGCGCTCACAGCGTCCTCGACCAGATGCCGCGACGGATCGTCAGCAGCGAGTAGGGCAGCAGCCACGAGAGGAGCACCGAGGAGATCAGCGACATCAGCGGCCGGTAGCGCCAGCGGGTGGAGCCGGGGTGGTCGATCATGTAGGAGACGCCCCAGGCGCAACCCTTCACCAGCACCCCCGCGACGTACAGCGCGGTGAGCATCCACAGCCCGTTGACGGGGGCCCAGATCAGGTGGCGCACCGCCATGACCGGCGCCAGGATCACGAACATCGAGTGCCCGTAGTACAGGAACGCCGGGCCGAACCCGCGCCGCCACATGAATCGGCCGGTGAACGCGAGGTTCCGGGCGAAGGACTTCTTCCACCGGATCTGCTGCTTGAAGAACGCCCGGCCGCTCTCGGGGACCACCGTCCACACCTTCGCGGAGCGCACGTACCCCACGCGCCAGGTGCGCTCCGGGTAGTCCACCTCGGAGACGAACGGGGAGTCGGCGTTGCGCTCCTTGAGCCGGCGACCCAGCCACTTCTGCCCCAGCACGTAGCCGGTGAGCTGGCGGTCGGTGGCGAACTTGAACTCCGCGCCGAGGAAGCGGTCGGTCGCCCACGCCGGCAGGTAGTTCCAGATGGCGTCGCGCCGGAAGACCGCGAGCGGGCCGGAGACGCAGGTCACGGCGCCGAGGGAGGCCTCCGCGGCCTTGGACACCCGGAAGGAGCCCTCGTACCAGGTGTCCTGCACCCTCGAGAGCAGGGTGGCGTCGGCGTTCAGCGCCCGTGCGTGCCCGGAGACCGCCCCGAGGCCGGGGTTGGCCACCAGCGCCGCGACGCAGCGCCGCAGGGCGTCGGGGGCCAGGATGCAGTCCGAGTCGGTGAAGGCGATGACCTCGCCGTCGGCGACCTTCGCGCCGGCCACCAGCGCGTTCTTCTTGCCGACGTTGTCCTCCAGCGCCAGGAGCGTGAAGTCCAGGTGTTCGGACAGCTCGCGCAGGCGCTCGGCGGTGCCGTCGGTCGAGCAGTCGTCGATGACGACCACCTGGAGGTCGGGGTAGTCGCAGGTGACCATCGAGCGCACGCAGTCGTCGATCACCTCGATCTCGTTCATCACCGCGACGAGCAGGGTCACTCGGGGGCGAGGGCTCAGCGGCGGTGCGTCCGCGTCGTTCGGCACCCGCGCGAACCGGGGGTCCGACGGGTCGTCGTAGCGGGCGTAGGCGAGGTAGAAGGCCACGATCGTGGCCGTGAGCACCGCCACGCCGTACATCAGCAGCAGGGGGTCCTTCGCCAGGTTCGGCAGGATCCGGGCCAGCAGCGCCAGCAGGGGCACGAGGAGGACCAGCGTGACCAGGCGGCGGACCCCGCGGCGGGCGGTCGGCTCCAGGCCGTCCAGGCGGGAGGTGCGGGCGGTGCGCTGCTCGATCTCGTCCGCGGAGCCCACCGGCGGCATCTGGATCGGGGTGGTGAGGTCGACGGTGGGCTGGCCGTCGGGGCCGGCGAGCGCGCCCGGGTCCGGCGGCAGGTAGACGTCGGAGCTGTGGGCGACGGCGAGGTCGTCGACCACCGCCTGGTCGGTCACCTCGGTGAGGACGTCGCCGGAGGGGTCGACGTGCACCTCGAGGAGGTCGTCGGGGCTGCTGGTCGCGGGCGTGCGGGTCGACGTGGTCGTGACGGGTGTCATCGAGGGGGTCACACCACCGAGCGGTGGGGGAGGGCGTCGGCGCGGTACGTCGCGTCGAGGACCGGGACGCCGGCCTCGGAGAGCTCCGCGAGCCAGGCGAGGTCCTCGTCCGGGTGAGCGGTGTGCAGGAGGACGACGTCGGCCTCGATCTCACCGGGGGCCAGCGAGCGCAGCGTGCGGGACTCCTCGCGGCCGTGGTGGCCGTCCAGCGTCAGCTCGGGGACGTAGGCGTCGGTGTACGTCACGCTCGCGCCCTCGCGGGTGCAGCCGGCGATGATCTCCAGCGCGGGGGACTCACGCACGTCCGCGACGCAGGGCTTGTAGGACGCCCCGACCACGTGGACCCGCGCGCCGCGCATGGGCAGGCCGCGCTCGGCCAGCTCCTCGCGCAGCCGCGTCACCACCTTGCCGGGGCGCAGCGCGATGCCGGTCATGGCGGCCTCGATCACCGGCGAGCTGGCCCGCTGGCCGCGCAGCTGCCACAGCAGGTAGTGCGGGTCGCACGGGATGCAGTGGCCGCCGACGCCCGCGCCGGGGGTGAAGCGCATGAAGCCGTAGGGCTTGGTCGACGCGGCGTCGATGACCTCCATGGGGTCCAGGCCGGACCCGGCGGCGACGTCGGCGAACTCGTTGATCATCGCGATGTTGACCGCGCGGAAGGTGTTCTCCAGCAGCTTGGTCAGCTCCGCGGCCTCCGGGGAGGACACCTCGTGGACGGATGGGCAGGTCTTCGCGAGGGCGGCGGCGGCGCGCCGCGTGCTCTCCGGGGTGAGCCCGCCGACGACGCGGGGGGTGCCGGCCGGGGAGTGGTCGACCACGCCCGGGTCGATGCGCTCGGGGGAGAAGGCCACGTGGACGTCCACGCCGGGGGTGAGCCCGCGGCGGGTCAGCGGCTCGACGACCATCTCGCGGGTGCAGCCGACGTAGGTGGTGGAGGTGAGGATGATCGTCGACCCGGGGCTCGCCTGGGCCGTGACGGCGGCGCACGCGGAGGTCAGCGCCCGCAGGTCCGGCACGAGCTGCTCGGTGACCGGCGTGGGGACGCAGACGATGATGGTGTCGGCCGCCGACAGGCGGGCCAGGTCGTCCGTGATCTCGAGGTTCGGCGAGCCGAGCTGCTCGGAGAGGCGCTCCAGGTCGTCGGGGAGGAGGTCCACGTCGGAGGCGACGATGGCGTCGAGGCGTGCGGTCGAGACGTCCACCCCGATGACCCGGCTGCCGGACTCCAGGAGCGAGAGCGCGGTGGGCAGCCCGACGTAGCCGAGCCCCACGACCGCGACGACCGCCATGTCGGCCGGGACGTGCGGCAGCTGGCGGCCCCAGGTCACCGACCCCGGGTCGGCGCGGGTGGCTTCAGCAACGGCTGAGGACATGATGGTTACTCCCAGTGAGGATGGAGGGTGGTGACCACGAGCGCCCGGTGATCTCGAGCCGTCGGCCACGGTAGGCACCAACGTAACGTGACGATAACGACGAACCATTCCCCCTCACCCTGACGGTCCGTGACTGCTGCAGGGTGTCCAGGACGAGTCGACGGAGGGTCACCGGTAGGGGGGCTTCGCCGCCCTTCGCGAGACGGTGACGGTGCGCTCGTCCGTGACCACGGCGTGCACGACGGGCTCGCGGGGGTCCGTCGGCGTCCGGCGCATGTCCGTCCTCGACCCGCCTGTGGGCGGCCCGCGCGCGACTATGACCTGTCTGCATCCCGCGTGTGCCCGCCTGCGCCCCGCCTGTGGCCAGCCCGTGCTTGATCGCGACCTGTCTGTAGCCACCAAACACCGTTCATGCACTCCGCCGCGGTGATCAGGGCCCTCTCGGGGTGATCATGAGCTTCTTGACTCTGATCATGGGATTTCTGCCCTTTGAAGGGTCCCGAAAGGGCCGATCCCCCATGATCACCGGCGGCAGGGACGCACCGACTCCCCGCTCGACGCTCCGGGGCCGGCCAGGGCCGCGACGACGAAGACCCCGTGGAGGGCTGACGACGTGAGCGACCGCCGCAACGGAGCGGCGGCCGTGGTGGCGCACGGCATCGTCCCCGGTGTCCCCGGTATCCCCGGTGTCCACGACCTCGAGGTCTGCCGCCACCCGCAGCGCGCCGGGCTGCCTCGCGTCATGCCCCGGCACGAGCAGAGCGCGGGCTACGCCGACAGCGGGCCCGCGCTGTACCTCTCCCCGGGCGCTCCGAGCGGCACCGAAGGCGCCGACCTCGGTTTCCTGCGCGGGACGAAGAGCGCCACCGATGCCAAAGGCGGCCTCGCGTCCAGCACGAGGGTGTCTTCGCCCGATGGATCAGCCGCCTCCAGCCCCCTCCGCCTCCAGCCGCCGCCGCCGCGGTCGCGCGGCCCGGACGCCCGGCCGCGGCCCTCGCCGGTCATCGTGGTCGCCGCCGACAACGGCGGCCACCGTGAGTTCCACAACGGCGTGGTCGCCGCCGACATCGAGCCGTTCGCCGTCGACCTCACGGAGGCCCGCCCGCTGAGCGGCGGCATCCGTGGTGGACTCGGGGCCCGCGCACCACGGATCACGCGCCACGGACCGCGCACGACGAAGGAGGAGGCAGCCATGAGCGAGGCCACGAGGACGGTCGACCAGGACGACGAGCGGGTGCGGGTGAGCACGTGGACCTTCCTGGCCGCCGGCGCCAGCACCGGGCACCACCGCCACGAGATGGACTACGTCGCGGTACCGATCACCGGCGGGCTGCTGATGGTGACGGACGCCTCCGGCGCGACCATCGAGCGGCAGCAGGTGGCGGGCGTGCCCTACTCCGGCACCGCCGGCACCGAGCACGAGGTGGTGAGTGCCAGCGACGCGCCGGTGGTGTTCGTCGAGGTGGAGCTGAAGGGCTGATCCGAGCGCGCCTCGGCGCCTATCCTGACGAGATGACATATGAGCGGATCACGGTTGATCCAGAACTCATGGGCGGGGTGCCGACCGTGCGAGGCTTGCGCATCCCTGTCGCCACGGTGGTGTCCATGGTGGCTGACGGGATGTCGGTCGAGGAGATCGTCGTCGACCTGCCCGACCTCACGCGCGAGGACGTGCTCGAGGCACTTCGATTCGCTGCCGAGTCCGTCCGTGAGCGTCAGATCCCGTTGATGCGGCCGGCGTGAGGGTACTGCTCGACAACAACTTGTCGGCTCGGACGGGCGCTGCGCTTCGCGCTTCAGGATGGGATGTGGTCCACGTGCGGGACCGCGGGCTTCAAGCGGCTCAGGACGACGTCGTCCTTCGGCTTGCGATGGACGAGAGGCGCGTCCTGATCAGTGCGGACACGGACTTCGGACAGATCCTGTCGCGGTCGGGAGCCCGGAAGCCGTCCGTGGTGCTCGTGCGTCGTGTCGCTGGCCGCCGAGTCGAGGCGCTCGCTGATCTGCTGCTGCTTCAGCTGCCGCAGGTCGAGAGCGAGCTGGAGGCTGGCTGCGTCGTCGCGATCGGTGAGGACAGCCTGCGAGTGAGGGCTCTACCGTTGCGGTGAGAACCCTGTCCGATGGCTCGACGGCGGCGACGCGCTTGAGTCCGATCCGCGACGAGCGTCAAGAACGCCCGCGACACGCACGAGGGCGGCGAGCATCTCAGTCAGCGCCGCGCGCCCGCCACCGCAGCGTCGGTCACCGCGCCCTGCCCGCCGATGACCACCACGTCAGCC
>JARICT010000030.1 GCA_029257185.1 Quadrisphaera sp.
TCCCGCGCCGCCGTCGGCCTCAGCCGGGGGGGCGGTGTCCTGGGCCCGCGCGCAGATCGGCAAGCCGTACCAGTGGGGCGGCAACGGCCCGGCGTCCTTCGACTGCTCCGGCCTGACGGTCGGCGCGCTGGGCTCGGCCGGGATCAGGCTGCCGCGGACCACCGACGCCCAGTACGCGGCGTCGACGAAGATCGGCTACGACGCGCTGCGCCCGGGGGACCTGATCTTCTACGGCACGCCGGGATCGGTGTGGCACGTGGCGCTCTACTCCGGCAACGGCATGATGATCGAGGCGCCGCGCGCAGGGCTCGACGTGCGTGAGACCCCGCTGCGGATGCGCAACGCGCTGCCGCACGCCGGACGTCCCTGAACCGGCGCCCCGCGTGCCCGGGGGCCGGCACCGGCCGCGGTGTGCGCCGCGACCGGGCGAGGGAGGCCGTCCGTCAGAGGTCGAGCTTGCTGCCGTCCCCGGTGCCACCAGCGGCGATGTCGTCGTCGCGGCGCTTGCGGGAGGCCGTGATCTCCGCCTCGGCCTCCGCCTTGCCCACCCAGTGCGCGCCCTCGACGGACTTGCCGGGCTCGAGGTCCTTGTAGGTCTCGAAGAAGTGCTGGATCTCGAGGCGGTGGAACTCCTCGATGTCCTCCAGGTCCTGGAGGCGGTGCATCCGCGGGTCGTCGCTCGGGATGCACATCACCTTGTCGTCGCCGCCGGCCTCGTCGCGCATGTGGAACAGCCCCACCGTGCGGCAGCGGATGACGCAGCCGGGGAACGTCGGCTCGTCGAGGAGGACCAGCGCGTCCAGCGGGTCGCCGTCCTCACCGAGGGTGTCGTCGATGAACCCGTAGTCGGCGGGGTAGCGCGTCGCGGTGAAGAGCATCCGGTCCAGGCGGATGCGCCCGGTGTGGTGGTCGACCTCGTACTTGTTGCGAGATCCGCGCGGGATCTCGATGGTGACGTCGAACTCCACGGTGGCTCCTATGATCGCGGTCGGTGCTGGTGAGCCGGGCCAGTGTCCCCTACGACCCCCACCTCGTCCCAAGGAGTGTTCCCCCGTGCGTGCGATGCCCCACCCGGGCGCCCCGTGAGGCGCTCGACCCTGGCCGCCGCGGCCGCCGGGGCGCTCGCCCTCGGCCTCGTGGTGGCGGGCGGGGTGGAGCGCGGGACGAGCGGCTCCGCGCCGCCGGCGGCGTCCCCCCCGGCCGAGGCCGCCGCGAAGGAGGTGCCTGCGCTCTCGCCGGCACCCGGCGCCACCGCTGACCCGTCCCCGGCGACGGCGCTGCCCGCGCTGAGCCCCGACGCACCGCTGCCCGACGAGGACGTCCTCGTGGCCACCCTCGCGCCCCTGCTCACCGCCCCCGCGCTGGGGGCCTCGGTGGGGGCGATCGTCATCGACGCCACCACCGGGGCCGTGCTGTACGACGCCGACGCCTCGACGCCCCGGACGCCGGCCTCGACGGCGAAGGTCCTCACCGCCGCCGCGGCCCTGCACCGCCTGGGCCCGGAGTCGGTGGCCACGACCGAGGTGGTGGCCGGCGCCGAGCCCGACCGGCTGGTGCTCGTCGGGGGCGGCGACGCGCTGCTCGGGCCCGGCGACTCCGACCCGGTGGCGGTCACCGGGCACGCCGGCCTGGGGGACCTGGCCGCGCAGGTGGCTGACGCCAGGGCCGCGGCCGGCACCACCGCCCCGGTCACCCTCGTCCTGGACGACTCGCTGACCGGCGGCGGCCCGCAGGTCAGCCCCGCCTGGGGCACGGACGACGTCGCGTCGGGCTACGTGGCGCCGCTGACCTCCCTCGCCGTCGACGCCGGGCGGCTGACCGAGGACCGGTACGCGTGGCGCGAGGACGACCCGTCGATGGCGGCCGCCGAGGTGCTCGCCGCGCGCCTCGGCGAGCGCGGGGTGCCCGTCGCCGGTCCGCCGGTGCGCGGGGTCGCACCCGCGGGGGCCGACGTGCTCGCGAGCGTGGCGTCCGCGCCGCTGCGGGAGGTGGCGGCGCAGACGCTGGCCGACTCCGACAACACCCTCGCCGACCTCCTGGCCCTCCGCGTGGCCGTCGCCGCCGGGATGCCCGCGGCGAGCGGCGGCACCCTCTTCGCCGCCTCGGGACGGGCGGTCCTCGCCGAGGTCGCCGAGATGGGCCTGGACGTCTCGACCGCCACCATGGTGGGGGGCAGCGGCCTGGGGAAGGGCTCGGTCATGCCCACCGCCCTCCTGGCCGAGGTGCTCGCCCGCGCCTCGGCCCCGGAGCCGCCGCGAGGGCTCCGGGCGCTGCTCGCCGCGCTCCCCGTCGCCGGGCTGGACGGCACCCTGGCCGGGCGGTTCGGGGGGTCGGCGTCGCCGGTCGCCGGCCTCGTCCGCGCCAAGACGGGAACCCTCTACGGCGTCTCGTCGCTGGCGGGCACCGTCGTGGACGTCGACGGGCGCCCCCTCGTGTTCGCCGTCATCGCCGACCAGGTCCCCGGCAGGGGCACGGCGCCCGGCGAGGTGGACGCGGTCGTCGCCGCCATCGCCGGGTGCGGCTGCCGCCGCTGAGACCGGCGGGCCCCGCCCCGACGCGGCGCCTACCGTGAAGGGCATGAGCGCCCCCGTCCTCGACGCCCGTCACGGCTCGACCCCGACCGTCGTGGACTGGGAGCTCGCGCAGCGCGTGGGCGTGCGCCTGGCGCCCCGCGGGCCGTCGGTGCCGCTGTCCGTGGCGCAGCGGGCGGTCGCCGAGCTGGCGGAGCACGCCGCGGCGGCCACCGGGCACGTCGCCTCGGTCACCGGCCTGAGCGTGCCGCAGGGCGCACCCGTGCGGGTGGTGGACCGCGCCACCTGGGTGCGCGAGAACGTCGACGGGTTCCGCGAGCTGCTCGACCCGGTCCTGCGCCGCGCCGTCGCCACCCGCCTCGAGCGCTCCAGCGCCAAGGCGCGCGCGCGCACCGGTCCTCTCGGGACGCTGGGCCGGCTCGGCGGGACCGGGGGCAGCGACGCCGCCCTCGCCGCCGGGTCGAAGGTGACGGGCAGTGAGATGGGTGCGCTGCTCGGGTGGATGTCCTCACGCGTTCTCGGGCAGTACGACGCGTTCGGCCCCCGAGGGGGCCAGCTGCTGCTCGTCGCCCCGAACGTGGTGCACACCGAGCGGGAGATGGGGGTCGACCCCCGGGACTTCCGGCTCTGGGTCGCCCTGCACGAGGAGACGCACCGGGTGCAGTTCGCCGTCGCGCCGTGGCTGGCCGAGCACCTCGCGGAGCGGGCGCGCGGGCTCTCGGGCGACCTCCTCGGTGGCGAGGGCGAGGACTCGCCCGCACAGCGGCTCCTCGCCCTCCTGCGGCGGGTCGCCTCCCCGAGCGGCCTCAGGGAGCTGGCGGGGCCCAGCGGCCCGTCGGGCGCCGACGACCCGGACCTCCCCGCGGACCCCGACGACCCGCTGGCCGCCGGTCTGGCCAGCGCGCTGGCGGGGCCCGCGCAGCGGCGGGCCATGGCCGAGGTCACGGCGGTGATGTCGCTGCTGGAGGGGCACGCCGACGTGGTCATGGACGAGGTGGGGCCCACCGTCATCCCGTCGGTCGCGCACATCCGGTCCCGCTTCACGGCGCGCAGGGCCTCGGGACGCTCCGGGCTGGACCGCGTGGTGCGCCGCCTCCTCGGCATGGACGCGAAGCTGCGCCAGTACACCGACGGGGCGAGGTTCGTGCGCGCCGTCGTCGCGGAGGTCGGCCACGACGGGCTGAACGCGGTGTGGTCGGGCCCGGAGAACCTCCCCCGCCCCTCGGAGATCGTGGAGCCCGCCCGGTGGCTGGAGCGGGTCCACGGGTGACGCGGGCCCTCCCGCGGTGAGCGCCGGCGCGAGCGCCGCCGACCTGCCGCGGGGGCGGCGCGCCGCAGCGCTCGGGGCGGTGCGCACGGCGGTGCGCCGAGACCTCGCGTCCCTGCTCGACGCTGGCACCGCCCCCGACGGCGGACGGGGGGGCGCCGGCCCCGGGGCCGCCGGCACGGGAGAGCAGCTCCCCCTGGTGCTCGTCGCGCTCTCCGGGGGCGCCGACTCCCTGGCGCTCGCCGCGGCGACCGGTGCCGAGGCCGCCGCGAGCCGGCGCCGGGGCGGTCGCGGCGGTCCGGGCGCTCGATCACCGCGCCGGCCACCGCCGTTCCGCGTGGGTGCCGTGGTGGTGGACCACCGCTGGTCGCCCGCCTCGGCCGGCGTCTGCGCCGACGCCGCCGACGCCGCGCGCGCCCTGGGGCTCGATCCCGTCGAGGTGGTCACGACCGGCGCCCCGTCCGCGACAGCGGCTCCGAGCGCGGCGGTCGGCGCCGGACCGGCGGGCGGTGACGGACCGGCGCCGGGGGAGGGCCCCAACCGGGAGGCTCGCGCCAGGGACGAGCGGTACGCCGCTCTCGAGGACGCCCGCCGCCGGCACCGGGCGGTCGCGGTCCTGCTGGGGCACACCGCCGACGACCAGGCCGAGCAGGTGCTCCTGGGCCTCGCCCGAGGCTCGGGGGCCCGCTCGCTCGCCGGGATGCCCGCGGTCCGCGGCGTGCTGCGCCGCCCGCTGCTGGGCCTCGCCCGGGCCGTGACCGCCGCGGCGTGCCGCGAGGGGGCGCTGCGCCCCTGGTCGGACCCGTCCAACACCGACCCGGCCTTCGCCCGTGCCCGCGTGCGCCACCGGGCGCTGCCGGCGCTCGAGGCCGAGCTGGGACCCGGCGTCGCCGCGGCCCTCGTCCGCTCGGCGGACCAGCTGCGCGAGGACGCCGACGCCCTCGACGCCCTCGCCGGAGCCCTCGTGGCGGGCGCGGTCACGGTCCTTCGCGGCGACGGGGACGCTCCCGGGCGGATCACCGGGGACGCCCCCGGCCGCGTGGTCGTCGTCGACCCCGCGGCCCTGGCCGGCGCGGCGCCGGCCCTGCTCACCCGCGTGCTGCGGACCGCGGCCCTGCGGGCGGGGGTCCCCGCCGCCTCGCTGACCCGCGCCCACGTCCTGTCCCTGCTCGTCCTGCTCGACCCGGGACGCTCCCCGGGGCCGCGGCAGCTGCCCGGCCGGGTGGTGGCCGAGCGCTGCTGTGGCACCCTGCGGCTGTGGACGCGCGCGACGCAGGCACCGACATCTCCGAGGTCCTCGTGAGCGAGGAGGCCATCGCCGGTCGGCTCGCAGAGCTGGCCCGCCAGGTCGAGGCCGACTACGAGGGCCGCGACGTGCTGCTCGTCGGGGTCCTCAAGGGCGCGGTGATGATCATGGCTGACTTCGTCCGTGCCCTGCACCGGCACGCGCCGATGGACTGGATGGCGGTCTCCAGCTACGGCTCGGGGACCAAGAGCTCGGGCGTCGTGCGCATCCTCAAGGACCTCGAGGCCGACGTCAGCGGCGTCCACGTCCTCATCGTCGAGGACATCATCGACTCCGGGCTCACCCTGTCCTGGCTCGTGGGCAACCTGCGGGCCCGCGGCGCCGCCTCCGTGGAGGTGCTGACGCTGCTGCGCAAGCCCGACGCCGCCAAGGTCGACGTCGAGGTGAGGTACGTGGGCTTCGACATCCCGGACGCCTTCGTCGTCGGCTACGGCCTCGACTACGACCAGCGCTACCGCAACCTCGGGTTCGTGGGGACGCTCGCGGAGCACGTCCACGCCCCCTGAGCCCTCGGGGTCCCTGATCGCCCTGCGCGAACGTCAGCAGCCGCGGGTGCGGCGGCGGAACACTCCGGGGTGCCGCGCCCGTTGAGAGGTGACGGGCCAGCGCGGCGGCGCCTCCCGTCGTCCGACGACGAGCACTCCGACCAGCCGAGCAGCAGAGGGGACCGGGCCCAGCGCCCACGCCGATGAACGTCAAGCGTCTGTTCCGAGGACCCCTGGTGTGGGTCGTCATCGCCCTGGGCATCCTCCTGCTCGCCTTCAACGTCCTCGGGCGCGACGGCGGCTCCGAGCTCATCGACACCGAGGCCGGCCTCGAGCTGCTCGGCGAGCCGGGCGTGGTGACGGCGGCGAAGATCACCGAGGGCGACCAGCGGGTGGACCTCACCCTGTCGCAGGCCTACGAGGACAAGGGCACGTCGGTCGAGTTCTTCTACGTCACCCCTCGCGGGGAGGAGGTCGTCGAGGCCGTCACCGCCGCCGACCCCGAGAACGGCTTCACCGACGAGGTCCCGCAGGGCTCCATCCTGGGCTCGCTGCTCCTCAGCCTGCTGCCGATCCTGCTGCTGGTCGCCCTGTTCTGGTTCTTCATCGCCAAGGCCCAGGGCGGCGGCAGCAAGGTGATGCAGTTCGGCAAGTCGAAGGCGAAGCTCATCTCGAAGGAGACGTCCACGGTCACCTTCGCCGACGTGGCCGGCTCCGCCGAGGCCGTCGAGGAGCTCCGTGAGATCAAGGACTTCCTCGCCGAGCCCGCGAAGTTCCAGGCGGTCGGCGCGAAGATCCCCAAGGGCGTGCTGCTCTACGGCCAGCCGGGCACCGGCAAGACGCTGCTCGCCCGTGCGGTGGCCGGCGAGGCCGGCGTGCCGTTCTACTCGATCTCCGGCTCGGACTTCGTCGAGATGTTCGTCGGCGTCGGCGCCTCCCGCGTCCGCGACCTGTTCGAGCAGGCGAAGAACAACGCCCCCGCGATCATCTTCGTCGACGAGATCGACGCGGTGGGCCGTCACCGCGGCGCCGGCATGGGCGGGGGGCACGACGAGCGCGAGCAGACGCTGAACCAGCTGCTCGTCGAGATGGACGGGTTCGACGTCAAGACCAACGTCATCCTCATCGCCGCCACCAACCGCCCCGACATCCTCGACCCTGCCCTGCTGCGCCCCGGCCGCTTCGACCGGCAGATCGCGGTGGACGCCCCCGACCTCAAGGGCCGCGAGGCGATCCTCGCCGTGCACGCCCAGGGCAAGCCGATGGCGCCCGGGATCGACCTCGCGACGGTGGCGCGCCGCACCCCGGGCATGTCCGGGGCCGACCTCGCCAACGTGCTCAACGAGGCGGCGCTGCTGACCGCCCGCGGCGAGGGCACCGTCATCGACGACGCCGCGCTGGACGAGGCCATCGACCGCGTCATCGCCGGGCCCCAGAAGCGCACACGGGTGATGGGCGAGAAGGAACGGAAGATCACCGCTTACCACGAGGGCGGTCACGCGCTGGTCGCCCACGCGATGCGCCACACCGACCCGGTCAGCAAGATCACCATCCTGCCGCGCGGCCGGGCGCTGGGCTACACGATGGTGCTGCCCCTGGACGACAAGTACTCCACCTCGCGCAACGAGCTGCTGGACCAGCTCGCGTACTTCCTCGGAGGGCGCGTCGCCGAGGAGCTGGTCTTCCACGACCCCACCACCGGGGCGTCCAACGACATCGAGAAGGCCACCGCGACCGCCCGCAAGATGGTCACGCAGTTCGGCATGAGCGAGCGGGTCGGCGCCATCCAGCTGGGCCAGCCCAGCGGCGAGGTCTTCATGGGCCGCGACATGGGCCACCAGCGCGACTACTCCGAAGGGGTCGCCGAGGTGGTCGACGAGGAGGTCCGTCGCATCACCGAGGCCGCCCACGACGAGGCGTGGGAGGTGCTCGTGGAGTACCGCGACGTGCTTGACGCGCTGGTGCTCGAGCTCATGGAGCGCGAGACGCTGAACGCCGAGGAGATCGCGCGCGTCTTCGAGCCCGTCGCCAAGCGTGAGCTGCGTCCGGTGTGGCTGTCCTCGGAGCGTCGCTCGGTCTCGGACCGGCCGCCGGTGCTCTCCGCGCTCGAGCGCCGGCAGCTCAGCGCCGGCAGCAACGGCAACGGTCACGCGCCGATGCCTCCGCAGGACCAGCTCGCCGTCGGGCACGAGCACCCCACCGACCCCGTCGTCGAGGTCCCCGAGGGCGGCTCGCCGCCGGTCGGCGACGAGGCCTGAGCGCGAGGGCCCGGCCGCCGTGGAGGTTCCCGCGCACCCGTCCGACCTCGGGAGCACTCGTCCCCTGGGGCCCGTGAGCCCGCGCGGCGGCGCCCGCACGCTCGTCATGGGCGTCCTCAACGTCACGCCGGACTCCTTCAGCGACGGCGGTGACCACCACGCCGAGGGCGATCCCACGCCAGCCATCGAGCGCGGGCTGGCGCTGGTGGCGTCCGGGGCCGACCTCGTGGACGTCGGCGGGGAGTCCACGCGCCCGGGCGCGCAGCGGGTGCCCCCGGAGGTCGAGCACGCGCGCGTCCTGCCCGTGGTCACGGCGCTGGCCGGCGCCGGGGTCGTGGTCAGCGTCGACACCACCCGCGCCGACCTGGCCCGCGCGGCGGTCGACGCGGGCGCGCAGGTGGTCAACGACGTCTCCGGCGGGCTCGCGGACCCCGGCATGGCCGCCGCGGTCGCCGGCTCGGGCGCGGTCTACGTCGCCTCGCACTGGCGGGGGCCGTCAGCGGTGATGAACGATCTCGCGGACTACGACGACGACGGCGGTGTCGTGGCGGCCGTCGTCGCCGGCTTGAGGGCCCGCGTCGACGCCCTGGGGGCCGCTGGCGTGGACCCCCGCCGGATCGTCCTCGACCCGGGGCTGGGGTTCGCCAAGCGGGGCGAGCACGACCTCGCGCTGCTCGCGGCCCTCGACCAGGTCGTGGCGATCGGGCACCCCGTGCTGGTCGGGGCCTCGCGCAAGCGCTTCCTGGGGGCCGCCCTGGCCGGCCGCGGCGCCGGTGGCGACGCGGTCCGGCTGCCGGCAGCGCGCGAGCGCGACGACGCCACCGCCGCCGTCACCGCGCTCGCCGCCGCCGCCGGCGCGTGGGCGGTGCGCGTGCACGAGCCGGCGGCCAGCGCGGACGCGGTCCGCGTGGTGGCGGCCGTCCGGGCCGCCTCGTGACCGGGTGCTGCCCCGACGGGCCGCAGCCCCCAGGGGGAGTCGTGACCGACGTCGTCGAGCTGGTGGGGCTGCGCGCGCGCGGCGCCCACGGGGTGCTGGCCGCCGAGCGGGAGCTGGGTCAGGTGTTCGTCGTGGACCTCGGGCTGCACGTCGACACGCGGCGTGCGGCAGCCAGCGACGACCTGGCCGACGCCGTCAGCTACGCGGACGTGGCGCTGGCCGTGCACGCCGTGGTCGGCGGGGAGCCGGTGGACCTCGTCGAGACCCTCGCCGAGCGCATCGCCGGCACCGTGCTGGCCGATCACCGGGTGCGGGCGGTCGACGTGGCCGTCCACAAGCCGTCCGCCCCGGTGACCGTGGCGTTCGACGACGTGGTGGTCCGCGTCCGCCGCACCAGCCCGTGGGTGCGCGCCGTCCTCGGCCTCGGGGCGAACGAGGGCGACCCGCGCGCCGCGCTGCCCGGGGCGGTGGCGGCGCTGGCGGCGACCCCGGGGGTGCGCGTCGTCGGCGCTTCGCCGGTGTACCGCACCGCGCCCGTCGGGGGCGTGGAGCAGGGCGACTACCTCAACGCGGTGCTCGCCGTCATGACGACGCTCGAGCCCCTGGAGCTCCTCGACGCCGCGCACGCGGTCGAGGCGGCCGCCGGGCGCGAGCGCAGCGCCGAGGTCCGCTGGGGCCCCCGCACCCTGGACGTCGACCTGCTCACCGTGGATGCCCCTCCCGACGGCCTCCGCACGTCCGAGTGCTGTCGCGATTCGCGCGCTAGATGCTGCTGTGTCAGCCACGAGACCGCAAGGAGCGCGCGAGATGCGGGTGTGAGCGAGGGTGCGCAGGGCGACGAGAGGGCCGGCCGGCTCGAGCTCCCCCACCCGCGGGCCCACGAGCGGGCGTTCGTCCTCCTCCCGTGGGCCGCCCTGGCCCCCGACGACCACCTCCCCGGCCACGGACGCGTCGCCGACCTCGCCGCGCGCGCGGGCGCCGAGGGGGTCCACCGCGTCGACGACCTCGACCTCCTGCCACCCGCCGCGAGACCCTCCCGCCAGGCCGGCGACGAAGCACCACGTTCGCGACCATCGCGCCCGTCCGCCCCGGGAGGTGGCTCGTGAGGCTCATCCGCGTCAGCCACCTGGTCGTCGTCGGGCTCGCCGCCGGCGTCCTCACGTGGATCGCCTCGTCGACGTTCGACCCCGCCGGGACGGCGCTGCGGCTCACCGGGTGGTTCCCCGTCGGTCTCCTGGTGCTGGCCGGCGCCGTGGTCGTCAGCGGGTGGCCGGTGCGGCGCCTCACGCGCGCGGTGGCCCGGGAACGGCGTGAGCCACCGGGCGGGCAGGGCGCCGGCGTGCGCGACGGGCCGCTGGGCCTGGACCCGACCGCGGCCGAGCTGGCCGCGTCCGCGGTCTCGGCGGTCCGTCCCTCGGACCTGCACCGCGTCGACCCGCTGCGCGCCGCCCGGGTGCTGGCGCTGGCGCGCGCCTCGGCGTTCGTCGGTGCGGCGTGCACGGGTGCCTACACCGCCCTGGCGCTGCTCACCGCGCCCACCGCGGTGGTGGAGCCGCGGGTCGAGCGGCTGGTGGTCGCGCTGGTCTCGGTGGCGGCGGCGGTGGTGGTCACCGTCGCCGGCGTGGCGGTCGAGCGGTGGTGCCGGCTGCCCGGTGACGGCAGCGGCCGCCGCCGCGATCCCTAGGCTGCCCGGCGTGACCTGCTCACCGAGGTGGCGATGAGGGCGCCCGAGCCCCGACGGACGGCGCGCCGGCGGCTCCCGGAGCCCGGCGCCCCGCCCGCGCCCAGCGGCGCCGGGGTCCTCCTGCCGGCCACGCGGATCGGCCCCCTGCGGTCCATCCTGCTCCGCTTCGGCATCGCCGTGGTCATCGTGCTGGTCGTGTGGGCCGTCGTCCTGCTCGACCGCGACGGGTACTCGGACGCGAAGGACGGCACCCTGACGGTGCTGGACGCGCTCTACTACACGACGGTCACGCTCTCGACGACCGGCTACGGGGACATCACCCCGGTGACGGAGCGGGCCCGGCTGGTCAACGCCCTCGTCGTCACCCCGCTGCGCGTCCTCTTCGTCATCATCCTCGTCGGCACCACCCTCTCGGCGCTCACCGAGCGCTCCCGGACCCAGTTCCGCCTCGCGCGCTGGAGGAGACGCATGCGTGACCACGTGATCGTGCTGGGCTACGGCACGAAGGGCCGCAACGCCGTGAGAGCCCTGCGGCGCCTCGAGCACCCGCCGGACCACCTCGTCGTGGTCGACTCCGACCCGTCCATCTGCACCAGGGCGTCCGCCGACGGGCTGACCGTCGTCACGGGGCGGGCCACCGACCCGTCGGTGCTGCGCGAGGCGCGCGTCGAGGTGGCGTCCTCCGCGATCGTCGCGCTGGACCGGGACGACTCGGCCGTCCTCGCCGTCCTCGCGCTGCGACGGCTGTCCCCGCACCTGAAGATCGTGGCGTCGGTCCGCGAGTCCGGCAACGCCGAGCTGGTGCGCCAGAGCGGCGCCGACTCCGTGGTGACCTCCTCGGAGACCACGGGCCGCCTGCTGGGCCTGGCCACCGACAGCCCCGGCGCCGTGGGGATCATCGAGGACCTGCTGGCCTTCGGCAGCGGCATGGACCTGGCAGAGCGGGGCGTGGCCGACGACGAGGTGGGGCGCTCGCTCGGCCAGCTGGGGATCCCCGTCGTCGCCGTCGAGAGGGACGGCCGCGTCATGGACTACGGCGATCCCGACATCGGGGAGCTGCGCGGCGACGACCGGATCCTCTACGTGGCGGCGCCCCCGAGGTGAGCACCCTCACCGCGGGGCCGCCTCACCGCCGGAACCCGCACGACCGGGCCGAGCGGAGCCCGGGGAACCAGGGGCTCAGGCGCCGGTGTCGGCCGTGGCCTCCACCTTGACCGGAGCCTCCTCGCGCTCGGGGGAGGTGCGGCGCAGCGCCGCGTGCACCGAGTCCGGCGTCAGCACGCCGACGTAGCGCTCCCCGTCGAGCACGGGCAGCCATCCGGCGTCGTGCTGGACGATCTCCGCGAGCGCGCTGCGCAGCGGGTCGCCGACGGACACCACCGCGTCGAAGCGCCGAGCGCGCTCCCCGACGGTGGCGCCCCCGCCGCCCCGCAGGTGGCGCTCGGCCACCCAGCCCCGCAGCGTGCCGTCGGGGTCGAGGACGACGGCGTAGCCGAGCGGGGAGGCCCTCACCGCGGCGAACGCCTCTGCCGCGTCGTCGCCCATGAGCACCGTCTCGGGGTGCTCCACGTCGGTGGTCTCGATCGGCGTCACCGACAGCCGGCGCAGCCCACGGTCGGAGCCGACGAAGTCCGCCACGAACTCCGAGGCGGGGGCCCCCAGGATCTGCGTCGGGGTGTCGATCTGCTCGAGCACCCCGCCCTGGGAGAACACCGCGATGCGGTCCGCCAGGCGCACCGCCTCGTCGATGTCGTGGGTGACGAAGAGCACCGTGGTTCCCAGGTCCTGCTGGATGCGGCGGAACTCCACCTGGAGGTGGTCGCGGGCGATGGGGTCCACGGCGCCGAACGGCTCGTCCATGAGCAGCACCGGCGGGTCCGCCGCCAGCCCTCGGGCGACGCCGACGCGCTGCTGCTGGCCGCCGGACAGCTCGTGGGGGTAGCGCTGCCCGTACTCCTGCGCGGGCAGCCCCACGAGGTCCAGCAGCTCGTCGGCGCGGGCCTGGGCGTCCTTCTTGTCCCACCCCACGAGGTGGGGGACGGTCGCGACGTTGCGCGCCACGCTCTGGTGGGGGAACAGGCCGATCGCCTGGATGACGTAGCCGATCCGGCGGCGCAGCTCCACCGGGTCGACGTGGGTGACGTCGTCGCCGTCGATGGTGATGGTGCCGCCGGTGGGCTCGACGAGGCGGTTGACCATCCGCAGCGTCGTCGACTTCCCGCAGCCCGACGGACCGACCAGGGCGACGAGCTCCCCGCGGCGGACCTCCAGGTCGAGCGAGCGCACCGCCAGGGTGCCGTCGTCGAAGCGCTTCTCGACGCCGGACAGCGCGATCATCACATCGCCGGTAGCGTCCCCGCCATGCCTGTGGTCGGAGGAGTGCTGAGCAGCGTCGCCGGCGTCCATGCCTCCAGTGCATCCCAGAACTGCCTCGCGCGCAACGACTGGATCTGCCCGGCGTACGTCACCAGCCGCTCGTCGCAGCTGGTGGACGCGCTCGGTGAGCACCTCTACCTCACGGTGGTCTCGCTGCTGCTCGGCATCGTGGTCTCGATCCCGCTCGCCGTGCTCGCCCACCGGTTCCGCAAGGCCAGGGCGCTCACGGTGGGGGTGACGACCACGCTGTACACGGTGCCGTCCATCGCGCTGTTCTTCCTCATCATCCCCTTCCTCGGGCTCACCGCGGCGTCGGTGATCCTCGGCCTGGCGCTCTACTCGCTCACGATCCTCGTGCGGAACCTCCTCGTGGGCCTGGACGGGGTGGACCCCGAGGTCGTCGACGCGGCCACCGGCATGGGGTACAGCAACCTCAAGATGCTCTGGAGCGTCGAGCTGCCGCTGGCCCTCCCGTCGGCCATCGGCGGCCTGCGGGTCGCAGCGGTGTCGACGGTGGCGCTGACGACGGTCGGTGCGGTCATCGGCTTCGGCGGCTTCGGCAACCTCCTGGTCACCGGCGTCGCCAGCAACTTCCACGCGCAGGTGCTCACCGCCTCGGTGATCTGCGTGGTCCTCGCCTTCGCGTTCGACCTGCTCCTGCTCGCGCTCCAGCGAGCCCTCACCCCGTGGCGGAGGACGGCATGAACATCCCTGCGGAGGTCGTGGCCTGGTTCGCCGACGGCAGCCACTGGAGCGGCGCGGCCGGCATCCCGGCCCTGCTGGGCGAGCACCTGGCGCTCACCGCCGCCTCGCTCGGGATCGCGTGCGCCATCGCGCTGCCCGTGGCCCTGTGGCTGGGGCACACCGGCCGCGGCGGCGTCCTCGCGGTGCAGATCGGCAACATCGGCCGCGCCGTGCCGACCCTCGCGCTGCTGAGCATCCTGCTGTTCCTCCCCCCGCCGTTCGGGCGCACCACGCTCTCGGCGCTCATCGCCTTCACGCTCTTCGCGATCCCGGTGCTCCTCACCAACACGTACGTGGGGATGCGCGAGGTGGACCCGGCGGCGGTCGACGCGGCGAAGGGCATGGGCATGTCCGGGCCGGAGGTGCTGCACAAGGTCGAGCTGCCGCTCGTGACGCCCGCCCTGATGAACGCCGTCCGCCAGGGCGCCGTGCAGGTGGTGGCGACCGTGTCGATCGCGGCGATCTTCGCCTTCGGGGGGCTGGGTCGGATCATCACCAGGGCCACCGGTGCCTCCGGGGGTTTCGACGTGCCGCAGATCATCGCCGGCGCCCTGGTCATCGCGGTCCTGGCGATCGCCGTCGACCTCTCGTTCGCCGCGCTGGGACGCGTCGTCGACCCGGTGGCACGGGCGCGCTCGCGGGCGAGCCGTGCGGCGCGGTCGTCCCCGTCGCGGACGGGCGCGCCCGAGCCCGCACCCGTGTCGTGACGACATCGTGACCGCCCCGGGCCCTCCTCCGGGGAGACAGGGTTGCCGCTTGGCGGTTGGATGAGGGGTGCGGGTGCGGATCGGCGCCCGCCCGACACGCGTGGCGCAGTGCGCCGCGGGACACAGAAGGCGGGTCACATGATCTTCGCTGCCCGAACCCCCCGAGCCGGCGCCGTCGGCGCAGCCCTGGCCGGCGTGGCGCTGGCCCTCAGCGCCTGTGCGGCCGGCGAGGTCGAGTCCGGCGGCGCCGCGGACCCCTCCTCCTCGGCCGGCGGGGGCGAGGGGACCGTGGTCATCGGCGGCCCGGAGTTCACCGAGGGCGCGATCATGACCCAGATGTACTCCGACGTGCTCGAGGACGCCGGGTACGAGACGTCGGTCGTCACGGTGGGGAACCGCGAGCTGTACTTCGGCGAGCTCTCCGACGGGAAGATCCAGGTGGTCCCCGACTACCTCGGGACGCTCACCGAGTACATGAACACGAAGGTCGACGGCCAGGACGCCGAGGTCATCGCGTCCTCGGACGTCGAGGCGACGCTGGAGCAGGCGAGGGAGCTCGCGCCCCAGTTCGGCATCGGGCTGCTCGAGCCGGCGAAGGCCCAGAACCAGAACGCCTTCGCCGTCACCGAGGACTTCGCGACGCAGAACAACCTCAAGACCCTCTCCGACCTCGGGGCGCTCGGGCAGCCCGTGGTCCTCGCGGCCACGGAGGAGTGCCCGGAGCGACCGTTCTGCGCTCCCGGGCTCCAGGACGTCTACGGCATCGAGATCACCTCGGTCACGCCCACCGGCTTCGCCACGGCAGCCACCAAGCAGGAGGTCGAGAGCGGGAAGGCGCAGCTGGGCCTGGTCGCCACCACCGACGCGACGCTGGAGCAGTTCGGCCTGGTGGAGCTCGAGGACGACAAGGGTCTCCAGCAGGCGGAGAACCTCGTCCCCGCCGTGAACGAGAAGATCGCGGACGACGCCGCGCTCGTCGGGGCGCTCGAGGAGCTGTCGCAGACGCTGACCACCGCGGACCTCGCGACGCTCAACGAGCAGGTCGACGGCCAGCGGCAGCTGCCGGAGGACGTCGCGAAGGAGTACCTGACGGACAAGGGGCTCATCGACGGCTGAGCCCTCGCCCCGCGGGCGAGCCGCCAGCGCCCCGCCCCCCGACGACGGTCACCGTCGGGGGGCGGGGCGCTTCGCTGTGCCCGGAAGATCCACTGTCCACAGACTTGTCCACACCTGTGACCAGTGGGGCTCGTGTGACTCAAGAGACGGGCGTGTCACTTTGCGTGTCGTGGGGACAACGGGGCGTGTGTGGTTCTAGGGTCTCGGCATGACGAAGACCACGGTTCGCCACCGCGCCCCGCTGACCACCCGGGGCCGCCTGACGCGGCTCTGGTCCACCGTGTCCGCGCTGCCCGTCGGGGCTCTCGCCGGCTGCGTGGCCGTCGGCGTCGCCGCCGCGACGTCCAGCCCCGAGGCGGGAGCGCTCGGTCTGGGCGTGGCCATGGCGCCGGCGGCGCTCACGACGTGGCGCTCGCGGTTCACCGGGACGGCGCCGGGCCACGGCCGTCGCTCGTCCCGCCCCGGCGCAGCCCGTCACGACGCGACCGCCGCCGCGCAGGCCCGTCGCGTGGAGCGCACGCTGGCCCCGCGGCCCTCGACCGTCCCCCTCGGCTCGCTGCTGGACCCCCCACCGGCGCAGGCGCCCACCGGCGCAGCGGACGCGCCGGTGGCGAGCGCGGCACGGCCCGCGGAGCACGGCCCCCGCGTCGTCACGGGCCGGGGCGCGGCCGACCCGTCACCGCCTCGGCCCCTCGAGGCAGGCTCGCGCGGCCTGCTCGCCCTGGGCGCCACGGCTCCCGCCGCGCGCACGCCGATCGTCCTCGACGTGCCCGACCTGGCGGCCCTGCACGCGGCCACCGGGCAGGAGCACGTCTGGCGCGGCCGCACCCCCCGCCGGGCCGAGGACGACCCCTCGCGCCTGTTCACCGTCTCGTCCTCCGGGGGCGCCGTGGAGATCGTCGTCCTCACCCGCGCCGAGCGCGCCGCCAGGGACCTCGAGGCCCTGTCGGCCATGGAGGAGGCGACCGACGCCGCGGACGCGCCGGCCCCCGCGGTGATGGTGCGCACGCCCGCCACCCGGGCGCAGGCACGGGCCCGTCGTCGCCCCCGGCCCGAGGACGGTCTGGCCGACGCAGCCTGACGCCCCGTCGGCGCTGGGCCGGTGCCGGATCGGCGACCCTCGGTGACCGCTCGCCCTCGGCCGTCCGTCCGACGCCAGGGCCGAGACCAGCGCGGAGGGGTGATGATGGGCAGGTGAGCCCCCGCCCTCCCGTCCTCGACGACCTCGACGCCCTCCCCTGGGTGCGGGTGTCGCCGCGGCTGGTCACCGCCCGTCGCCTCGGGCTGCTGTGGGACCTCGGCCTGCTCCTCGTGATCGCGGTGCTCGCGCTGGTCTTCCCCAGCGCGTGGTGGTGGCTGGCGGTCGCCGCCGTCCTCGCGCTCGCGGCCGTCGGCTGGATCGTCATCGGCCGCGGGGTGCGGGCCATCGGCTACCTGGAGCGGGAGAACGACCTCCTGGTCCGACGCGGCATCCTCTTCCGCACCACCGTGGTGGTCCCCTACGGCCGCATGCAGTACGTCGACGTCACCGCCGGCCCGCTCGAGCGGGCCTTCGGCCTCTCCACGGTGCAGCTGCACACCGCCTCGGCGGGGACGGACGCCTCCATCCCCGGGCTCGTGCCCGAGCAGGCCGCCCACCTGCGGGAGGCGCTGGCCTCGCGCGGCGAGGCGCGGCTGGCGGGTCTGTGAGCGCGTCGCTGCCCTCGCGCGCCGCGCCCGACGCCGGAGGAGCCGGGCCGCTGCCCCCCGGCTGGTACCGCCTGCACCCCGCGTCGCCCGCGCTGCGCAGCTGGAAGCTGCTCGTGCTCCTGCTGCTGTTCTACGGGCAGAACCGCGGCCGCGCCCTCCTCGACGGCGAGGGGGACGCCCCCGGGCTCGGCGAGCTGGCGCTCGCGGGCGCGCTGCTGCTGCTCGTGGTGGTCGTCGCCACCGCCGGGGGCATCGCCTCCTGGTGGTTCTCCCGCTACGCCGTCGACGACGAGGCGGTGCGGCTGCACACCGGGGTGCTCGCCCGCCAGCAGCGCTCGGCGCGCCTCGACCGGGTGCAGGCCGTCGACCTCGTGCGCCCCCCCACCGCACGCGTCTTCGGGTTCGCCGAGGTCCGCGTGGAGGTCGCCGGGGGCGCCGGGTCGGCCATCCGCCTGGCGTACCTGCGGCGCGCCGACGCCGAGGCGCTCCAGGCCACCCTGCTGGACCGCGCCCAGCAGGTCGGCGGCGAGGCCGGGGAGCCAGGGGTGGTCGGCCCAGCACGCCGCCCCACCGGCGCGGTCGAGCCCGGCGGGGTCGAGCCCGGCGATGTCGAGCGCGGCGCGATCGAACCCGGCCCGGAAGACCTCGGGGACCACGCCCCCCGTCCGCACCCGCACCCGCACCCGACACCCCGACCGCCTGGCCGCGAGGTGCTCACGGTGCCGCTGGGGCGCCTCCTCGGCTCGGTGGCGCTGTCCACGCTGCCGCCGTTCCTCGTCGTCGTGGGCGTCACCGTGGTCGCGCTGGTGGTCACGGGCTCCGGTGCGGCGTTCTTCGGCGCCGCCCCGCTGCTGCTGGGTCTGGGCGCCACGGTCTGGCGTGACGTCTCGCGCGGTGGCGCCTGGACGGTGGAGACGGCGCAGGCGGGTCTGCGGTTGCGCCACGGGCTGCTCGAGCGGCGCACCCAGTCCATCCCGCGCGGCCGCGTCCAGGCCGTCCGCGTGAGCCAGCCCGTGCTGTGGCGCCCCGCGTCGTGGTGGCGCGTGGAGGTCAACGTGGCGGGCTACGGCCTCGAGGACGGCGAGGGCGCGTCCACCCGCGTGGTGCCGGTGTGCAGCCGGGCGCAGGTGGACGAGCTGCTCGCCCTCGTGCTCCCGGTGACCCTCGACGACCGCCACGTGTCCGGCGGCCTGACCGGTGTCAGCGGGATCGGCGACACGTCCGGGACGGGCGACGGGTGGCTGTGCTCCCCGAGGCGCGCACGGTTCCTGGATCCCTTCGGCTGGCGCCGTCAGGGCTTGATGGCCACGCCGGAGGCGCTCCTGGTCCGGCGCGGCCGGCTCTCGCGCCGTCTCGACGTCGTGCCGCACGGGCGCGTGCAGTCCTTGGCGGTGGGGCGCGGCCCGGTGGAGCGGCGCCTGCGCCTGGTCACGCTGGTGGTCCACTCGACGCCCGGCCCCGTCACCCCCGTGGCACCGCACCTGGACTCCGCGGCCGGGGCCTCGTTCCTGCTCGCCCAGGCGGACCGTGCCGCCGCCACGGCTGCCGCGGAGAGCCCCGCGGCGCCGGCGCCGGTACCGGCACCGTCGCAGGAGGGCTGACCGCGCGACGCGCGGGAGGTCGCCGCTCACCCCTGCGGGGCGGGCGCACTGCCCTTGCGGAGCACCACGGCGACGTCGGTGACCGTGAAGAGGAACTGCCCGTCCGCGGCCAGCGAGCGCAGCCCCTCCATCCACCCGGACGCCCTGGCCGCCAGCTCACGGTCACCGCCCGCGGTCGAGAGCACGCCGGTCGCCACCTTCCAGGCGATGGACCCGTCGTCGAACCGGCGGTGCGCGTCGGCCCAGGAGGCGACGTCGTCGACCACCCACGGCGCTCCGCGCCGCGCGGAGGCCGCCGCGTGCGAGAGCAGCTTGCGGCCCGAGAAGCCGTCCGAGCGCTCCGCGCCCGAGCGGCGCCCGGCCCCCGCGTGCTGGGTGCCCGCGCCAGCGGCCACGAAGACGTCCACGAGGTCACGCGTCAGGGAGTCGTCGGTGGACGTGAACAGCGCGGTGTCCCAGTCCGAGTGGGCCAGCACCAGCACCCCGCCGGGGACCAGGGTGCGGTGGACGTCCACGAGGTGACCCACCGGGTCCGCGAGGTGCTCCAGGACGTTGAGCGAGAGCGCGGCGTCGAGGCAGGCGTCCTCGAGGGGCAGCGGCGCGTCGAGGTCGGCGGTGCGGCTGCGCACGCGGCGGTCCGTCAGGAGGCTCTCGTCGAGACCGGACACCTGGTCCACGGCATGGACCACCAGGCTGTCCGTCTCACCGGCGCCGGCCGGGGGCAGTGCGTCGACCGCGGCGAGGACTGCTGCCACCGTGCGCCCGCTCCCGCACCCCAGGTCGGCGACCGACAGCGGTCGCACGGCGGCCGGGTGCTCGCCGGTGAGCCGGTCGCCGCGCCCCGGACGGGCGCGACGCGCGCCCAGGTCGGCCATCGCGGCGAGCCTGGTGTGCCGTCCCACGCCCGCGACCCTAGCCCTCACGGTGGCGAGCACCCCCGGCCGCAGGCCGACGTAGCCTGCCGCGATGGCGGCGCCCCTGCACGACCCCCGCGGCCCCGGTGCTCACGAGCGCGGCCGGGACCCCTCCGCACGTCCCGGCCGGCTCGGCGTCGGGATCGTCGGCGCGGGACGGGTCGGCGCGACGCTCGGGGCCGCGCTCCGCGGCGCCGGCCACGCGGTGGTCGCGGCGTCGGCGGTGTCCCAGGCCTCGCTCGACCGCGTCGACGCGCTGCTCCCCGGTGTGCCCGTCCTGCCCGTCCCCGAGGTGGTGGAGCGCTCCGAGCTGGTGCTGGTGGCGGTGCCCGACGACGCCCTGGGGCCCCTGGTCGCGGGCCTCGCGGCCACCGGGGCCTGGCAGGGCGGCCAGCTCGTGGTCCACACCGCGGGCCGGTGGGGCACGTCGGTGCTCGCCCCCGTGCGCGCCGCCGGGGCGATCCCGCTGGCGGTGCACCCCGCGATGACCTTCACGGGCACCTCGCTCGACCTCGCGCGGCTGCGCGACGCCGTCTGCGCCGTCACCGCCGACACCGCGGTCCTGCCCGTCGCCCAGGCCCTCGTCGTCGAGCTGGGCGCCGAGCCGGTGGTCGTCGCCGAGGGTGACCGGGCGCTGTACCACGCTGGACTCTCGCACGGCGCGAACCACCTCGTCACGCTCGTCGCGGAGGCGGCCGAGGTGCTGGGCGCGGCGGGCGTCGAGTCGCCGGCCCGCATGCTCGAGCCGCTGCTGAGGGCCGCGCTCGACGGCGCGCTGGGCCGCGGGGACGACGCGCTGACCGGCCCCGTCGCCCGCGGCGACGCCGGGACCCTGGCCGCGCACCGGGCAGAGCTCGCGTCCGCGGCGTCCGCGGCGCGCACCGGCGCCGAGGTCCCGGCCGCCCACCGGGCCATGGCGCTGGCCACCGCGGCGCGGGCCGTGGCCAGCCACCGGCTGCCACGCCGCGTCGCCGACGACCTCGCGGCAGCCCTCGCCGGGGAGGAACCGCCGCCGGCCGGCGGCCCGCCCGGCTCCGGCGGCGTGCAGGACCGCGGGGGCGCCGTCGACGACGCGTAGCGTGTCCCGCCGTGACCGAGCGACCCGAGCCCGACGACCCCGCCGGCCCGGTGCTGGTGCGCACGCGCGCCGAGCTCGTCCGTGCCCGCGCGGCGCTCCCCGGGCCGGTAGCGGTGGTGATGACCATGGGGGCGCTGCACGTCGGCCACGCGGCCCTGGTCGACGAGGCCCGCCGGCGTGCCGCGTCGGTGCTGGTGACGGTCTTCCTCAACCCCCTGCAGTTCGGCGAGGACGCAGACCTCAGCGCGTACCCGCGCACGCTCGACGCGGACCTGGCGCTGCTCGGCGAGCACGGCGTCGAGCTCGTCTTCGCCCCCGGGGTCGACGACGTCTACCCCGGCGGTCCTCCGTCGGTGACGGTCAGCGCCGGCCCCCTCGGCGACGTCCTGGAGGGGGCTGCCCGGCCCGGCCACTTCGACGGCGTCCTCACCGTGGTCGCCAAGCTCGTCGGGCTCACCCGGCCCGACGTGCTGCTGTTCGGGCGCAAGGACGCCCAGCAGCTCCTCCTCGTGACGCGCATGGTGGCCGACCTCGACCTCGGGGTGGAGGTGGTCGGCGTCCCCACGGTGCGCGACGCCGACGGCCTCGCGCTCTCCAGCCGCAACACCCACCTGCGCGCCGAGGACCGCGGCGTCGCGACCACGCTCGTCACCGCCCTGCGCGCGGGCGCCGCCGCTGCGACCGGCGGCCCCGGCGAGGTCCGGGCGGCCGCGCTGGGGGTGCTCGAGGCGCAGGAGGGGCTGAGCGTCGACTACCTGGCCCTCGCCGACCCTGCGACCCTGGCGGAGGTCGGCCACGGCGCCACCGGTCCCGCGCTGCTCGCCGTCGCGGCGAGGGTGGGCGCGACGCGCCTGATCGACAACGTCGAGCTCGTGCTCGGCGGAGCGACGGGCGGGGACGGCACGGCCTCCTGAGGCGAGGGGTGGCACCCGAGGACCGGGCTCCTGGTCAGGGCCGGTGGAAGCGGAACACGTCGCACACCAGCGGCAGCCGGATCCGGCCGTCCTCGTCCGCCGCGGCCCGTGCCAGCTCGCGGACCCCGTCGAGCACCACCTCGCGGTCGTGGCGGACCGCCACCGCGGACTCCGTCGACGCGAGGTCGGCCAGCGCGTCCGGGCCGTCCAGCTCCAGGACGCTGGTGAAGCGGGCGGTCTCACCGCCGGTCAGCGGCGCCGGCACCCGCGGCCACTCACCGCCGATCCCGGCGACCGTGCGCCGCTCGGCGTCGGTCAGCAGGGCGTCCAGCTCGGCCACCCACCCCACGGAGGTGTCGCGGCTGTTCCACGCCAGCCCGAGCACGCCGCCGGGCCGCAGCACCCGCGCCACCTCCGCGGCCGCCGCCTGCGGGCGGACCCAGTGCCAGGCCTGCCCCACGGTGACCGCGTCGACGCAGGCGCCCGGCAGCGGCACGTCCTCGGCCGAGCCGCGCAGCCTCTCCAGCCGGGAGCCGGTCCCCGGGGCGTCGTCGGCGATCTCGGTGAGCATGGCCCCCGACGGGTCGACCGCCACCACCTCGTGGCCCAGCGAGAGCAGCGCCCTCGACAGCTTCCCGGTGCCGGCGGCGAGGTCGAGGACCCGTGAACGCTCCCGCAGGCCGCCGAGCATCCACGCCACGGCTGGCAGGGGGTAGTCCGGACGGGCACGCTGGTACCGCTTGGCGTCCACGAGCGTGCCGAACGTGGTCCGGCGGGCCTCGCCCTCAACGTTCACGCACCCATCATCACAGCCCGTGAGAGCTCGTGCCTCCTCCGAGGCGCTGACTAGTGTCCGCGGGATGAGTGACGAGCCGGTTGCGCCCGATGACCTCCCCGAGCAGATGCAGGTCCGCCGCGCCAAGCGGGACCGCCTGCTGGCGCGAGGGACGGACCCCTATCCGGTGGCGGTCCCGCGCACCGCGACCCTCGCCGGCGTGCGGGCCGAGCACGGAGGGCTCTCCGCGGGCGAGGAGACCGACGTCGTGGTCTCCGTCGCCGGGCGCGTGGTGTTCCTGCGCGGCAGCGGCAAGCTGGCCTTCGCCACGCTCCAGGAGGGCGACGGGTCGCGGCTGCAGGTGATGCTGTCCCTCGCGGAGGTCGGCGCCGACGCGCTGGCCGCGTGGGGCGCCGACGTGGACCTCGGGGACGTCGTCTCGCTGACCGGCCGCGTGATCTGCTCGCGGCGCGGTGAGCTGAGCGTGATGGCCTCCGGCTGGGAGATGGCGACGAAGGCGCTGCGCCCCCTCCCGGTGCTGCACGAGGGGGCCACCACCTCGGAGGAGACGCGCGTGAGGGCACGGCACGCCGACCTCATCGTCCGCCCGGAGGCGCGGGCCATGGTGCGCACCCGTGCCGCCGTGGTGCGCTCGTTGCGCGACCAGCTCCACGCGGCGGGCTTCCTCGAGCTCGAGACCCCCCTGCTGCAGACCCTCCACGGCGGGGCTGCGGCACGGCCCTTCGTCACCCGGTCCAACGCCTTCGACCTCGACCTCTTCCTGCGCATCGCCCCGGAGCTCTTCCTCAAGCGAGCCGTGGTCGGCGGCGTCGAGCGTGCTTTCGAGATCGGCCGCAACTTCCGCAACGAGGGGGCGGACTCCACCCACTCACCGGAGTTCGCCATGCTCGAGTTCTACGAGGCGTACTCCGACTACGAGGGCGTCGCCGCGCGCTCGCGCGACCTCGTCCAGTCGGCCGCCCTGTCGGCATTCGGCAGCCTCGTGGTCACCCTCGCCGACGGCAGCGACTACGACCTCTCGGGGGAGTGGCCGTGGTTGTCCATGTACCCCTCGCTCTCGGAGGCGCTCGGGGAGGAGGTGACGCCGACCACGCCGGCTCGGGACCTGCACGAGCACGCGGCGCGGCTCGATCTCGGCGTGGCGCCGGACGTCGGCGCCGGAAAGCTCGTGGAGGAGCTGTGGGAGCACCTGGTCGGTGCCACCCTGCACGCGCCCACCTTCGTCAGCGACTTCCCGCTGGAGACCTCACCGCTGACGAAGTCGCACCGGAGCATCCCGGGGGTGGTGGAGAAGTGGGACCTGTACGTGCGCGGGTTCGAGGTCGGGACCGGCTACTCGGAGCTGAACGATCCCGTGGTGCAGCGTGAGCGCCTGGCCGATCAGGCTCGTCTGGCCGCCGGGGGCGACGAGGAGGCGATGGCGATGGACGAGGACTTCCTCGCCGCGCTGGAGACCGGCATGCCACCGGCGGGCGGGGTCGGTCTCGGGGTCGACCGCGTCCTCATGGCGATGACCGGCCTGGGAATCCGCGAGACCATCCTCTTCCCGCTGGTCCGCCCCCGCCGCGACCGGTGAGGAACGTCCCACCGGCGGCCGCGGCCACGGACGGTGGGGCGCCGTATCCTGGGGTTCGTGACATTCCTCTCCGCGGTGCTTCCTTCTCTCGGGCTCGCCCTCCTCTTCTGGTACGTCATGCGAGCCGTCCTCCACGCGGACCGTCGTGAGCGTGAAGAGGCGGCGAGGTTCGAGCGGGCGCACCGTGATGCGGGGGGCGATCAACCCTTACCGTGAGGAGTCGGCGGGTGCGCCGCCTTTCTGATCTCGCCACGAGGATTGTGCAGATCCTTGTCAAGATGTCATGATGGTCTCACCGGCGGGGGCGTCATGTGTTCTTCGGTCAGTGACACCGGCCGATCTCATCGGCATCGGGGTCCGCCCTCCCGACCATCGAAGACACCGTGACCGAGGTGTCCGTGAACGGCTCACCAGAGGAGAACCATGGCGCAGCGCCAGCAGACCATCCTGACGGACGACCTCGAGGGCGGTGACTCCCCGGCCTCGGAGACCGTCACCTTCGCGCTCGACGGCGTCTCCTACGAGATCGACCTGAACGAGGACAACGCCAAGCGTCTGCGCGACGACCTCTCCACGTGGACCGGTCACGCGCGCAAGCAGCGTGGCGGTGCCCGTCCCGTGCGTCGCGCGCGCTCGACCGGGTCCGGGCAGGACACCGGAGCCATCCGGACCTGGGCCCGTGAGAACGGCTACGAGATCAGCGACCGGGGCCGCGTCCCGGGCAAGATCGTCGACGCGTACCACGCCGCCAACGGCTGAGACGTCTCGTGACGAGGGGCTGGCGGGGAGGCCCCGCCAGCCCCTCTCTCCGGTCCCGCCAGCCCCTGCGGACCCGTCGGCGCGGGCGAGCAGGGCTGCTCCGCCGGCAGCGAACAGGGCCGCGGCGGGGCCGTGGGGCGGAACAGCCGGTGCGGTGGCGCGGTTGAGACACCCGTAAGGCCCGCCCGGCGTGACCGCGCCGTGCGACCCGCAGCGATACCATCGGTGTCGTCAGTGGGGTCGCAGTGGTGGGTACGCCACCGTGTCCCGCCGCCCACTGCTCGCAAGGAGCGCTCCATGTTCGAGAGGTTCACCGACCGAGCCCGCCGTGTCGTCGTCCTGGCCCAGGAAGAGGCCCGGATGCTCAACCACAACTACATCGGGACCGAGCACATCCTGCTCGGCCTCATCCACGAGGGGGAGGGCGTCGCCGCCAAGGCGATGGAGTCCCTCGGCATCTCCCTGGACTCGGTGCGCGAGCAGGTCCAGGAGATCATCGGCCAGGGTCAGCAGGCCCCCTCCGGCCACATCCCCTTCACCCCGCGCGCCAAGAAGGTCCTCGAGCTGAGCCTGCGCGAGGCGCTGCAGCTCGGCCACAACTACATCGGGACCGAGCACATCCTGCTCGGGCTGATCCGCGAGGGGGAGGGCGTCGCCGCCCAGGTGCTCGTCAAGCTCGGCGCCGACCTGAACCGGGTGCGCCAGCAGGTGCTGCAGCTGCTCTCCGGGTACCAGGGCAAGGAGCCCGCCACCGCCGGCGGACCGGCCGAGGGCACACCGTCCGGCTCGCTCGTGCTCGACCAGTTCGGCCGCAACCTCACCCAGGCCGCCCGCGAGGGCAAGCTCGACCCGGTGATCGGTCGCGGCAAGGAGATCGAGCGGGTCATGCAGGTGCTCTCTCGGCGCACCAAGAACAACCCCGTGCTGATCGGCGAGCCGGGCGTGGGCAAGACCGCCGTCGTGGAGGGGCTGGCCCAGTCCGTCATCAAGGGCGAGGTGCCCGAGACGCTGAAGGACAAGCAGCTCTACACGCTCGACCTCGGCTCGCTCGTGGCCGGCTCCCGCTACCGCGGTGACTTCGAGGAGCGCCTGAAGAAGGTGCTCAAGGAGATCCGCACCCGGGGCGACATCGTCCTGTTCATCGACGAGATCCACACCCTCGTCGGCGCGGGTGCGGCGGAGGGGGCCATCGACGCGGCGTCGATCCTCAAGCCGATGCTGGCCCGCGGCGAGCTGCAGACCATCGGTGCCACCACCCTGGACGAGTACCGCAAGCACATCGAGAAGGACGCGGCGCTCGAGCGCCGGTTCCAGCCCATCCAGGTGGACGAGCCGACCCTGGCCCAGACCATCGAGATCCTCAAGGGCCTGCGCGACCGGTACGAGGCGCACCACCGGGTCTCCATCACCGACCCCGCGCTGGTGGCGGCCGCCACCCTGGCCGACCGCTACGTCAACGACCGCTTCCTGCCCGACAAGGCCATCGACCTGATCGACGAGGCCGGCGCCCGGCTGCGCATCCGTCGCATGACCGCGCCGCCGGACCTGCGTGACTTCGACGAGAAGATCGCGGGGGTCCGTCGGGAGAAGGAGTCCGCGATCGACGCGCAGGACTTCGAGAAGGCTGCCAACCTGCGTGACAGCGAGAAGAAGCTCCTCGCCGCCAAGAACGAGCGTGAGAAGCAGTGGAAGGCCGGCGACATGGACGTGGTCGCCGAGGTCGACGAGGAGCTGATCGCCGAGGTCCTCGCCACCGCCACGGGCATCCCGCTCGTGCGTCTGACCGAGGAGGAGTCCGCGCGCCTGCTCAACATGGAGGCCGAGCTCCACAAGCGCATCATCGGCCAGGACGAGGCCATCAAGACGCTGTCCCAGGCGATCCGGCGCACCCGCGCCGGCCTGAAGGACCCCAAGCGTCCCGGCGGCTCGTTCATCTTCGCCGGCCCCACCGGGGTCGGGAAGACCGAGGTGGCCAAGGCCCTCGCCGAGTTCCTCTTCGGCGACGAGGACGCGCTCATCCAGCTCGACATGTCGGAGTTCTCCGAGAAGCACACGGTCTCGCGGCTTTTCGGCTCGCCCCCCGGGTACGTGGGCTACGAGGAGGGCGGTCAGCTCACCGAGAAGGTGCGGCGCAAGCCGTTCTCCGTGGTGCTGTTCGACGAGGTGGAGAAGGCCCACGCGGACATCTTCAACTCGCTGCTGCAGATCCTCGAGGACGGCCGTCTGACGGACAGCCAGGGCCGCATGGTGGACTTCAAGAACACCGTGATCATCATGACCACCAACCTCGGCACCCGAGACATCGCCAAGGGCCAGCAGCTCGGCTTCCAGGCCGGTGGTGACCTGTCGACGTCGTACGACCGGATGAAGTCGAAGGTCAACGACGAGCTCAAGCAGCACTTCCGCCCGGAGTTCCTCAACCGCGTGGACGACACGGTGGTCTTCCCCCAGCTCACGCAGGAGGAGATCATCCAGATCGTGGACCTCATGATCGCCAAGGTCGACGCGCGGCTGGACGACCGCGACATGACCCTGGAGTTCACCGACACGGCGAAGAACCTCCTCGCCACCCGCGGCTACGACCCGGTGCTCGGGGCCCGGCCGCTGCGCCGGACCATCCAGCGCGAGGTCGAGGACACGCTCAGCGAGAAGATCCTCTACGGGGAGCTCACCTCGGGGCAGATCGTGCTGATCGACGTCGAGGGGGAGGGCCAGGGCGCCACCTTCACGTTCACCGGTTCCGACAGGCAGCCCGTCCCCGACACCCTGCCCGTCGAGGCAGCAGGGTCGGTGGAGTGAGCGCCAGGCGCTGACGGCGCCAGCGCCGCGCGAGGCCCCCGTCACCGGAGCGATCCGGTGACGGGGGCCTCGTCGTCGTCGGCGGCTGCGGGGCAGGATGGGGGGGTGCTGAGCGTGCGTCGGGCCAGGACCAGCGACGTGCGAGGGATCCGAGGCCTGGTGGGCCCCCTGGTCGCCAAGCGCGTGCTGCTCGCCAAGGAGCAGGTGACGCTCTACGAGGCGGTGCCGGAGTTCCTGGTGGCGGAGGACGACGGCGAGCTGGTGGGCTGCGGCGCCCTGCACGTCTTCTGGGAGGACCTCGCGGAGGTGCGCACCCTCGCCGTGTCCGACACCGCGCGCGGCGGCGGCGTGGGAGGCGCCCTGCTCGAGGCGCTGCTCGACGACGCCCGCCGTCTCGGGGTCCCTCGCGTCTTCTGCCTCACGTTCGAGGTGGACTTCTTCACCCGTCACGGCTTCACGGCGGTGCAGGGCTCACCGGTGACCCCCGACGTCTTCGCGGAGATGCTGCGCAGCCACGACGACGGGGTGGCGCAGTTCCTCGACCTCGCGCGCGTCAAGCCGAACACCCTGGGCAACACCCGCATGATCCGCCACCTCTGACGCCTCCGATGACGGCCCGTGACGTCCCTCCGCATCCGTCGACTGCTGCCCGCCGCACT
>JARICT010000068.1 GCA_029257185.1 Quadrisphaera sp.
TGCCAGGTGCGGTGGTCATGGCGCGGAGTTTAGGCGGCCTCGATCACGGTCCCGTGACCTCGCCGCCGGCGGCCGGCGCGAGGCCGGCCGCGGCGTCCTCGCTGGTCGGCCCGAGCGCTCTTCCCGCCAGCACGAGGTCCACCGCTTCCTGCTCGGGCACGGCCCGCGACCACAGCCAGCCCTGGCCGCTCGCGATGCCCATCGCGGCGAGCGCCACCAGCTGCGAGAGGTCCTCGACCCCCTCGGCGATGACCTCGAGCGACATGCCGGCCGCCATCGCCGCGGCGGCCTGCACCACGGCCGAGGGCGCCCGCTCGTCCAGGCTCATCGTCAGCGAGCGGTCGATCTTCAGGACGTGGACGGGCAGGCGCGTGAGGTAGGCGAGCGAGGAGTATCCGGTGCCGAAGTCGTCGACGGCCACGCGCACCCCCATGTCGGCGAGCGCGTGGAGCGAGACCACCGCCGGGTCGTCGGGGCTCACCATCACCGCCTCGGTGACCTCGACCACGAGGAGGTCCGGCGGCACGCCGTGCTCGGCCAGCGCTGCGGCGACGTGCTCGACGTAGCCCGCGCAGCGCAGCTCCACGGGTGAGGCGTTGACGGCCATGGTCAGTGCCCTGGCGACCCCCTGGCAGCGCACCAGCGCCGCGAGGGCGGCGTCGAGGACCGACGCCCCGAGGTCGGCCACCAGGCCGGTCTCCTCGGCCACGGGGACGAACTCGTCGGGGAACACCGGGCCGAGGACCTCGTCGTGCCAGCGCGAGAGCGCCTCGAACCCCTGGAGCCGGCCCGTCGCCAGCGCGACCACCGGCTGGAGGTGGATCTCCAGGGAGCGCTCCGCGAGGGAGGCGCGCAGCCGCTCCTCCAGCAGCGACCGGCGCTGCTGGGCGAGCGTGAGCTCCTCTCCCCAGACGACGATCCGGGCGCGTCCGTCCCGCTGGGCGGCGACCAGCGCCTGCGTCGCCCGGGTCACCGGGAGCCAGGCGTCGCCGCCGACGACGGGAGCTCCCGCCTCGGAGCAGTCCACGCCGGCGTGGGCGTTCAGCGACAGGCGCTCGGCGCCGGGCACGCGCGAGGACACCTGCGTGACGAGGGCGCAGGCCCGGCGGGCCAGGTCCTCCCCGCGCGAGCGGTCGCCGGGTGCGAGCACGGCGAAGTCGTCGGCCCCGAGCCGGAAGACCTGGCCGCTCTCCGGGTCGAGGGTCGACAGCTCCCGGGCCACTGCCCGCAGCAGGGTGTCCCCGACCCCGGGGCCGTACCGGTCGTTGACGCCCTTGAAGCCGTCGAGGTCGAGGACGATGACCGTGCGCGGCTCCTCGCTCGGCTCGCCGAGCACCCGGGTGAGGGCGCGGCGGTTGCCGGCGCCGGTGAGCGCGTCGTGCTCGGCCAGGTGTCGCAGCGTCTCCAGGTCGCGCATCCGCTGGCGCTGGACGACGACGTCGCGGACCAGAACGCTGATGACCATGAGCCCCAGGAGGCTGCGGTCCACCAGGTCGAAGGAGCCGCCCAGCGAGGCGATGAACACCGCTGCACCGGCGGTGAGGAGGATCAGGAAGGTGCTGAGCGACGTCCTGGACTCCGCGGCGCCGCTCGTGCCGCCCGTGAGCGACGGCTGGCTGCGCATCAGCAGCGGGCCGCCGAGCAGCAGGGGAGCCCCCACGCACACCACCGCCAGCGGCAGCCACAGCGCACCGCCTCCGCCCGACGCCCACTCGCTCAGACGCAACAGGTTGCCCGCCACCACGCCCATGACGCCCAGCAGGAGCAGCACCACGTGACGGTCGTGCCCCAGCACCGCGAGCCCGACGAGGTAGCCGAGGCTGAACAGCTGCACCAGGAGGGCGGCGAGCGACCCCCAGGAGAGCGGTCCCAGGGCTGCCTCCGGCACCGTGAGGAACGTCTGCCACGCCATCATCGCGGCGGCAGCGGCGACGACGCCGGCGTCGGCCAGCAGACGGGAGGGACGTCCGGCCGGAACGGCAGGACGCGGCGCCGCGGCCAGCAGCACCAGCGCGAAGGGCATCGCCCCGAGGGCCACGAGGTCCCCGCTCGTCAGGGTGGCCGAGGAGCCGCGAGCCCGCTCCACGGCGTTGACGAGCATCCCCGCCCCGTAGAGCAGGCCCAGGGCGCCAGCCGCGAGACGGAACCGGGGAAGACCGCCGGGGTCCCGCCCCAGCGTGAGGTTCGCGCCGCCGCCGAGGACCGCGAGCAGCCCGGCCACCGTGGAGGCGAGCACGCCGGCCGCGAGCACGTCACCCTCGGCGGCGAGGACGGCGCCGACGGCCGCACCGATCGCTCCGAGGGTCACGCCGCCGCGCACCGCCGCGCGCCGGCGCACCAGCACGGCCTGCGCCGGGAGACGATCCATGCAGGCGCTATCGGCGCCGGGGGCACCGTTCTTGAACCGGCGTCACCGCCCGGCACCGGATCAGACGGCGGACACCCGGTTCACGGGTTCGGCGCCGCTCGCGACGCGTCCCAGCTGGGCGCGGACCAGCGCCAGGGCGCGCGCCCGGTACGCCGAGGAACCCCCACCGATGTGGGGCGTGATGATGATCCCCGGCAGCCCCCACAGCGGGTGGTCCTGCGGCAGCGGCTCGGGGTCGGTGACGTCCAGCGCCGCCCGCAGGCGCCCCGTCCTCAGCTCCGCGGCGAGCGCGTCGGTGTCGACGAGCGGACCACGGCCCACGTTGACGAGCAGCGACTGGCCCTTCATGGCGGCCAGGAAGCGGTCGTCGACGATGCCCCTCGTCGCGTCGTCCAGCGGCAGGCTGACGATCACCACGTCGACCTCGGGCAGCAGGACGGGCAGCTCGTCCTGGGCGTGCACGAGCCCCTGGTCGTCGCCCCGCGAGCTCCGGCCGACCCGGACGATCTCCACCTCGAAGGGACGCAGGCGCCGCGCGATGGCCGAACCGATGCCGCCGACGCCGAGCAGCAGCACGCGGGAGTCGGCCAGCGACCGGCGGCTGACCGGGTGCCAGCGGGCCTGGTCCTGGTCGCGCACCGCCTCGTCGAGGCCGCGCAGCGACGCCAGCACCAGCCCGATCGCCAGCTCGGCCGTGGAGGCGTCGTGGACGCCCGCGCCGTTGGCGAGCCCGACGCCGTCGGGGAGCTGGCCGACGACCGCGTCGACGCCGGCGGACAGGGACTGCACGAGGGTCAGCGACGGGAGGTCGGCGAGGTGACGCAGGCCCTGGTCAGGTGCGCCGTAGGGCAGCACCACCGCGCTCACCCGGTCGGCGTCGTCGCCGAGCACCTCGCGCGCGGGCACGTCGAGGCCCCAGTAGCGCAGCTCGGTCCCGTCGGGCGCCTCGAGCTCGTCGAGGAGACCCTGGTCCGCGACCGTGACGATCGCGGGCCGGGCTGGACGGGTCGCTGAGGGGTCGGTCATGACGCCCATCGTGCCGTCAGCCGCCCCGGCAGGCGCGCCGGTAGGCCTCGAAGTCCCACGTGGCCAGGAACTCGCCGGCCGCCGCGCGACCGGAGTCGAGCAGGGCGCGCTGCGCCTGCGCGTCGAGGCCGAAGTCGGAGAACCCCACGTCGCCCACGGGCACGGTGATGGTGCGGGCCAGCACGCAGGGATCCTCCACCAGCGCCGTGACCGGTGCCTGGAGAACGGTCGACAGCGCAGCGCGGGCCAGGCCGACCGGCCCCGCGACGCGGCGGGTCCTCGGGGCGTCGTCGTCCCCCGCCAGGACCACGCCGAACGTGGGCCACCGCGGGGCCACCTCGTCACGGCGGTCGAAGACCTCGATCGGGTAGTTGACGAGCAGGCCGCCGTCCAGCAGCGTCGCCACCTCTGACGTCGGGAGCTCGAGGCGGCCGGGCTCGAAGAGGCCGGGGATCGCGCCCGAGGCGAGGACGGCGTCGACCACCGGCTGCTCGTCAGGGTCCAGGCCGTAGCGCGGGTAGTCCTCGGGGAAGACCGCGGTGCGCCGCCGTGAGACGTCGGAGGCGGTGACCAGCAGCGACCAGCGCCTGTCCGCCGGCACCCCCTCGGCGTCGGCCCCGGTCAGCGCGAGGTCGCCGAAGGTGCTCACGCCCAGGTCCCCGAGGACCCCGCCCAACCACGAGCGCAGGTGGTGGCCGTCGCGGGCCCCGTCGCGGCGCAGCACGTTCGCGGCGTCGGCGAGAATCCCCAGCGGCCCCAGCGCCCGGCCGACAGCGCCCCGCTCGCCCACCCGCGACACGTCCAGGGTCGTCGCGACGTCCGCCAGGCGCTCCAGCGGCTCGCCGGACCTGCCGAGCGCGGCGACCAGCGCGGCGACGACGGCGCCCGCGGAGGTCCCCGCCACGCGCGCCACCGCGTAGCCGGCCTCGGCCAGCCCGGAGACCGCGCCCACCAGG
>JARICT010000072.1 GCA_029257185.1 Quadrisphaera sp.
GGCAGCGGCATCGTGGGCACGCGCATGTCCGAGGTGCCTTGTAGCGTGAGCGCCATGACGACCGCAGACCACGGGAGCCAGCGATGATGCTGCTGCGACGCGAGATCGGTGACGTGCTGCGCAGCACGCGCCAGCAGCAGGGACGCACCCTGCGGGAGGTCTCCGGCCGGGCCCGCGTGTCGCTCGGGTACCTCTCCGAGGTCGAGCGGGGTCACAAGGAGGCGTCCTCGGAGCTGCTGGGCTCGATCTGCGAGGCGCTGGCGACCCCCATGTCGTCCGTGCTGCGCGAGGTGAGCGACAAGATCGCCACCATCGAGAGCACCGTCGTGGAGCCGGTGCCCCCGGCCGCCGGCGTCGCCGTGCTCGCCAGCGCACCGGTGGAGCGCCGCCAGCTCACCTCCGCCGCCTGAGCGATCTCACCCCCTCGAGCGCGGGCGGCCCCGCCCCCGTCCCCGTCCTGCCCTGGCCGGACGGCGTCACCCCCTCAACCGCAGGCCCTGGGGGGTGGCGGCGAACCCCGCACCCTCCAGCGCCAGGCCGAGAGCCGATGGCGCGAGCGCGCTGGCACCGTCGGTCTTCGAGACCGTGAGCCGTCCCAGCGCGCCGCCACGCACCGCGGCCGTCAGGCCCTCGGCGGCTGAGCGCAGGACGTCGGCGTCCTCGGTGAAGGACAGCAGCGTCCTGCCGCCGCGCTCGACGTAGAGGACCAGGTCACCTCCGACGAGCACCACGATGGCGCCCGCCTTGCGCCCCGCACGGTGCCCCGGTCGAGACGGCGTCGCACCTGCCGTTCCGCTGGCGTCGCTGGCGAGCTCGTGCGGCGTCGCCGCGTCGCCGGAGGAGGGTGGGGGCTGGTCGGGCCAGGGGAGCGCCGCGCCGTAGGGGTTGGCGGGGTCCGACGCGGCCAGCACGACGGCCCTGCGCGCCGGTGCGCCGTCCGCCCGCCCCCCCGCTACGTGGGGGCCGCCCCCTCGCGTCCGCTCGCCCACCCAGCGGCCGTCACCGCCGGGAGCGACGTCGTCGAGCGGGCGCGAGAGGGCTCGTAGCCGGTCCACCGCCCCCGTCGTCGCGAACTGCGAGGCGCCGAGACCCTCGACGAAGTATCCCCGCCGCACCCGGCCGGCCTCCTCCATCGCCGCGAGGACGCGGTACACGCCGGCGAACCCCCCGGGGAGGTGCTCCGCCACCACCGACCCGCGGGTGATGACCCCGTAGCGGTCCAGGAGCACCTCGGCGGTGGCGGCTGCCCGCACCGTCGCGTCGGGCTCGACCGCGGGGAGCAGCGACCACCGTCCTGCCGCCTCGGGAGGGCCGCCGCGGGCCGCCGCGCCGGCGGAGGCCGCCACGCCCGCCGCGCTCAGGCTCGCGGCGCCCAGGCGCGTCGGGCGCCCGGGGCGCGAGCGCCCGTAGCGCGAGCGGGGTGCGCTGCGTGCGGCCTTCGCCCCGCGGTGGGCCGTCCTGCCCCCGGACAGGCGTGCGCGCAGCGGAGCGAGCGTGTCGTTGCTGACCCGTCCGGCGAAGACGAGGTCCCACAGGGCCGCGGACAGGCGGGCGTCGTCCACGGCGGGGTGGCCGGCGGCGCTCAGCGCGGCCGACAGGGCCCGGAAGAAGAAGGCCCCGCCGCCGTCCAGGGCTGCGAGCACGGCGTGGTGGGTCTCGTTCAGCTCCAGCTCCTCGCCGGGGGGCGACAGCGTCAGGTGACCGTGAGGACCCTGGGCGTCGGCGAGGTGCAGCGAGACCCAGCCGTCGTCGCCGGGGAGGGCGCCGTGCCCGCACCACAGCACCTCGCCGGTGGTGGTGAGGGCGTCGAGCATCGCCGGCGCGTATCCCTCGACGCGGGCGGGGAGCACGAGGGACTCCAGCGCGGAGGCCGGCAGCTGGGCGCCGGCCAGCTGCTCGACGACGGCCACGAGGCCGTCCTCGCCGCGCAGCCGTCCGCCGCCGGCCGTGCCCGGCGGTCCGACGTGCTGCCAGGCCGGGAGGTGGAGCGCGAGGTCGCGGGCGGTGACCGGCTCGACCTCGCTGCGCAGCGCCGCCAGGGAGCGGCGGCGCAGCAGCCGCAGGACCTCGGCGTCGCACCAGTCGAGGCCGACGGCCGTGGTCGACGGTTCGTGCGACGCCTCGCCGGGCTCGGGCCCCACGTCGGTTCCTCCGCCGGCCCGAGAGGTGTCAGCGCCGGGGCCGGTGAGGGTGTCCACCGTGCCGTCGTGGGCGAGCCGGCCCCGGAGCTCGGCCGGCAGGAGGTCCCCCGAGGTGACGCGCCCCGAGCTCTCGATGCGGCGCAGCGCGTCGGAGACCACGGCGACGCCCACCCCGTAGCGGGCGGCGACGGTGGCGGCGGTGAAGGGGACGTGGGTGCGGGCCCAGCGCACCACGAGGTCCCCGACGGGGTCCGCCACCGGGGCGGTGAAGGCCTCGGGGACCCCCACGGGCAGCGGCACGCCGAGGGCGTCACGCAGCCGTGCCGCGTCCTCGACGGCGGCGTGGCGCTCGGTGCCGGCGACGCGCACCGCGATGGTGCGGCGCGCGTCGCTCAGCGCGCCCAGCCAGCGGGTGACCTCAGCGTGGTCCTGCTCGCTCCCCGTCCCGCTCAGCGAGCGGGCGGTGACCTCCGCGGTCGAGCACGGCCCCAGCACCCGCAGCAGGTCGGCGACGTCCTCGGCGTCGCGGCAGCGCCGCCCGTCCGCGGTGCGCTGCAGCTCGCGCTGGGTGCGGACGACGGCCTCCGGGTCGAGGAGGTCGGCGAGGGACGCGCCGTCGCCGCGCCCCAGCAGCTCGGCGAGCAGCGTCGGGTCCAGGGAGAGCGCCGCGGCGCGCTTCTCGGCCAGCGGGGTGTCGCCCTCGTAGAGGAACTGCGCGACGTAGCCGAACAGCAGCCCTCGAGCGAAGGGCGACGGTGCGTCGGTCGTCACCTCCACCACGCGCACCGCCCCGGACCTGACCTCGCGCAGCAGCCGGACGAGGGCGGGGACGTCGAACACGTCCTGCAGGCACTCGCGCACCGTCTCCAGGACGATGGGGAAGGAGGGGTAGCGGCTCGCCACGGAGAGCAGCTGTGCGGCGCGCTGGCGCTGCTGCCACAGCGGGGTGCGGCGGTCGGGGCGCCGCCGCGGCAGCAGCAGGGAGCGGGCCGCGCACTCGCGGAACCGCGCGGCGAACAGCGCCGAGCCGCCGAGCTCGTCGGTGACGAGCTCCTCGACGTCCTCCGGCTCCACCGCGAGCGCCTCGAGCACCTCGGGCACGCCCGCCGGGGCGCCCCCGGGCGTCGCCGCGCCCGCCGCCCCCGCACCGCCCGCGCCCTGCGCACCGGTGCCGGGGCTCCCGGCGAGCGCCTCGAACGGGTCGGCCATGAGGACGGCCATGGGGTCGCCGAGCAGGTCGGTGTCCGGCAGGCGCAGCACGAGGCCGTCGTCGGCGCTCATCACCTGGGCGTCGACGCCGAACCGCTCTCGCAGCCGGGCTCCGACCGCGAGCGCCCACGGGGCGTGGACCTGCGCGCCGTAGGGGGAGTGCACCACCACGCGCCAGTCGCCGAGCTCGTCGCGGAAGCGCTCGACGACGATCGTGCGGTCGTCGGGCAGGTGGCCGGTCACCGCGCGCTGCTCGCGCAGGTGCTCGAGGAGGTTGTCGGCGGCCCACTCGTCGAGCCCCGCGGCTCGGGCGCGCTCGCGCGCCGCGTCCTCGTCGGCGGTGAGCAGGTCGCCGAGGGTGCGCACGAACGCGCCCTGCGCGCGGCCCAGCTCGGCGGGGCGCCCCAGGGAGTCCCCGTGCCAGAAGGGCAGCCTGCCGGGCTGGCCGGGCGCGGGGGAGACGAGCACCTGGTCGTGGCTGATGTCCTCGATGCGCCACGTGGACGTGCCGAGCGTGAACACGTCGCCGACGCGGGACTCGTAGACCATCTCCTCGTCGAGCTCGCCGACCCGTCGGCTGCCGCGGACCTGACCGCCGCTCCCGGCGAGGAAGACGCCGTAGAGGCCGCGGTCGGGGATGGTGCCCCCCGAGGTGACCGCGAGGCGCTGGGCGCCGGGCCGGCCCGCGAGGGTGCCGGCGAGGCGGTCCCACACGATCCGCGGGCGCAGCTCGGCGAACTCCTCGGAGGGGTAGCGCCCCGCCAGCATGTCGAGGACCGCCTCGAGCACCCCGCGGGTCACCCCGGAGAAGGGCGCGGCCCGGCGGACCACGGTCTCGAGGTCGTCGACGGCCCAGTCGTCCATCGCCGTCATCGCCACCACCTGCTGGGCCAGGACGTCCAGGGGGGAGGCCGGGGCGTGCAGCGCCTCGATGTCCCCGGAGCGCATCCGCTCGGTGATCACCGCGGTGGAGACCAGGTCGCCGCGGAACTTCGGGAACATCACGCCGCGGGAGACGGCGCCGACCTGGTGGCCGGCGCGCCCCACCCGCTGCAGCCCCGAGGCCACCGACGGCGGCGACTCCACCTGGACCACGAGGTCGACGGCGCCCATGTCGATGCCGAGCTCCAGGGACGACGTCGCGACCACCGCGGGCAGGCGTCCGGACTTCAGGTCGTCCTCGATCAGCGCCCGCTGCTCGCGGCTGACCGAGCCGTGGTGGGCGCGGGCGATCACCGCCGGCACGGGGGCGGAGGACCCCGCCTGGCCCATGACCTGCGCGGGCGGGCGGCGGGGGTGCTCGGGCGCCGGCGCGTCGCCGTGCTGCGCGGCGCCGTCCCCACCCTGCGGCCCCGCACCCTCTCCACCCTCCTGCTCCGAGCCGTCCTCGTCGACGCGGGTCCGCTCCTCCCACACCTCGTTGAGGCGGTTGGTCAGCCGCTCGGCGAGGCGCCGGGAGTTGGCGAAGACGATGGTCGAGCGGTGGGCGGCGACGAGGTCGACGATGCGTTCCTCGACCGCGGGCCAGATCGACGTCACCGGCTCCGGCGCCGCGGAGGCGAGCAGGCCCGCGAGGTCGTCGTCGACCTGGGTCGGCAGCGCCGGCTCCCCGTCAGGGCTGCTCCGCGGTGCCGGGGGCTCGTCCCTGGGCGGGGTCTTCGACAGATCCTCCATGTCCGGCACGGGCACCACCACCTGCAGGGCCCACTCCTTCACCGACGGGGGCGCCACCACGGTGGTGCGGCGCCCGCCGTCGGCCACCCCGCGCGTGCCGGCCAGGAACCGGGCGACGTCCTCCACCGGGCGCACCGTCGCCGACAGGCCGATGCGCTGCGCAGGGGCGGGCAGCGCGGCGTCGAGGCGCTCCAGCGTCAGCGCCAGGTGCGCGCCACGCTTGGTGCCGGCCACCGCATGGACCTCGTCGACGATCACCGTCTGCACCCCGGCGAGCATCTCGCGGGCCTTGGACGTGAGGATGAGGAACAGCGACTCGGGCGTCGTGATGAGCACGTCCGGCGGTGTCCGCGCGAACGCACGCCGCTCCTCTGGCGGGGTGTCCCCGGAGCGCAGCGCCACGGAGACCTCGGGCACCGGCAGGCCCAGGCGCATCGCGGCGTGGCGCATGCCGGTCAGGGGGGCGCGCAGGTTGCGCTCGACGTCGGTGGCCAGCGCCTTCAGGGGTGAGACGTACAGGACGCGGCACCGCTCCTCCTTCGCCTCCGGGGCCGGCGTCGAGGCCAGGCGGTCCAGCGCCCACAGGAACGCGGAGAGCGTCTTGCCGGAGCCGGTGGGCGCGACGACGAGCGTGTGGTCACCGCTGCTGATCGCCCGCCACGCACCGTCCTGCGCCGCGGTGGGAGCGTGGAAGGCGCCCCGGAACCACTCGGACGCCGCGGGGGAGAAGCGGCTCAGGACGTCGTCG
>JARICT010000014.1 GCA_029257185.1 Quadrisphaera sp.
GTGACGCCGCTGGAACCCGTCCCGCAAGGCGCCACAGCGTCCTGACCAGCAAGGACGCGGGTGCCCCCGGCGTGATTCGAACACGCGACACACGGTTTAGGAAACCGATGCTCTATCCCCTGAGCTACGGGGGCGGGGACGCCGGCCGGCGCGCCGGCCCGAGCGGACGCCAGGCTACCTGCCGCCGATCGTGGCTCGTCGGCGTCGTCCGCCCCGCCGCCTACCCTCACGACCATGGTCCACAGACTGGTCGTGATTGGGGGGAACGCCGCGGGGATGAGCGCCGCGTCGCAGGCGATGCGGCGCCGTGACGACCTGGAGGTGGTGGCCTTCGAGCGCGGCACCTGGACGTCGTACTCCGCGTGCGGCCTCCCGTACTGGGTGGCCGGTGAGGTCGACGGCCCCGACGCCCTGGTCGCCCGCACCCCGCAGGAGCACCGGCGGCGGGGGATCGACGTGCGGCTCGCCACCGAGGTCACCGCCGTCGACACGAGCGCCCGGCGGATCACCTGGCGGTCCCTCGACTCCGGCGAGGAGGGCTCGCAGGACTACGACGACCTGGTGGTCGCCACCGGCGCCGTGCCGCTGCGCCCACCGATGCCCGGCATCGACGCCGAGGGCGTGCTGGGCGTGCAGGTGATGGCTGACGGGATCGCGGTCCTCGACGAGCTGGCCCGCCGCCGGCCCCGGCGCGTCGCGGTGGTCGGCTGCGGCTACATCGGGCTCGAGATGGCCGAGGCCTGCGTCACCCGCGGGCTCGACGTCACCGTCCTCACGCGCGGGAGCGCACCCCTGTCCGTGCTCGACCCGGACATGGGCGAGCTCGTCGCCCAGGGGATGCGCCGCGCGGGCGTGACGCTGATGACGGGGGCGGCGGTCACGCGCATCGACGTCGACGACGACGGGCGCGCGCGCGGCGTCACCACGGCCGACGGCCAGCACGTCCCCGCGGAGCTCGTGATCCTGGGGCTCGGGGTTCGTCCCCAGACCCACCTCGCACGCGAGGCCGGCCTGGCGATCGGGCCGTCCGGCGGCATCGCCGTGGACCGCAGCATGCGGACGTCCGCGCCGGGGGTCTGGGCCGCAGGCGATGCCGTCGAGTCGATCCACCGCGTCTCGGGGGCGCGGGTGTCGATCGCGCTGGGCACGCACGCGAACAAGCAGGGGCGCGTCGCCGGCATCTGCATCGGCGGCGGGTACGCGACCTTCGAGGGCGTCCTCGGTACCGCGATCACCAAGTTCTGCGACACCGAGGCCGCGTCCACCGGGCTCTCGGAGGCCGGCGCCGCTGCTGCCGGCTTCCAGGTGGTGACGGCCACCGTCGAGTCCAGCACCCGCGCCGGCTACTACCCGGGAGCGGCGCCGATCACCACGAAGCTCGTGGTCGAGGCCGGCGCCGGGCGGGTCCTGGGCGGTCAGATCGTGGGGGAGGGCGGCGCGGCCAAGCGCATCGACACCCTCGCGGCGGTGGTGTGGAACGCGATGGACGTGGAGTCCATGATCGCGATGGACCTCAGCTACGCGCCACCGTTCTCGCCCACGTGGGACCCGGTGCTCATCACGGCGCGCAAGGCGCTCGACGCCCTCGAGGCGCGGCGCGCCGGCCGGTGATCGGCGGGGAACGGGGGGTTCTTCCCACCGCCCGGCCGGCATTGGTGTCGGTTGCCGGAAGCGGGCTAGCGTGGAGTGGTGAGCCAACCGACCGCTCTCCAGCCGACGGCCTCCGGGCCGGCCGAGCACGAGCCTGCTTCCCCGAGCGAGTCCGTGGATGACCCGATGAACGACTCGACGACGCCGGGCGCGCCGCGCGAGCACCCTGCCCCGCGCGCTGATGACGATCCTGCCCCCCTGACCGCTGCTCTGGGGCGGTGGCGCGCCGAGCTGGCGGGCCTGCAGGGCCCGTCCCCCCTGTTCGGCGGTGATGAGGCCCGCGACGCGGACGGCCTGCACCTGGCGCACGCCCACCCCTCGGGGATCGCCTCCTTCCTCGCGGGCCGGCCGACGCGCCTGAGCCACCTCTTCCGCGAGCCGGGCGCCCTCGACCACGCGCGCGACGCGGTGCGCACCATCCGCCACACGGCCGCCGCCCTCGCCGACGAGCACGGGCTGCGGGCCTGCGTGCTCGCCGTGGGCCTCGCCTCGTGGCGCGAGGACGACGACCGCGCCGCGCCGCCGGTCTCCACGCCGGTGCTGCTGCGCCCCATCGAGCTGCGCCCGCGGGGCGCCGGGGACTTCGAGCTGGACCTCGGCGGGCCGGTGCGCACCAACCCGGCGCTGCTGCGCGAGCTGCGGCGGCGCGGCGTCGACGTGGACCCCGAGGAGCTCGCGCACCTCGCCCAGCGACAGCAGGGGTTCGACCCGACCCCGACGCTCGACCGGCTGAGGTCCGCCACGCGCACCGCCGCTCCCGGCATCGAGGTGCGCGCCTCGCTGCTCATCACCGCCCTCGTGGACGTGGCGCCCGCGCTCGTCGCCGACCTCGAGCGGGTCGCGGGGCGCCTGGAGGACTGCGAGCCGGTCCGGGCGCTGGCCGGCGACCCCGCCGCGCGCCACCGCCTGGCCGGCGCCGACGTCCGCCGCCGCGTGCCCTCCAGCCCTCCGGTCCTGGACCAGGTGAGGGTGCTGCCGCTCGACCCGGACCAGCGACGGGTCGTCTCCGGGGCCCTGGCGGGCGCCAGCCTGCGGGTGGAGGCCGGCCCGGGCACGGGCGCCACCCAGCTGGGCGCCGCGACCATCGCGGCCCTCGTCGGCGCCGGGCGCAGCGTGCTCGTGGTGCCGGGCCAGCAGGTCGAGGTCGCCGACGTCGCCGCGAGGCTGGAGCCGCTGGGTCTCGCCCACCTGGTGACCGGTGAGCAGGCGCCGCCCCCGCCGCGCCGCCCCGCGGTCCCGGAGGAGCCGTCGACGCGCCCGGCGGTCGCCGTCCTGGCCCAGGCCGCCGACGACCTGCACCGGGACCGGGACCCGTGGGGCGTGTCGGTGCTCGACGCCTTCTCGGCGCTCACGCGCCTGGAGCAGGGGCCGGGCGCGCCGACCACGACGGTGGTGCTGCCGAGGGACGTCCTCGCGAACCTCGGCCCGGCCGCGCGCGACGAGGCCGCCGCGAAGCTCACCGAGGCCGCCGAGCTGGGAGCGCTCACGCCCAGCGCCGACGGCGCTCCGTGGTGGGGCGCCGACCTCTCCGACGCCTCGGACGCCGAGGCGGCGCTGGCGACCGTCGCGGAGCTCCGCGCCCAGCTGCTGCCGGACCTGCGCTCGCAGGTGAGGGTCATGGCGCGCGCCACCGGCCTGCGCGAGCCCGCGTCCGTGGCCGAGTCCGCGCAGCTGCTGCGCCTGGTCCTCACGGTGCGGGCCACGCTCGACCTCTTCACCCCGCACGTCTACGAGAGGCCCGTCACCGACCTCGCCGAGACCCTCGCGCCCCGCTCGCAGCGCCCCGAGGGGGCACCCCGTGTGGGGCTGCTGGCCCGCCGCCGCGCGGAGCGCGCCGCTCAGGAGCTGGTGCGGCCCGGCACGGTGGTCCCCGACCTCCACGCGGCCCTCGTCGCGGCGGACGCCAGCCGGCGGGAGTGGCTCTCGTGGCAGCTCGTCGAGACCGCGGGCGCCCTGCCGGTGGTCCCCCGCGGGCTCCCCCAGACGCAGGCCCTGAGCGAGGCGGCGATCGCCGACCTCGAGGCTCTCGCACCGGCGCTCTCGACCACCTCCGGTGGCGGCGACCTCCTCGCCGAGCCCTGGGACGCGGTGTCGGCGCGGCTGGCGGCGCTGGAGGCCGACGCGGCCTCGCTCGACACCCTGCCCCGGCGGACCACGCTGCTCGTGCGGCTGCGCGCCGCGGGGCTCGAGCCGCTCGTGGAGGACCTGCGGGCGCGTGCGGTCGACGCGGCCCAGGTGCCCGCCGAGCTGCAGCGGTGCTGGTGGACGTCGGTGCTGGACGTCGCGCTCGACGACAGCCCGTCCCTGCGCGACCTCGAGGGGAGCGGTCTGGGGCGGCTGGTCGCCCGCGTCGCCCGCGCGGAGGACGTCCGTGCCCACGGCGCCGTCCGCGCCGTCGCCGAGGCGTCGTCGCGCCGGGCGCGCCGCGGGGGGCGTTCCTGCTGGGTGTGCGCGCCGCTGGCGATCCCGCACGACGTACCGCCCGGCGCCCACTTCGACGCCGTGGTCCTCCTCGGCGCGCACCGGCTCGGCGTGCCGGAGGCGGTGCTGGCCATGGCCAGCTCGACCCAGGTCATCGCCATCGGCGACCCGGTGGGCGTGCCGGTGGCGCCCTTCGCCTCGCGCAGCGGTGGTACGACGGCTCCCGTGCAGCGGCAGAGCCTGCTCCGCGCCTCCGCCGGGGCGCTGCCCACCGCCACCCTCACCCATCAGCACCGGATGTCCGCCGGCCTGACGGGGATCGCCGCGGCCGTCACCGGGCCCGCGGTGGGCCGGGCCGCGACCCCGAGCGCGCCGTGGGCCGGTTCCGCGCGCTTCGTGAGCGCCGACGTCGCCCCCGACGCCTTCGCCGAGCGCGTGGTGCAGCTCATGAGCGACCACGCGCGCCAGCACCCCGACGACTCGCTCGCGGTCGTGGCGCTGTCACGCCCCGAGGCGAGGGCGGTGGCCGACGCCATCCGTGAGGCCTACCGCGAGGACCCGGTGCTGCGGGACTTCCTCGTGCGCGCCGTGGGTGATCGGGGCGAGCGCTTCGTCGTGACCGACGTGACGCGCAGCGGCGACACGGTGCGCGACGCGGTCATCGTCACGGCGGGTGGGCTGCCGCGCCGTGACGGCGCCGACGGGTCCGGGGACGTGGACGACCTGCTGTCCGTGGCGCTGACCCGCGCCAGGCGGCGCCTCATCCTGGTGAGCACGCCGACGTCCCTCGCCGCGTCCGGCGCTCTGCGGACGGTCGAGCTGGACACGACCCGCGGCGAGGCGGCGGCCCGGCCCCCGGACGAGCCGCTGCTCGCGCGCTGGGTCGGTGACCTCGGTGACGAGGTCCGCGCCGTGACGGCCACGGTCGACGGGGTCGACCTCCTGGTGACCAGCGACGCGCACCCGGGTCGCGGCGTCGCCGTCCACGGCGCGCTCCCGGAGGCGGCGCGAGCCTCGGAGGCGCCTGCCGGCGGCGAGCCCGGGGCCGACGTCGAGACCCTCGCGCTGCTGGTCCAGCGGGAGGTGGCGCTGCCGCACGAGCTGGCCGCCGCGGGATGGACCGCGGTGCGCACCGGAGCGGTGGAGCTCTTCGCCGACCCGGGCGCCGCGACGCGCCGCGTGCTGGCAGCGCTCGAGGGAGCGAGCCCCCCGGGTGACCGCCCTGCCGGCGGCGCGTGAGCGGGGACGAGAGCCCCGGCGGCCGCGTCCCGGGCCGCCGCCGACGAGCCGGTCGCTCGCCCGGGGCGCCGTCGGGCGGACCCCCGGCGGACACCGAGCCGGTGCGCGACGACACCGACGTCGGCTGGGGCGACGACGCGGGCGTCGCGGCGAGCGAGAGCGAGGACGACCGCTGGCTGCGCGACCGGCCCCCGCACTGGGGGTGAGCCGGCTCAGGCCGGGGGTGCCGGGCGGTCCGCCGCTCCCTGCTCGCGCAGCAGGTCACGGATCTCCCGGAGCAGGGCCACGTCCGCCGGCTCGGTGGGGACCGCCTGCACCGGGTCGGGGTCCTGGAGGTGTGCCAGGCGGTTGACGGGGACGACGACGAGGAAGTAGACGACCGCCGCGACGATGACGAAGTTCACGATGGCGGTCAGGACCGGCCCGACGAGGATCTGGGTGCCGTTCAGCGCGAACCCGACGCCGTCGAGGTCCGGGGCGCCGCCCACCGCCGCGATGACGCTGCCGATGAGGTCCATCGCGACGGCGTTGACGATGGCCGTGAAGGCCGCGCCGACCACCACGGCGACCGCGAGGTCGACGACGTTGCCGCGGAGGACGAAGCTCTTGAAGCCGGCGATGGCGCCGGGCCGGTCGGAGGACATGGCGCGAGAGGGTAGCGACCGTGCGTCCCCCGGGGAGGTTCTCCGGCGCCGGTCAGCGAGCGGCCACCACGCCGAGCGTGAGCGGCCGCTCGGCGCCCGCGTCGGCGACGGCCTGCGCCTGCGCCGCGCTGAGCGCCAGCACCGCCACCGGGGCGTCGCCGCCGCCCACCAGCGTGGCGTCCGCCGTCGACGGGGGCGGCATGAGCACCACGGCGCGCTCGACGAGGAGCTCGGCCGTCTGCGGGACCACCGGTGGCAGGGCACCGAACCCTGGGTCGGCAGGCGCTGGTCCGCCGGGTGCCAGGTCGGCTCCGCCGGTCACGCCGGACGGGCCCACGACGTCAGCGGCACGCTCCTGCGGTGCGGCGACGATGACCGCGACGCTGTCACCGGCTCGGACGGCCCCGTCGGGCAGCGCCTGCGCCAGGGCCACGGGAACCGCCAGCGTGCCGCGCGGCGCGCCCTGCAGGACGCCCGGCCCGAGGGTGCGCGCGGTGGTGACGAGCTCTCCGCGCCCGAGCGGCGCCGTCAGCACGCCACCCACCAGCTGCTGACGATCGCCCTGGGCCACGGCGCTCGGCGGCACCACGGCGACGGGCAGCCGCGTGGAGACCAGGTCGGCCGCGGACAGCGCGTGGCCGGCCGGCAGGTCGGCGGCTGCGGACACGACGTCGCGCGCGGCGGCGGCCGGAGGCCGCAGCACCACGAGGGAGGCGATGGCCGCGACGGCGACGAGCACCGCCAGCGCGGGCCGCCGTGCTCGGCGCGCCAGGCCCCGACGACGCACCCGTCGCGCGTGCTGGCGCGCAGCACGGCTGCGCCCCGGGTCGTCGTCCGGGGACCAGCCCACGAGTCTCATCCCGGCGACGCTAGGTGGCTCGCCGGCGGTGCGGAACGGGCCCGCCGCCACCTGTGGACGACGGCGCTCGGTGCTCGTCGGCTTGTGGACGGCGGCCTGTGGACGGCGCGGCTCTCAGCTGGTCGAGGACCCGGCGCCGGAGCCCGACGAGCCGGCCGACGGGCTGCCCGACGGGCTGCCCGACGAGCCGGCCGTGCTGCCGGCCTTCTCCGCGCCACCGCCGGACGAGCCGCCAGCGCTGCCGGACGAGCCCTCGCTCGCCGTGCTGCTCGTGTCGCCCGACCCGCTCTTGTCGCCCGACCCGCTCTTGTCGCCCGACCCGTTCTTGCTGCTCGACCCGTCGCCGGACGAGCCGTTGCTGCCGCCCCTGCCCGAGCCCTCCGCCGCGCGCGAGTCGTTGCGGTAGAAGCCGGAGCCCTTGAACACCACGCCCACGTTGTCGAAGCGCTTGCGCAGCCGGCCGCTGCACTCGGGGCACTCGGTCAGGGCGTCGTCGGTGAAGGACTGGCGCACCTCGAGGGAGTGCTGGCAGGCGGTGCAGGTGTAGGCGTAGGTGGGCACGAGAGCTCCTCGGGCGGGTGGTGGGTGGACGAGAGCCGGGTGCCGTCCGGCAGGTGCTCGCGCACGCCGTGCTGGCACTCGACCGGCTCGACTGCCAAGTCTACGGGTCGCCGGCCGAGGTCACGGCCCGAGGCGCACGTCAGCCCGGCGGGCCGGGCCGGGGGCCGCCGGAGTCGATCCACCGGCTCGGGGTCGCCGCCGCGTCGACCCCGGCGTCGTGGTCCTCCACGGGCCAGGAGCCGTCGGCCAGCACCTCGTCGTCGTGGACCAGCGCCACCAGGAGGGGGCGTCGCCCGCTCGCCGGGACCAGGGCCGCGAGAGTCCTGTCGTAGTGCCCGCCGCCCTGCCCGAGGCGGTGCCCCGACGCCGTGACCGCCAGGGCCGGCAGCAGCACGACGTCCGCGGTGTCGAGCGACGCGCGCGGGGAGCCCTCGGCGTCGACGACCCAGGTGAGCGGCCCCTCGCCGCCGGGACCGACCACAGGCCCGACCACGGGGAGCAGCACGGTGGCGCCGCGGGCAGCGAGGGCCTCGCGGAGCGGAGCCGTGCCCGGCTCGGTGGGCGTCGAGAGGTAGGCCGCGACGACGACGTCCCTGCCGGGGCCGCCGTCGGGGCCGGCCATGCCGGGCAGGCGCTCCTCCAGGCCCGCCACGACCGTGCGGGCCAGGTCCTGCGCTGCGGCCGACCTCTCGTCCGCGGTGCGGGCCCGGCGCCGGGCCCGCACCGCGGCGCGGGCGCCGGCCGTGTCGTCGCCGTGGTCCTCGAGCACCAGATCATCATGGGGCGTGCTCGACGCCGGGCTGGCGCCGGGGCCCAGGCGATAGCCTCGAGGCCATGACCCAGGCACCAGCTGAGCAGCCCACACACCCGGCGCAGGGCGGCGCGTCGCGTCGAGCCAGGAAGGCCGTCGTCCCGGTGGCAGGGCTGGGGACCCGCTTCCTGCCCGCGACGAAGGCGACGCCCAAGGAGATGCTCCCGGTCGTCGACAAGCCGGCCATCCAGTACGTCGTGGAGGAGGCAGCGGGAGCCGGCCTGAGCGACGTCCTCCTGGTGACCAGCCGCAGCAAGAAGGCGATCGAGGACCACTTCGACCGCAACCCCGAGCTCGAGAGCGCCCTGGAGGCCAAGGGCGACGACGCCCGGATGGAGGCCACCCGCGCCTCCGACCGCCTGGCGGACGTGCACTCCGTGCGCCAGGGCGAGGCGAAGGGGCTGGGGCACGCGGTGCTGTGCGGCAAGGGCCACGTCGGCGACGAGCCCTTCGCCGTGCTCCTCGGCGACGACCTCATCGACGAGCGTGACCACCTCCTGGCCCGGATGGTCGACGTGCAGGAGCAGCACGGGGGCTCGGTCGTCGCGCTGCTCGAGGTGCCGCGCGACCAGGTCGACCTCTACGGCTGCGCCGAGCTGGCGCCGGGTTCCGCGGTGGACCAGGGCGAGGAGGGCGACGTCGTGACCATCACCGGGATGGTCGAGAAGCCCGACCCCGCGGACGCGCCGTCGAACCTGGCCATCATCGGCCGCTACGTGCTCGACCCCTCGGTCTTCGAGGTCCTCGAGGACACCCCGCCCGGCAAGGGCGGCGAGATCCAGCTCACCGACGCGCTGCAGACCCTGGCCGGGCGGGAGGGCCCGGGCGGCGGCGTGCGGGGCGTGGTCTTCCGTGGCCGCCGCTACGACACCGGCGACAAGGTCGAGTACCTCAAGGCCGTCATCCGGCTCGCCTCCGCGCGCGCGGACCTGGGGCCGGACCTCCAGCCCTGGCTGAAGGAGTGGGTGGAGTCCGGGTTCGACGACTCGATGCCCACGCACGCCCCCGTCGAGTGAGCCCGGCGAGCGGAGAGAGCAGGGCGAGCGCGACCGCCGCGTCCGGACCGATCAGCGTCGACGACCACCTGGCGGCCTGCCTGGCCGCGGTGGCGCCGCGCCCGCCCGAACAGGTGGACCTGCTGGACGCGGTGGGGTGCGTGCTCGCGGCCGACGTGGTGGCGGCGGCGCCCCTGCCGCCCTTCGACGCCTCCGCGATGGACGGCTACGCCGTGCGCCGCGACGACCTGTCCGGGGCGGGCGAGGGCAGCCCGGTGCGCCTGCCCGTGACCGGTGACCTGCCCGCCGGCGCCCCGGCGCCGCTGACCCTGGAGCCGGGCACGGCGATCCGCATCATGACGGGCGGACCGGTCCCGGCCGGGGCCGACGCCGTGGTGCCCGTCGAGGTGACCGACGCGGGCGGCGGCACCGACGCCGACGGCGGCCCGGGGACGGGTTCCGTCGTCATCACCGAGCAGCCGCGGCCGGGTGCGCACGTGCGCCCGGCCGGTGACGGCGTCCGCGCCGGCGACCTGCTGGTCGGGGCCGGCACCAGGCTGGCCCCCCGGCACGTCGCCCTGCTCGCCGCCGCCGGGCACGCCCGGGCGAGCGTGCACCCCCGCCCCCGCGTCGTGGTGGTCTCCACCGGCGACGAGCTGGTCGAGGTGGGCGACCCGCTGGCCTTCGGGCAGGTCCACGACTCGAACTCCCTGGCGCTGGTGGCCGCCGCCCGCGCGGCCGGGGCGCAGGCCGAGCGGGTGCGGGCGGTGGGGGACGACCCCGGCCCCGCGCTGCTGGCGGTGCTGCGCGAGGCCGCCGGGCGCGCCGACCTCCTCGTCACCACCGGCGGGGTCTCCGCCGGGGCGTACGACGTGGTGAAGGCGGTGCTCAGCGCGTCGGGCGACGCCCGGTTCGTGCAGGTGGCCATGCAGCCCGGCAAGCCCCAGGGCCTCGGCGCCGTCACCGCGCCCGACGGCCGTGAGGTGCCGGTGATGACGCTGCCCGGCAACCCCGTGAGCGCCTACGTCTCCTTCGAGGTCTTCGTCCGCCCCGCCCTGCGCGCGATGCTGGGCCACGCCAGCCCGTCGCGCGTGCCGGTCGCCGCGACCGCCTCGCAGGGGTGGACCTCGGCGCCGGGCAAGCGGCAGTTCGTCCGCGCCCTGGTCACCGACCAGGGTGATGGCGAGGGCCTGTCCGTGGCGCCGGTGGGGGGCCACGGCTCGCACCTCGTCGCGGACCTCGCGCACGCCAACGCCCTGGTCGACGTCCCCGCCGATGCCACGGCCGTCTCGGCCGGCGAGGTCGTGCGGTGCCTGCTCCTCGACGACGTCGATGTCGTCGTCGCCGACGCAGCGGCTGGGGAGCGGCTGCCGTGAGCGGCGCCTTCACCCACCTGGACGACGCCGGCCGCGCCCGGATGGTGGACGTCAGCGGGAAGCAGGTCACGGTGCGCACCGCGCGGGCGACCGGCCTGGTGCGCTGCTCGGGCGACGTGGTCGCGGCGCTGCGCGAGCGCAGCGTGCCCAAGGGCGACGCGATCGCCGTCGCGCGCCTGGCCGGCATCCAGGCAGCCAAGCGCACCCCCGAGCTGGTGCCGTTGGCCCACCCGGTCGCCGTCCACGCGGTGGACGTGGAGGTCGACGTCACCGACGATGGGGTGGCTCTGGCGGCGACCGTCCGCAGCCACGACCGCACGGGCGTCGAGATGGAGGCGCTCACCGCGGTCGCGGTGGCCGGTCTCGCCATGGTCGACATGGTCAAGGCGATCGATCGCCGCGCAGAGATCACGGACGTGAGGGTGGTGGCCAAGAGTGGCGGACGAAGCGGTGACTGGCAGCGCTGAGGGGCCCACGTCAGAGGAGGTCGCGGACGGGCGGCGGGCCGTGGTCGTGGTGGCCTCCACGCGGGCCGCGTCCGGGACCTACACCGACGAGGCCGGACCGATCCTCGTGCGCGGGCTGCGCGAGGCAGGGTTCGAGACGCCGGAGGCCGTGGTGGTGCCCGACGGCCCCGCGATCGGCGACGCCCTGCGCGCGGCCATCGACGACCGCGCCGACGTGGTGCTCACCTCCGGGGGCACGGGCCTGAGCCCCACCGACGTCACGCCGGAGCAGACGCTCCCCCTCATCGACACCGAGGTCCCCGGCATCGCGGAGGCGCTGCGCACCAGCGGGGACGGGGTGCCGACGTCAGTGCTCTCCCGCGGGATCGCCGGGCTCTCGGTCTCCACGCTGATCATCAACGTCGCGGGGTCGCCGGGTGCGTGCCGCGACGCGCTGACGGTGCTCGGCCCCGTGCTGGTGCACGCCGTCGGGCAGGTGCGCGGCGGCGACCACCCCCGCGGCCACCACCACGGGCTCCGAGAGCACTGAGGTGGCGGTGGGCTGGCCGCTGCGCCTGGAGGACGGCGACCTGGTCCTGCGGCCGCTGCGCCTGCGTGACGCCTCCGAGTGGGCCGAGGTCCGCGCGGCCAACGTCGCCTGGCTGCGCCCGTGGGAGGCGACCAGCCCCGACGGGCGCCTGGTGCCCCTGGCGTACCCGGCGATGCTGCGCTCCCTCGCCGCGCAGGGGAGGGCGGGCACCTCCCTGCCGCTGGCGATCTTCTGGCGCGGGCGCCTCGCCGGACAGGTGACGGTGGCGGGCATCGAGGGCGGGTCGATGCGCTCGGCGAGCGTCGGGTACTGGCTGGACGGGCGCCTCGCCGGCCGGGGGATCATGCCGAGGGCCGTCGCGATGGTCATCGACCACTGCTTCTCCGCGCAGCGGCTGCACCGCGTGGAGATCAACATCCGCCCCGAGAACGCCGCGAGCCGGCGGGTGGCGGAGAAGCTGGGACTGCGCTGCGAGGGGACGCGCGTCGCCTTCCTCCACATCGACGGGCAGTGGCGCGACCACCTCAGCTACGCGATCACCGCCCCCGAGGCGGCCGGCGGCATGGTCTCTCGTCTAGCCCGCGCCGCCGCCCCGTCGCCCCGCCCGCGCAGCCTGCCGTGGTTCGCGCCGGCGCAGCACCGGGGCTGACGCCGGGCAGGGGCCAGGGCTGACACCGTCCCTCTGCGAGTCACAGCAGTCACATGAGTCACACGCTTCCCATCTGCCACTGAAGCATCTACAGTCACGCCATGGGTGGCAGCGGACTTCTCGTCGTGGGCGTCGTGCTGCTGTGGCTCTTCGGGGCCATGCCCCACTGGGTGCGGCGCCGCGAGGAGCTGGCACACAGCAGCGAGCTGGTCGAGGCCGACAGCCGCGAGCTCGTCCTCGCCGGGCGCTCGGGCTCCCGAGCGTCCGCCGTGGGCGGGAGCAGCGACGGGCTCCTCGGGCGGCCGCGGCCGGTCACGTCACCCGTGCAGGCCGAGCCCGGCGGGGGGCGGACGCAGGGGAAGGCGCCCGCCTCCCGCCCGGCCGTGCCGGTGGCCGGCCGGGCGCCGCGCCGTCGCCGGGGGCCCTCGCTGCCCGTCCGGGTGGCGCTCGCCGCCGTCGCGCTCGCCGTCGTGGCCGCGCCGCCCGTCCTCCTGGTGGCGGCGGGGGCGCCCACGGTCACCGCCGCGCTGGCGGGGCTGGCCTGCGGAGCCTTCTCTCTGGTGGCCCTGAGGCTGCGTGCCCGCCGGCGCAGCGTCGCCCGCACCGCCGTGCTCCGCCGCGCGGGCGTCCGTCGCTCCCTCGCCCTCGTCGAGGACGAGGGTCAGCCCCGCACCTCTGCCGCAGCGGGGCGTCGCCCCCAGCGCACCGCCGAGCCGCGCCGTCACGCGGTGGGTGCCTGAGCCCCGCCGCTGCGGGAGCGGGTCGGTGGTAGCCTCGACCCCGCCCGCCAGGGGCTGTGGCGCAATTGGTAGCGCACCTCGGTCGCATCGAGGGGGTTAGGGGTTCGAGTCCCCTCAGCTCCACCAGCAGTGCCGCACCACCCGTCCACCGCTTCACCGCCCGACGGCATACCCCTGCGCGCCGCGCGGGTTGGCGGCCGCGCAGAGCAGCCCGCTCGCGGGGTCCCTCCGCACGCTGGACAGCCGCCCCAGGCTCCAGTCGCCGGCGACGTCCACCCGGTGGCCGCGCGCCCGCAGGTCGTCGAGGACGTCCGCCCCGTAGCGCCCCTCGACCACCAGGCCGCCGGGCGTCCACGTCCGAGGCCAGAAGCTGCTCGGGACGCTCGTGGTGTGGAAGGCCGGAGCCTCGATCGCCCGCTGGGGGCTCGTCGACGCGAAGCGCGTGCGCAGGAGGTACAGCAGCTGCCACTGGTCCTGCTGGTCCCCACCGGGGGAGCCGAGCGCCTCGACCACCTCGCCGTCGACGCTGAGCACCGTCGGCGTCAGCGTGGTCCGCGGGCGGCCCCCAGGCGTCAGCGCGGAGGGGCTGGCCGGGTCGAGCCACGTCATCTGCAGCCTGCTGCCCAGGGCGAAGCCCAGCGCCGGGACGGTGGGGGAGGACTGCAGCCACCCGCCGGACGGCGTCGCGGAGACGACGTTGCCCCACCGGTCGACCACGTCGACGTGGCACGTGTCCCCCCGCGTCGTCCCGGAGGAGGAGACGGTGGGCTCGCCCGCCGTCGGGGACGGGGCGCCCGTCCCCTCGGCGCGCAGCGGCGGCAGCCACGGGTCTTCGTCGAGGCGGCTGGGGCGCAGCTCGGCCGACGCCTCCTCGCCGATGAGCGCCCGCCGGTGCGCGGCGTGCTGGGCCGAGAGCAACCGTTCCAGGTGCTCCGGGGGCACGGCGTCGCCGTAGTGGCTCTCGCGGTCGGCCAACGCCAGCTTCATCGCCTCGGCGGCGCGGTGGACGCCGCCCGCCGTGGCCAGGTCCAGCTCGGCGTCGTCGAACCCGTCGAGGACCGTCAGGGCCTGGAGCAGCACCGGGCCCTGGGTCGACGGCCCGGCCTTGTGCACGCGCACCCCGCGCACCTCGGCGCTCACCGGCTCCTCCCACGCCGCCTCGAACGCGGCGACGTCGGCGCCGGTCATCACCCCACGGTGGACCCCGCCGGTGGAGTGCCGGTGCGGCGTCGCGGCCACGAACGCGCCGATCGCCTCGGCGACGAACCCCTCGCGCCAGGCGCGCCGGGCGCGCTCGACGCGCGCCTCGCGGGTGGGAGCGCCCTTGGACTCCTCCACCAACCGGGTCAGCGTGGCCGCGTACGCCTCGTTGCGGACGAGGTCCCCGCCGCGGGGCGCGGCGCCGCCGGGCAGCCAGGTCTGCGCGGACGTCGGCCAGTCGTCCCGGAACAGCTGCTCGACGGTGGCGATGACCCCGGCGGCCGAGGCCAGCAGCGGGTGGCCGTCGCGGGCGTACCCGATGGCGTGCTCGAGGACGTCACCCAGCTCCCACGTGCCGTGCTCGGCCAGGAGCAGCAGCCAGGCGTCCACGGCGCCGGGCACCGCGGCGGCCAGCGCACCCGCGCCGGGCACCAGGTCCAGGCCCTCCGCGCGGTAGCGCTCGATGCTGGCGGCGGCCGGCGCGGGACCCTGCCCGGCGAGGACCTTCGGTCCGCGGCCAGCAGGGGCGACGATCGCCACGAGCTCGCCGCCCGGCCCGTTGAGGTGCGGCTCGACGACGTGGAGCACGAAGGCGGCGCTCACCGCGGCGTCGAAGGCGTTGCCGCCGCGCTCGAGCACGGACTGGGCGCTCGCGGAGGCGATCCAGTGCGTGGAGGCGCACATGCCGAACGTGCCCTGGAGGTCTGGGCGTGCCTGGAGGCTCATGCGGGCCATCCTGGCCCGGACGGGTCGGCGCGGTCGCCAGCAGCGGTCGTCGCTGGCAGGTTGCTCCTGTGCCCACCTCGCTGAAGGACCTGCCCCGCCCGCTGGCGTTCGTGCTCGGAGGCGGAGCCAGCTTCGGGGCGGTGCAGGTGGGGATGCTCCGCGCCCTCGAGGAGGCGGGCGTGCGCCCCGACATCGTCGTCGGCACCTCGGTGGGCGCGCTGAACGGGGCCATCCTGGCGAGCGGGATGGCCGGGGCGGCCGAGCGGCTGGAGGACGTGTGGCTGCCGATGCGCCGCCGCGACGTCTTCCCGGGCAACCCGCTGAGCGCGGTGTGGCGCCTGCAGCGCTCGGGAACCCACGCCGTCGACGCCGAAGGTCTCGAGGAGCTGATCGCGGAGGTGGTGCCGGCGTCCACCTTCGAGGAGCTCGCCGTGCCGCTGTCCGTGGTCGCGCTCGACCTGGTCACCGAGCGCACGCAGGTGGTCAGCGACGGGGACCTGGTGCCGGCGCTGCTGGCGAGCTCGGCGATCCCCGGGGTGTTCGAGCCCGTGGACGTGGGCGGGCGGCCCATGGTCGACGGCGGGGTGCTCGCCCTGGTCCCGGTGGCCCAGGCCCTGGAGCGGGGTGCGGCCTCGATGGTGGTGCTCGACTGCACGGTCCCCACGCTGGCGCCGCAGCGCGCCCGCGTGGGCGACGTGCTGACGTGGCTCACCAGGGTCCAGCAGCGTGCCCAGCTCGAGGTCGCCCTGCCCGCGGTCGCCGAGGCGGTGCCCGTGGTCTTCCTGCCGCCCCCGCCGCCGCGCCGGGTCAGCCCGTTCGACTTCGAGTCCAGCGACGAGCTCATGACCGGCGCGCGGGACGCGGCCCGGGAGATGCTGCGCCACCTCGTCGTCGAGGACCGGGGCGTGCACGGCGACCCGTTCGGGCGCTACCGCGGCGCGCCGGCCACCGACGGCTGAGCGAGCTCCGCTCAGAGGTCGCCGATCGCGGCGCCCGGGTCCTCGACGGCGTCGGCGACGAAGCGCAGGAACCCCCCGGCCGTCCCGCCGTCGCACACCCGGTGGTCGAAGGACAGCGAGAGCTGGGTGATGCTGCGGGCCACCACGGCGCCGCCCACCACCCAGGGACGGGGCAGCACCCGACCCATGCTGAGGATCGCGACCTCCGGGTGGTTGATGATCGCCGCGCTGCCGTCCAGGCCCATCACGCCGTGGTTGTTGAGGGTGAACGACCCGCCGCCCAGCTCCGCCGGTGAGGCCGTGCCGCTGCGCGCCGCGTCGACGAGGCGGCGGATCTCGGCGTCGAGCCCGCGGGCGCTGAGCCGGTGGGCGCCGCGCACCGCCGGGACCAGGAGGCCGCGCTCGGTCTGGGTCGCGACGCCGAGGTTCACCCCGTCGAGGAGCACCACCTCACCGGCACCGGTGTCGAGGCGGGCGTTCAGCTCCGGGTAGCGCGCGAGGCCGGCGACGACGAAGCGGGCCACCAGCGCGAGCAGCCCGGGCCCGCGCTCACCGCCTCGTGCCAGCGAGGCGCGCAGCTCCAGGAGCGCGGTCGCGTCGACGTCCACCCACGCGGTGGCCTCGGGGATCTCGGTGCGGCTGCGGGTCATCGCCTCGCTGATGGCCCGGCGCACCCCGCGCACCGGCACGCGGCGCAGCTCGGCCAGGCCGGTGCGCCGGTCG
>JARICT010000025.1 GCA_029257185.1 Quadrisphaera sp.
ACCAGGGCGGGCCGTGCGCGCGCGACGTCCTCGACACCGCGCAGCTGCACGAGGTCATGGCCGGGCACGACCCGCTGGACTCCACGTCGATCGACGCGCCCGTCCCGCCGGTGGTGGAGGCGGCGCGCCGCGGCGCCGACGGCGACCTCACCGGCGTGCGCGTCGGGATCGTGGAGGAGATGGGCGGCGACGGGTCCCAGGCCGGCGTACGGAGCCGCTTCGCCGAGGCGCTCGCCCACCTGGAGGCGGCCGGCGCAGAGGTGGTCGAGGTGGGCTTGCCCAGCGTCGAGCACGCGCTCGCGGCGTACTACCTCATCCTCCCCGCGGAGGCCTCGAGCAACCTGGCGCGCTTCGACGGCATGCGCTACGGCCTGCGGGTGGTGCCCGAGGAGGGCGCGACCGCCGAGGAGGTCATGGCCGCGACCCGGGCCGCGGGCTTCGGTGACGAGGTCAAGCGGCGCATCATCCTCGGCACGTACGCCTTGTCCACCGGGTACTACGACGCCTACTACGGCAGCGCCCAGAAGGTGCGCACGCTGGTGCAGCGTGACTTCGCGGCGGCCTTCGAGCAGGTCGACGTGCTGGTCAGCCCCACGTGCCCGACGACGGCGTTCGCGCTCGGCGACAAGCTCGACGACCCCCTCGCCATGTACCGGGGCGACGTGGCGACCATCCCGGCCAACCTCGCGGGGATCCCCGGCATGTCCCTGCCCGTGGGTCTCGCGGAGGAGGACGGTCTTCCCGTCGGCCTGCAGGTCCTCGCCCCGGCGATGGCCGACCACCGGCTCTACCGCGTGGGCGCCGCGCTGGAGGCTCGCCTGGTCCACGCGTGGGGCGGCCCGCTGCACCAGCGCGTCCCGGAGCTCGGCGCGGCCGCGACGACTGACCACGCCCCTGACGTCACTGGAGCCCCGCGATGAGCGCACCCACGACCGACACGCTGACCTTCGACGACGCCGTCGCACGCTTCGACCCGGTGGTGGGCTTGGAGGTCCACGTCGAGCTGAGCACCGCGACGAAGATGTTCTCCGGCTCCTCCACCGTCTTCGGCGCCGAGCCGAACACCCAGGTGGACCCGGTGAGCCTGGGCCTGCCCGGCGCGCTCCCGGTGCTGAACGCCCAGGCCGTGGAGTCCGCGATCCGCATCGGCCTGGCGCTGAGCTGCTCCATCGCCAGCGTCTGCCGGTTCGCGCGCAAGAACTACTTCTACCCGGACATGCCGAAGAACTTCCAGACCAGCCAGTCCGACGAGCCCATCGCCTTCGACGGCTACCTCGACGTGGAGGTCCCCGCCTCCGAGGTGGGCCTGGGCCCGGCGTTCACCTACCGGGTGCCCATCGAGCGCGCCCACATGGAGGAGGACACCGGCAAGTCGCTGCACGTCGGCGGGGCCACCGGGCGCATCCACGGCGCCGACCACTCCCTCGTGGACTACAACCGCGCCGGCATCCCGCTCATCGAGATCGTCACCCGGCCCATGGAGGGCGTCGGCGCCCGGGCCGGCGAGGTGGCGCGCGCCTACGTCGCGGCGCTGCGGGACCTGATCGAGGGTCTCGGGGTCTCCGACGTGAAGATGGAGCAGGGCTCCATGCGCTGCGACGTCAACCTCTCGTTGCGGGCGGGCCCTGACGCACCGCTGGGCACCCGTACCGAGACGAAGAACGTCAACTCGCTGCGCTCGGTGGAGCGCGCGGTGCGCTACGAGACGGGACGCCAGGCAGGCGTGCTGCTCACCGGCGAGGCCGTCCTCCAGGAGACCCGGCACTGGCACGAGGACACCGGCCTGACCACCGCGGGCCGCGTGAAGTCCGACGCCGACGACTACCGCTACTTCCCCGAGCCGGACCTCGTGCCCGTCGCCCCGGACCCGGCGTGGGTGGAGCGGCTGCGCGCCGAGCTGCCCGAGGCCCCCGCCGTGCGGCGCGCGCGCCTGCAGCAGGCGTGGGACCTCACCGACAAGGAGCTGCGCGACGTCGTCAACGCCGGGGCGCTCGACCTCGTGGAGGCGACGGTGGCCGCCGGCACCAGCCCGGCGGCGGCCCGCAAGTGGTGGACCGGCGAGCTCACCCGCCACGCCGGCGAGACGGGCGTGGCGCTCGCGGAGGTCGGCGTCGCCCCCGCGCAGGTCGCCGAGCTCCAGGCGCTGGTCGACGTCGGTCAGCTCAACGACAAGCTCGCCCGCCAGGTGCTCGACGGTGTGGTGGCCGGCGAGGGTTCCCCGACCGACGTCATGACCGACCGCGGGCTCGTGGCGATGAACGACGACGGACCGCTCATCGCCGCCGTGGACGAGGCGCTCGCCGACCAGCCGGACGTCGCGGAGAAGATCCGCTCCGGCAAGGTGGCCGCGGCCGGCGCGATCGTCGGCGCGGTGATGAAGGCGACCCGCGGCCAGGCCGACGCGGCGCGGGTGCGCGAGCTGGTCCTCGAGCGGGTCGGGGGCTGAGCCGTGCGCCTCCACCTGATCCGTCACGGGCAGACCCCGTCCAACGTCCTGCACGCCCTCGACACCGCGGTGCCGGGACCCGGGCTGACCGACCTGGGACGGCGCCAGGCCGCGGCGATCCCCGCCGCGCTGGCCGGGGCCGGCATCGAGGCGGTGTGGGCCTCGACGATGACGCGCACCCAGGAGACCGCCGCGCCGTTGGCTGCGGCGCTCGGGGCCGACGTCCGCGTGGTCGAGGGGCTGCAGGAGGTCGACGCGGGCGACTACGAGATGCGCTCGGGCCGCGAGGCGATCATCGGGTACATGGGTCCGATCATGGCCTGGGCCAGCGGTGACCTGGACCCGCAGATCCCCGGCGCCCGCAGCGGCGCGGAGACCATGGGCGGCTACGACGACGCGATCGCCCAGATCGCCGCCTCCGGGGCGCGGGTCGCGGCGGTGTTCAGCCACGGCGCGTGCATCAGGATGTGGGCCGCCGCCCGGGTGGACGGCGTGAGCGTCGAGCTCGCGACCGACAGCTGGCTCGACAACACCGGGGCCATCACCCTCGACTCCGTGGACGGCCCCGGCGGGCACCGGCGCTGGACGCTGGTGGACTGGCGCGAGGAGCCCCTGGGGGGACGGGAGCTCTCCGCGCTGCCCAGCGGCGGAGCGGGCCCGGCGGCCGACGGCCCCGCGGGGGAGCCCCTGTCGGAGTGGCTCTCAGACGACGAGCAGTGACGCCAGGTCAATGACGATGCCCTCGCCGACGGGCACGGCGAGCGGGATGTGGCCGTCGAGCGGGGAGTCCGTGCGCGCGACACGCCGAGGGGCACCGCACCGGCTCCCCTCTCGAGGAGGAGCTGCCGCAACAGCTCCCGCTCGACGGTTCGAGCGATGGGCGCAGCGGCCCCGGACGCGTGCGAGGGCCGCTGGGCGGGCAGGGCTCAGGCGACCGGCGTGATCTTCCGCGGCATCGCGAGCGTGGCCAGCAGGCCCACGGCCGTGACCCCGGCGGTCACCGCGAACGCGGCCTGGAAGGAGATCGCGTCGGTGAGCGCGCCGGCCACGAGCGGCCCGACGATCGCGCCGAGGTCCGAGGACATCTGGAACACCGCGACCACCTTGCCGCTCTTCTCCGGCGCCACGTCCCCCACCACGGAGGCCGGCGCGGAGGCGAGCAGCGAGGCCGCCAGCCCGTACAGGGCCATGGAGAGCAGGAAGACCACCGTCGTGGGCGGCAGCACGAGCAGCACCAGCGCGCCCGTGGCGATCGAGGCGCCGAGCAGCATCGAGGGCCGGCGGCCCCAGGTGTCCGCCAGCTTCCCCGCGCGCAGCAGCCCCAGCGCCTGGGCGGCCGACCCCGCGAGCAGCCCGGCGCCGGCCCACGCGGCGCCGCGGCCCAGGTCCTCCACGACGTAGAGGGGGACGAGGGAGTTGCGGACCCCGAACAGCATCCAGCCGAGACCCACGTTGACCACGAGCGCGGCCAGGTAGGCCCGGGACCGCAGGGCCGCGCGCAGGGGGCTCGGGGCGCTCGGGTCCGGATCAGCGGTCGGCTCGTCCTCCGGGGCGGGGCCGCGGGTGCGGGCATCCTTCAGCAGCACGACGGTCACGGCGGCCGCGACCACCAGGGTGCCTGCGTACACGCCGAAGGGCAGGCGCGGGGAGAGCGCGGTGAGGAAGCCCCCGATCGCCGGGCCGGCGATGCCGCCCATGATGAACCCGCCCTGGTAGGTGGCCGCAGCCCGGCCGCGGGCGTCCGGCGGGGCCACCCGCAAGAGCAGCGACAGCGCGGCGATGGTGAACATCGCGCTGCCGACACCGCCGCCGGCGCGCAGCGCCAGGAAGAGCGGGTAGTTCCCGGCCAGGCCTGCCAGGCCGGTGGTGACCGCGACGATGAGCAGCCCGGTGCTGAGCACGAGCCGCTCCCCGAACCGCTCGACGAGCGCGCCGCCGCCGAAGGCGGAGACGAAGCGAAAGAGGGCGAAGGCGCTGACGGCCACGCCGATCGCGGTGGTGCCCACGCCGTAGTCGCGGGCGAACAGGGGGATCGCGGGGGCCACGATGCCGAAGCCGAGGGCCACGACGAAGGCGATGACCGCGAGCACCCACACCTCGCGGGGGAGCTCGACCTTCTGCTGCTGGTCGGGGGAGGGCACGGACGTCGATGGTGTCACGCGCCGCCGGGCCGCCGGCGGGCTCTCGCGGCTACCCTCCGCCGCGTGGCGCAGCGAGCAGACCTGGTCCTGGAGGGCGGCGGCGTGAGGGGTCTCGCCCTGGTGGGCGCGGTCTCCGGGCTGGCCGAGGCCGGCTACGCGGTGGCGCGCGTGGCGGGGACCTCCGCGGGCGCCGTCGTCGCCGCGCTGGTCGCCGCGCTCGGCAGGTCCGGCGAGCCGCTGGAG
>JARICT010000031.1 GCA_029257185.1 Quadrisphaera sp.
GCGGGTGATCAGCCCGTGCTCGCCGCTGCCCTCCACGGCGGCCAGGTCCACTCCGCGGCGGCGCGCCAGCGCGCGGACCAGCGGTGAGGCGACGAGCAGCGCGCGCGCAGGTCCGTCGGGCGCCGCCGCGGCCTCGACGGAGGCGGCCGCGGCAGGTGCCGGGCCGTTCCCCGCAGCACCACGCCGCCCACGGCGTCCGCCCCGCGAGGCCTCCGGCGCGGAGGTCCCGTACCCGATGAGCACGTGGCCGGAGCCGCCGCGCTCCTCCGGCTCGGCGCCGGCCATCGTCATCAGCGCGGCGCCGACGGGCACCACCTCGCCCTCGGCGCCGTGCAGCTCCCCGACCGTCCCGGCGAAGGGCGACGGCAGCTCGACGAGGGACTTGGCCGTCTCCACCTCGACGATCGGCTGGTCCACGACCACGGCGTCGCCGGCCGCGACGAGCCAGCGGACCACCTCCGCCTCGCTCAGCCCCTCCCCGAGGTCCGGCAGGGCGAAGACGTCGGCGCTCATCCTTCCTCCCACTGCAGCTCGTCGACGGTGTCCAGGACCCGGTCCACGCCGGGCAGGTGGTGGCGCTCCAGCTTCGGCGGGGGGTACGGCACGTCGAACCCGGTGACCCGGCGCACGGGCGCGGCGAGGGAGTGGAAGCACTGCTCCTGGACGCGCGCGACGACCTCCGAGGCCACCGACGCGAACCCCGGCGCCTCCGCGACCACCGCGGCGCGGCCGGTGCGGCGCACCTGGTCCATGACGGTCCCGTCGTCGAACGGCGTGATGCTCCGCAGGTCCACCACGCCCAGGTCGCGGCCCTCGGTGGCGGCCTGCTCGGCGGCGGCGAGCGCCACGGCGACCGACGGCCCGTAGGCGATGAGCGTCGCGTCGGCCCCCTCGCGGCGGACCACCGCCCGCCCGATCGGGGGCGTGGCGACGTCGAGGTCGACCTCCTCCTTCGTGAAGTACTGGCGCTTCGGCTCGAGGAAGACCACGGGGTCGTCGCTCTCGATGGCCGCGCGCAGCAGCCCGTAGGCGTCGGCGTTGGTGGCGGGCGACACCACGGTGAGCCCCGGGGTGTGCGCGTAGTAGGCCTCGGAGGAGTCGCTGTGGTGCTCCACCCCGCCGATCCCGCCGGCGTAGGGGATGCGCACCACGACGGGCAGGCGCACGGCCCCGCGGGTGCGGTTGCCCATCTTGGCCAGCTGGCTGGTGATCTGCTCGAACGCCGGGTAGGCGAAGGCGTCGAACTGCAGCTCGACGACGGGGCGCAGCCCGTTCATCGCCATGCCGATGGCCGTGCCGACGATGCCCGCCTCCGACAGCGGGGTGTCGTAGCAGCGCGCCTCGCCGAACCGGGCGGTCAGGCCGTCGGTGATGCGGAAGACCCCGCCGAGCGGCCCGACGTCCTCGCCGAGCACCACCACGCAGGGGTCGGCCTCCATCGCGTCGGCCAGCGCGGTGTTCAGCGCCTGGGCCATCGTCATCTTCGTCGCGGTCATCGGGGGCTCCCCTGGGGTGCGTCGTCCAGCTCGTCCGCCAGCAGCGCCGCCTGCGCGAGCAGCTGCGGCGTCGGCTCGGCGTGGACGTGGGCGAAGAGCTCCGAGGGCTCCGGCGTCGCGTCCTCCACCGCGCTGGCGCGCAGGGTCGCCGCGAGGGCGTCCGCCGCCTCGTCGGCCTGCGCGGCGACGTCGTCGTCGAGCGCGCCCGACGAGCGCAGGTGGGCGGTGAGCCGGGTCAGCGGGTCGCGCGGGACCCACCCGTCGACCTCGTCCTGCTCGCGGTAGCGGGTGGCGTCGTCGGCGTTGGTGTGGGCCTGGACGCGGTAGGTCTCGGCGACCACGAGCGTCGGCCCGTCGCCGCGCCGGGCGCGCTCCACCGCCTCGTCGAGCACCGCGACGCACGCGGCGACGTCGTTGCCGTCCACCCGGCGCGACGGCACCCCGTACCCGACGCCCTTGTGCGCGAGCGACGGCGCGGCGGACTGGCGCGACATGGGCACCGAGATCGCCCACTGGTTGTTCTGCACGAGGAAGACCACCGGGGCGGTGAACACCCCGGCGAAGTTCAGCGCGGCGTGGAAGTCGCCCTCGGACGTGGCGCCGTCGCCGCACAGGGCGAGCACCACCTCGCCGGTGCCGCGCAGCGCCGCGGCCTGGGCGACACCGACGGCGTGCGGCAGCTGGGTGGCCAGCGGCGTCGCCTGCGGGGCCACGTGGAGCTCGGTGGGGTCGTAGCCGCAGTGCCACTCGCCCTTCAGCGACACCAGTGCCTCGACCGGGTCCACACCGCGGGCGACGACGGCCGCGGTGTCGCGGTAGGTGGGGAAGAGCCAGTCCCCGTCTCCCAGCACGTCGGCGGCGGCGACCTGGCACGCCTCCTGCCCGTGGGACGACGGGTACACCGCGAGCCGCCCCTGGCGCACCAGGGCGCTCGCGACGTCGTTGAGGCGGCGCGCGGCCACCAGCGCGCGGTGCAGGCGCAGCAGCCGGTCGGTGCCGGGAAGGGGATAGCGGTCGTCGTCCACGGCGCGGCCGTCGGGGTCGATGAGCTGCACGGGCGTGGTGAGCGGGCGGTCGAGCGCGTGCGGGCCGTCGGGCTGGTCCGAGCTCGTCCCTGCTCGAGGGGGTGGGGCGGTCTGCTGGGTCATCGTCGACTCCTCGTCCAGGTGTCCATGACTGTGCCCCGGAGCGAGCCGGAGTGCCACGTCCGCCACGCAGGTGTGGACGTCCGGCGCGCAGGAGGGTCGATCTCGTGCCACCCGTCTGTTGACGCAGGCCCAGCGGTGCGCCACCGTGGACGGGTGGGGGAGACGCTGGACGCCGTGGACGCCGCGATCGTGGCCGCGCTGACCGCCGACGGCCGGCTCTCGGTGCGCGCGCTCGCCGATCGGGTGAGCATCTCGCGGGCCAGCGCCTACCAGCGGCTCGAGCGCCTGCAGCGCGCCGGCGTGATCACCGGCTTCACCGCCGTGGTGGACCCGGTGCGGGCGGGCCTGACGACGACGGCCTACGTGACGCTCTCGATCCGCCAGCAGGACTGGCGCGAGATGGTGCCGCGGCTGCGCGCCATCGAGGAGGTGCGGCACATGGCGCTGACCGGCGGGGACGTCGACGTGGTGCTGCTGGTGCGCGCCGCCGACAACGAGGCGCTGCGCCGCGTGGTGCTCGAGCAGATCACCACGCTGCCCGGGGTGCTCTCGACGCGCACGCTGCTGGTCTTCGAGGACCACGAGAACCGCTGAGGGCGGCCTCTCAGGCGCCGACGCGCTCGCCGTCCACCCAGACCTGCTCGAGGTCCGCGGGGGTGCCCAGGGCGAAGACCTTCGCGACGGCGTCGTCAGGGCCGCTCGCGTGGCGCAGCCCCACGTCGAGCGTCGTGCCCGCCCGCGGGCGCACCAGCACGGCGTCGAAGCGCTGCCCGACGCCGAGGTCGCCCACCTCCTCGCGCAGACCGAGCGCCGTGGCGCCGGCGGAGGTGGCCAGGTGCAGCAGGTGCGCCGGGGCCAGGGCGTACCCGTCGTCGCCGAGGAGCGCTTGCGCGAAGTAGGCCTGCAGGCCTTCCTTGAGCAGCGGGAACCCCGTGCCGCCGCCGACGTCGGAGCCCAGCGCCACGTGCACGCCCGCCTCCACGTGGCGGCGCAGCGGGAAGAGCCCGCTGCCCAGCGAGGCGTTCGACGTCGGGCAGTGGGCGACGCTCGCGCCCCTCGCGGCCAGGACGCCGAGCTCCTCGTCCCGGGGGTGGACGTCGTGGGCGAGGACGGAACGCTCACCCAGCAGGCCGTGACGGTCGTAGGTGCCCACGTAGTGCTCGCCGCCGAAGAGCGCCTCGACCTCGGCGATCTCGGCGCGGTTCTCGTTGACGTGGGAGGTGAACCAGGCACCCGGGACGTCAGCCAAGACGGCGGCGCACGCCGCGAGCATCTCGTCGGTGCAGGAGAGCGAGAAGCGGGGGGTGACGGCGTAGCGCAGCCGGTCCGTGCCGTGCCAGCGCGCCGCGAGGGCGAGGGAGTCCTCGACCGCCCGCCCGGGGGTGGTGAGCAGGTCGCCGCGCAGGACGCGGTCGCTGACGACGAGGCCGCTGGTGATCCGCAGCCCCGACGCGTCGGCGGCGGTGAACAGCTCGTCGACCGCGGGGGCGAAGTGTGCCCCGAAGACCATCGCGCTCGTCGTCCCGGCGCCGACGAGGCCGGCGAGGAAGTCGGCGGCGACGCCCCGGGCGTACGCCGGCTCGGCGAGGCGCGCCTCCTCCGGCAGGGCGCAGCGCTCCAGCCACTCCAGCAGCGGCATGCCGAGGCCGCCGACGGCCCGCACCTGCGGGTAGTGGACGTGGGTGTCGACGAAGCCGGGCAGCAGCACGCCGCCTCGCAGGTCCACGACCTCCTCGCCGGGGTGCTCGGCGCGGACGCCGTCGAAGGAGCCGCGGGCGACCACGGCGCCGCCCACGACGAGCAGCCCGGCGTCCTCCTCGCTCCGCAGGGCGCCCCCGGTGAAGGGGTCGTCGGGGGTGTCGACGACGGTCGCACGGTAGAGCGTCACCGCAGGGCCTCCGAGGCGTCGTGGTCCGGCGAGCCGTGGTCGCGGTCGGGCGGGGTGGCGCGCTCGCGCTCGAGGGCGGTGAGCAGGGCGGCGGCGACGCTCACCGCGATGACCGCAGGGTCCTTGCCCGCCGGACCCGCGCCCGCGGGCAGGCCGATGGGCGTGGTGATCCGGGCGAGCGCGGCGGGCCCGTGACCGACCTCGGCCAGGCGCGCACGGAAGCGCGTCCACTTCGCGGAGGACCCCACGAGCCCGATCGAGGCCAGGTCGTCGCGGCGCAGGGCGGCGTCGCACAGCGCGGCGTCCTCGCCGTGGTCGTGGGTCATGATCAGCACGTGGGCCCCGGCCGGGAGGTCGTCGAGCACCATCTCCGGCAGCGCCGGGCCGCTGCGCCCCACGGCGTGGACGCGCACGTGCGCCCGCGCGTCGGCCAGCACCGCGAGGCGCTCCGGGGCGGTCTGCGCGGCGCGCGAGTCGACGAGGTGCAGGTCGAGGTCGTGGCGGGCCAGGATCCGGGCGAGCTCGAGGCCCACGTGCCCCACGCCGAAGACCGCCACCGCGGCGGGCACGGCCAGCGGCTCGAGGAGCAGCGTCACCTCGCCCCCGCAGCACTGCAGCCCGTGCTGGGAGGGCGCCCGGTCGGACAGCGCGAGCGTCATCAGCTCCGGCTCCGGTGCGCGCTGGCCGAGCAGGGCGCGGGCGCGGGCCGTAGCGGTCGCCTCCAGGTTCCCGCCGCCGACGGTGCCCCACACCTGATCGTCCGCGACGACCATCTTCGCGCCCGCCTCGCGCGGGGCGTGGCCCCGCGAGGCCGCGACGGTGACCAGCACCCCGGCCCGGCGCTCGCGGCGCAGGTGCGCCACGGCCCTCACCCAGTCCACGACGACCCGCTCACCGCTGGCTCGTCCCACGGGCGTCGTGCTCCGTCTCGTGGGCCTCGTGCTCCATCTCGTGGCCCAGGCGCTCGGTGCGCGGCCGGATCGGCGGGGCGTCGGGGGCGGGCTGCGCCGGGGCTGCCGGCACCGCACCGTCGTCCGCCTCGTCGACGTGGCCGTGGCCCTTCTCGTGCAGGGGCGCGTGCTCCGGCTCCGCTCCACCGCCGGCCCGGGCCCGCTCGATGGCCCACCACATCGCCTCCGGGGTGGCGGGCGAGGCGAGGTCGACGCTGGTGCCGGCCGGCCCGAACGCCGCCGCGGCCTGGCGCAGCGCCTCGCGCACCGAGAACGCGAGCATCAGCGGGGGCTCGCCCACCGCCTTCGAGCCGTAGACCACGCCGTCCTCGGTGGCCTGGGCCAGCAGCGAGACGTTGAAGGTCTCCGGCATCTCCGAGAGGCTCGGCAGCTTGTACGTGCTGGCCGCCTGGGTGGCGAGCCGGCCGCGGTGCGGGCCCTCGCGCTCCTCCCACCGCAGCTCCTCCAGGGTGAGCCAGCCGGCGCCCTGCACGAAGCCGCCCTCGACCTGCCCGCGGTCCACCAGCGGGGAGAGGCTGTCGCCGGCGTCGTGGACGACGTCCACGCGCCGGGTGCGGTAGGCGCCGGTGAAGCCGTCCACCTCCACCTCGGTGGCCGCGACGCCGTACGCGAAGTACTTGAAGGGCTCACCGCGCATGCGCGTGGAGTCCCAGTGCAGCCCCTCGGTGCGGTAGAAGCCGGCCGCCCACAGCTGGACCCGGTGGGCGTACGCCTGCGCGACCACCTCCTGCCACGTGGCCGCGGGCTCGCCGTCCTCCACGCCGGCGAGGCCGTGCACCGTGCCGTGGGTGAAGCGGACGTCCGCCGGGCTGATGCCGAGCACCTGGCCCGCCACCTGCGCCAGGCGCTCGCGGACCTGCTCGCAGGCGTCCTTCACCGCCCCGCCGTTGAGGTCCGCCCCGGAGCTGGCGGCCGTGGCGGAGGTGTTGGGCACCTTGTCGGTGCGGGTCGGGGCCAGGCGCACCGCCGGCAGCGGCACGCCGAGGGCGGTCGCGGCGACCTGGAGCATCTTGGTGTGCAGGCCCTGGCCCATCTCGGTGCCGCCGTGGTTGATGAGCACCGAGCCGTCCTTGTAGACGTGCACCAGCGCGCCCGCCTGGTTGAACGCGGTGAGGTTGAAGGAGATCCCGAACTTCACCGGCGTGATCGCCACCGCCCGCTTGACGTGGGGGTGGGAGGCGTTGAACGCGGAGATCTCTTCGCGGCGCGCGTCGAGCCGGGCGTCGTCCTCGACCTGGCTCCACGCCCGCTCGAGGCGCTCGGCGTGGCGCACCACCTGCCCGTAGGGGGTTGCCTGGCCGCTGCGGTAGAGGTTGCGGCGCCGCAGCTGCGCCGCGTCGATCCCGAGGTGGGGCGCGCACCGGCCGAGGACGTCCTCGATGACGATCATCCCCTGCGGACCGCCGAAGCCGCGGAACGCCGTCTGGGACGTCTTGTTCGTCCTCGAGATGCGCCCGGCGACCCGGACGTGGGGGATGAAGTAGGCGTTGTCGGCGTGGCACAGGGCCCGGGCGATCACCGGCTCGGAGAGGTCGAGGCTCCACCCGCCGTCGGACGTCAGGGTGGCGTCGAAGGCCTGGATCGTGCCGTCGTCGTCGAACCCCACCCGCCACCGCGCGTGGAAGCCGTGACGCTTCCCCGACATCGTCATGTCCTGCCCGCGGTTCAGGCGCACGCGCACCGGACGGCCGGTGAGGACGGCGCCCAGCGCGGCGATCGCGGCGTACCCGTGGGGCTGCATCTCCTTGCCGCCGAAGCCCCCGCCCATGCGCAGGCACTGCACGGTGACCTCGTTGCTGGCCAGGCCGAGGACGTGCGCGACGATCTCCTGGGTCTCCGAGGGGTGCTGGGTGCTGGACTGGACGAACACCTGCCCGCCCTCGTCCACGTGGGCGAGCGACGCGTGGGTCTCGAGGTAGAAGTGCTCCTGGCCGGCGAGCTCGAGCTCCCCGCTGAAGACGTGGCTGCTCCCGTCCAGCCCGGCCTCGACGTCGCCGCGCTCCAGCAGCGGCTGACCGCCCTGGAAGCTCCCGGCCTCGATCGCCTCGCGCACGGTGATCAGCGCGGGCAGCTCCTCGTAGCGGGCGCGGACGGCCTCACCGCCGCGGCGGGCGGCCTCGAGGCTCTCGCCGAGGACCCAGCACACCGCGTGCCCGACGAACTGGACCTCGTCGGGGAACAGCGGCTCGTCGTGCTTGACCCCGGCGTCGTTGACGCCCGGGACGTCGGCCGCGGTGAGCACGCGCACCACCCCGGGCACGGCCAGGGCGCCCGAGACGTCCAGCTCGACGATGCGCGCGTGGGCGTGCTGGGCCTGCACCGGCCAGGCGTGCAGGACTCCGTGGGTGCGCCCCACGAGGTCGTCGGTGTACAGGGCCTGGCCGGTGACGTGCAGCGCGGCGCTCTCGTGGGGCACCGCCCGCCCTACCGCCGGCTCGGTGTCGGTCCTGGTGCTGGCGTCCTCCAGCGTGCTGGCCGGTCGCTGCGCGGAAGCGCTCACGCCCCCACCCCCGCCGTCTCGCGCGGCCCGGTCTCGTGGGCGTGGAGCTTGCGCAGCGCCTGCCCCAGCATCGCCGAGCGGTACCCGGCGCTGGCCCGGTGGTCGTCGAGCGGGGTCCCCTCGGTCGCGAGCACCGCGGCGGCCGCCCGCACCGCGTCCTCGCTTCCCTCGCCGGTCCACGGGGCGCCGGTCAGCGCCTCCTCCGTGGCCAGGGCGCGCACCGGCGTGGAGGCCACCCCGCCGAGGGCGACGCGCGCCCGGCGCACCCGCGAGCCGTCGGGCCCGTCCTCGATGTCCAGGGCGAAGGCGATCGAGACGCTGGAGATGTCGTCGAAGCGCCGCTTGGCGATCTTGTGGAAGGCCGTGGTCCCGGCGAGCGGCAGGGGGACCCGCACGGCGCGGATGAGCTCTCCGCGCTCGCGGACGCTGGTGCGGTAGCCGGTGAAGTACTCCGCCAGCGCCACCTCGCGCTCACCGCTGGCCGACGCCAGCACCACGCTCGCGTCCAGCGCGAGCAGGGCAGGGGCCGCGTCGCCGATGGGCGAGCCGGTCCCGAGGTTGCCGCCCAGGGTGGCTCCGTTGCGGATCAGCCGCGAGGCGAACTGGGGGATGAGCGCCGCGAGCAGCGGCACGCGGCCGGCCAGGCGGCGCTCGACGTCGGTGAGGCTCAGCGCGGCGCCGATCTCGACGTGGCGCTCGCCGACCTCGAGGGCGCGCAGCTCCTCCAGCCGGTCGATCGCGACGACGAGCGGCGGGCGCGCCCCCCGGAGGTTGACCTCCACGCCCCAGTCGGTGGACCCGGCGACGAGCATCGCCTCCGGGCGGCTCGCGATGATGTCGAGAACCTCCGCGAGGCTGGCGGGGCGCAGGAACTCCGCCTCGTCGTCGGCCAGGCGGGTCGCCACCGGCGCGGGCGGCGGAGCGGCGGAGCGGGCGGCCAGCGCGTCGTCGGCGGGCGGGCGGCCCAGGGCGTAGGCGGCGTCGCGGATCGGCCGGTACCCGGTGCAGCGGCACAGGTTGCCGCCGATGGCGTGCAGGTCGAAGCCGTTGGGCCCGTGCTCCCCGGCGCCGGGGTGCTCGTCGCTGCCCGAGCGCTCGACGCAGGGCTGCTCGTCCTCGGCAACCAGCGCGGTGCGCCCGGGGCGGTAGTACTCCGCGGCCATCGAGCACACGAACCCCGGGGTGCAGTAGCCGCACTGCGAACCCCCGCGCACCGCCATCTCCTGCTGGACCGGGTGCAGCGCGCCCGCGGTGCCCGGGCCCGGCGCCGTGCCCAGCCCCTCGGCGGTGACGACCTCCTGCCCGTCGAGCGCCGCCGCGGGGACCAGGCAGGCGTTGAGCGCTGTCCACTCCGTCGCGGCGTCGGTGCCGGGGCGGGCGACGAGCACGGAGCAGGCCCCGCACTCGCCCTCGGCGCACCCCTCCTTGGCACCGGTGAGGCCGCGCCCGCGCAGCCAGTCCAGCGCCGTGGTCGCCGGCGGGGTGCCCGCGAGCCCGAGCAGTGAGCCGTTGACGGTGACGGCCGGGGCGCCCGCCGCGGCGTCGGTGGTGGTCATCGGGTCATGATCCCCCTGCTCGGCGGATCGCGCGCGCGTCACGGCGTGGCGTTTCCCGCGTCGTGGGTGCGCCCGGCGTCGAGGGCTCGGCGTCGGCCACGTCGCCATCTCGGCCGCCCCGCTCATGTCCTCCAGCCGATAGCCTGCCGAGGTGCTGACGAGACTGGAGGTCAAGGGGTTCAAGAACCTCCTGGACGTGAGCGCGGACTTCGGCCCGTTCACCTGCATCATGGGCGCCAACGCCGTCGGGAAGTCCAACATCTTCGATGTCGTCGAGCTGCTGTCCCACTTGGCTGACGAGCCGTTCTTCGAAGCCTCCAGGAGGATTCGCAGCGGAGCCGGGAGGGGCGATCCGCGGGACCTGTTCTGGGATGGATACAGCGATGAACCGCGAGAGCTCGAGCTGGCTGCGGAGATGATCGTCCCGAGGGTGGTCGAGGACGACCTCGGCTCCGAGGCGAAGGCGTCGACCACCTTCCTGCGGTATGAGATATCGCTCGGCTTCGAGGCGCCGGAGGGTCGCGGCAGCATCGGGCGGCTCGTCCTCCAGGAGGAGACCCTGAAGCACATCACCAAGGGTGAGGCGGCAGCACGCTTGCCGTTCCGTCACAGCGCCAAGCAGTTCCGGAGCAGGGTGGTCGTCGGGGAGCGGCGCGGCGGTGCCTTTCTCTCGACAGAACACACCGAGAACGGCACCATCATCAACGTCCACGGTGACGGCGGTAGCCGCGGTCGGCCACAGCCTCGTGCTGCCGGTCGCGGCGGACGCACCGTGCTGTCGACCGTGAGCACCAACGACTATCCGACGATCCTGGCTGCTCGGCGTGAGATGCAGGGGTGGCGGCGCCTGGCCCTCGAGCCGTCTGCGCTCCGTGAGCCGGACGACTTCTCCGGCTCACGGAGCCTCGACCCTTCGGGAGGAAACCTCGCGGCCACGCTGTTCCGCATGGCGCAGTCCCCTGACGCGGAGGGGGTCGTCGAACCCGAGGCCGTCTACGCGCGCGTCGCAGGCCGGCTCGCTGATCTCACCGGAGTGGGCGTCGAGAGTCTCGAGGTCGAGCTCGACGAGGGGCGGGAGCTCTTCACGCTGTTCCTCGAGGAGCGTGGACACGTCCGGCTCCCGGCGCGAGCCCTCTCCGAGGGGACGCTGCGCTTCTTGGCGCTCTGCGTCCTGCTGGAGGACCCGAGGGCCACCGGTCTGATCTGCATGGAGGAACCGGAGAACGGCATCCATCCGGAGAACCTCACGTCGATGGTCTCGCTCGTCCGCGAGCTGGCCGTGGATGCTGGTCGTGAGCCAGGGGGCGACAACCCTTTCCGCCAGGTGATCGTCAATACCCACTCTCCAGGTGTCATGCAGCTGAGCGGCAAGGAGAACCTCCTGCTGGCCGAGACCACCAGCGTCAGGACCGACGGAGGTCGCACAGCGCGAGCTCTCTGCCTGGCGCCGTACCGGGGTACGTGGCGGGCGGGGACGAGCCCACGGTCGTTCGCGCTCGCCGATGTCGTCCCCTACCTCACGCCGCCGGCCGGAGCGCAGCTGACGATTCCGCTCGATCTCGCGGGATGACTGCTCGCGTGGCGTCTGTGCTGTTCATCGGCGAGGGCACGTCCGACCGTCCGCTCGTCGACGTGGTGGCTGACCTGCTGCTGGATCACGGCATCGAGGTGCGGATCACCGCACCCGACCTCACGCAGCTGTCGTCGAGGGTGGGCCACGCGACCGACCAGAAGATCGCTGCAGCGATGCGCCTGTTCGAGGGCACGCCCGATCTGCTCGTCGTGCACCGAGACGCTGACGCCGCGGGACCAGAGGTGCGGAGACGGGAAGTCGTCGACGCAACCTCCGTCCACGCGTCCGACGTGTCCCTCGTGCCGATCGTCCCGGTCCGCATGACGGAGTCGTGGCTCCTCTTCGACGAGATGGCGATCCGCCAGGTCGCCGGCAACCCGCGCAGTCGTGACCGCCTCGACCTGCGGCGACCCCGCGATGCCGAGGGCGAGGCCAACCCGAAGGATCTCTTGCGCGCGGCACTCGTGGCCGCATCCGCGACCACGGGGCGACGGCGCGAGACGGTGATCAAGCGGTTTCCCGAGCACCGTCGTCAGCTGCTGGAACGCCTCGACCGGTCGGGGCCCGTCACAGAGCTCCCGGCGTTCCAGCGGCTGGTCGACGACGTGGAGAGCGCCGTGGCGCGACTGCGCGTCACCACCGTGCAGTGATGCGCCGCATCCGGTAGCAGTACAGGGCGAAGACGGCGGTCACCGCACCGATACCGATGTCGAACCAGGCGAGCGGAGCGCCCAGCGCCTCCCAGCGGTCGCGGGAGGCGAACGTGACGACGAGCAGGACCGCCTGGGCGATCGTTGCGAGCGCCGCCGTCGGAGCCGACCACCGGTGGCGTGCCATCAGGAGCAAGGGGGCGCTCACGCCGGCCAGGAGGTTGACGGCCCAGAGCGCGCGCAACCCGAAGGGGTAGCCGTCGAAGTAGTCCGCCCCGCGCGGACCGAAGGTGTCGGCGACGTAGGCGGCGTTGCCAGCCTGGATGCGGAGGAAGTCCAGGCCGCCCATCACGTAGAGAGCGAGAATCGTGACGGCGAACAGCCACAGGTGCCACGGCCGGCGCCGGCGCGGCAGGGCGCTCACCGCCCCGTGAAGGTCGGTGGCCGCTTCTGCGCGAAGGCGGCGAAGCCCTCCTGGTAGTCGGGGCCGCGCCCGGCCTCGCGCTGGGCCCGAGCCTCGGCGTCGAGCACGGCGGCGAGCGACAGGTCCTCGTCGCGGATCCGCGCCACCAGCGCCTTGCTCGCCGCGAACGCCGCGGTGGGTCCGTCCGCGAAGCCGGCCGCCAGCGCCTCCGCCTCCGCGCGGGCGGTCCCGGTCGCCACGGCCCGGTCGACCAGGCCCCACGCGTGGGCGTCGGCCCCGGTGAGCATCCGCCCGGTGTAGACGAGGTCGAGGGTGCGGGCGGCGCCGACGCGGTCGACGAGGAAGCGGTGCGCCCCGGAGTCCAGCACCGCGCCGATGCGCCCGAACGGCGAGCCGAGCACGGCGCCCTCCGAAGCCACCACGAGGTCGCACGCCAGCGCCAGCCCGAGCCCGATGCCCAGCGCAGGGCCCTCGACCGCGGCCACGGTGGGGACCGGCAGGGCGGCCAGCGCGGCCACCACCGGGTTGACGAGCTGCTCGAGCACGTCGCCGGCGTCCTCCTCGGCGGGATCCACCCCGACGATGTCCCGCCCGGCGCAGAACGCCGTCGGGGTGCCGGTGACAACGGCCGCCCGCACGTCGCCGGCCCTCACCCGCGACGTCAGGTCGTCCACGACGGGACGCAACGCTCGCAGCGCCGGCTCGTCCAGGGCGCCGCGCCGGCGCGGACGGTCGAGGACGAGGGTCGCCACCGCGCCGTCGACGACCAGGTCGATCCCCTCGGAGACAGTCGCGCCGGCGTCGTCACCACGGCTCACGCGGACGCCCCGCGCTGGTCCAGGACGCGGTTCATCTTGCCGGCGGAGCGCTCCACGGTCTCGGGCTCGACCACCTCCACGGTGACGCTCACCCCGGCGTGGCGCTTGACCAGCGTGCCCAGGGTCTTGCCGCCGGCGCCGCCGTCAGCGGTGGTGGCGTCGTGCCGGCGCTCGACGCGGACGACCATCTCGTCCATGCGCCCCGTGCGCACCAGCACGCATTGGAAGTGGGGGGAGAGGGCGGGGACGGCGAGGATCTGCTCCTCGATCTGCGTGGGGAAGACGTTGACCCCGCGCAGGATCATCATGTCGTCGCAGCGCCCGGTGACCTTCTCCATGCGGCGCATCGCGCGCGCCGTGCCGGGCATGAGGCGGGTGAGGTCGCGGGTGCGGTAGCGGATCACCGGCAGCGCCTCCTTGGTCAGGGAGGTGAACACCAGCTCGCCCTCCTCGCCCTCGGGCAACAGCTCGCCGGTGTCGGGGTCGACCACCTCGGGGTAGAAGTGGTCCTCCCAGACGTGCAGGCCGTCCTTGGTCTCCACGCACTCGTTGGCGACGCCGGGGCCCATCACCTCCGAGAGCCCGTAGACGTCGACGGCGTGCATGTCGAGGCGCTGCTCCATCTCGGCGCGCATCGCGTCGGTCCAGGGCTCGGCGCCGAAGATGCCGACCTTCAGCGAGGTGGCCGCCGGGTCGACGCCCTGACGCTCCATCTCGTCGACGATGGCGAGCATGTAGGACGGCGTGACCATGATGATGTCCGGCTCGAGGTCGTTGATCAGCCGGACCTGGCGCTCGGTCTGACCGCCGGAGACGGGCACCACCGTGCAGCCCAGGCGCTCGGCCCCGCCGTGGGCCCCGAGCCCTCCGGTGAAGAGGCCGTAGCCGTAGGCGACGTGGATCATGTCGCCGCGCCGCCCGCCGGAGGCGCGGATGGAGCGGGCCATCACGTCCGACCAGACGTCGAGATCGCCCTGGGTGTAGGCGACCACGGTGGGCTGGCCGGTCGTGCCCGAGGAGGCGTGGACGCGGGCGAGCTGGCGCCGCGGCACCGCCACCATCCCGAACGGGTAGCTCTCCCGGAGCTCGCCCTTGGTGACGAACGGGAAGCGCGAGAGGTCGGAGAGCTCACGCAGGTCGTCGGGGTGGACGCCCGCGGCCTCGAAGGACGCGCGGTAGTGCGCCACGTTGTCGTAGGCGTGGCGCAGCGACCACTTCATGCGCTCCAGCTGCAGCGCGCGCAGCTCGTCCACGGACGCCTTCTCGATGGGTTCCAGGTCGCCCGGGGCGGGGTTGAGGTTCTTCACGGGTGCTCCTCCTCGAGCGGGGTGGCGGTGCGGGGCGCGGGCGGGGGTGGCTGGTCGGAACCGGTTCAGGGAGCCTCGAGCAGGACGCTGATGCCCTGCCCGACGCCGATGCACATCGTCGCCAGCGCCCGGCGTCCGCCGCGGCGACGCAGCTCCAGGGCGGCCGTGAGCACCAGGCGGGCCCCGGACGCACCGAGCGGGTGGCCCAGGGCGATGGCCCCGCCGTGGGGGTTGACGTGCTCGCCGTCCTCGGGCAGCCCGAGGCGCCGCAGCACGGCGAGGGCCTGGGCGGCGAAGGCCTCGTTGAGCTCGACGACGTCGAGGTCGCTGACGGTCAGGTCGTGGCGGCCCAGCAGCTTCTGCGTGGCCGGTGCCGGACCGAGGCCCATGAGGGACGGCTCGACGCCAGCGGTCGCCGCGCCGGCGACGCGGGCGATGGGCGTGAGGCCGTAGCGCTCGACCGCGTCCGCGGAGGCGATCAGCAGGGCGGCTGCGCCGTCGTTGATGCCGGCGCTGTTGCCGGCGGTGACCGAGCCGCCCTCGCGGAAGGCCGGCTTCAGGGCGGCGAGCGCCTCCATGCTGGTGGCGCGCGGGTGCTCGTCGGCGTCGACGACGGTGTCGCCCTTGCGCCCGGGCACGGTGACGGGGGTGATCTCCTCGGCCAGGACGTCGCGCGAGGCCGCCACCCGCTCCTGGGAGCGCAGCGCGAAGGCGTCCTGGTCCTCGCGGGAGACGGCGTCGAGGGCCGAGACGTTCTCGGCGGTCTCGCCCATGGAGTCGATGCCCCACGCCGCCTGCATCGCCGGGTTGACGAAGCGCCAGCCCAGCGTGGTGTCGTGGACCTCGGGGGTGCGGGCGAAGGCGCGGGTCGCCTTGGGCATGACGAACGGGGCGCGGCTCATCGACTCCACGCCGCCGGCGACCATCACCTCGGCCTCGCCGCAGGCGACCTGGCGCGCGGCCATCGCCACCGCGTCGGCGCCGGAGCCGCACAGCCGGTTGATCGTGGTGCCGCCCACCGTCTGCGGGATGCCGGCGAGGAGCAGCGCCATGCGGGCGACGTCGCGGTTGTCCTCCCCGGCCTGGTTGGCGCAGCCCATCACCACGTCCTCCACCGCCGCGGCGTCCAGGCCCGGGGAGCGGGCCACGAGGGTGCGCAGCACGTGGGCGGCGAGGTCGTCGGGACGGACGGCGGACAGCGCGCCGCCGTAGCGGCCGACGGGGGTGCGCACCCCGTCGACGAGGTAGGCGGGGCGCAGGTCGGTCATGAGGGCTCCTCGCCGGTGGACGTGCCGGTGCTGCTGTCTGTGGGCTGGGGGGCGATGCTGCGGCTTCGGCCGCGGAACTCCGCCACCGTCCGCCCGTCGCGGCTCACCGTGACGTCGTAGACACCCGAGCGCCCTCGCAGCACGCGCTCGCTCGCGACCGCCACCAGCTCGTCGCCAGCGGTGGTGGGCTCGAGGAAGTCGACGTCGCACGAGGCGGCCACGGCGACGGACCGGGTGTTGCACGCGAAGGCGAAGGCGGTGTCGGCGAGGAGGAAGACGTACCCGCCGTGCGTGGTGTCGTGGCCGTTGAGCATCGCGGGAGTGACCGTCAGCCGTGCGGTCGCGGTGCCCGGCGCCACGTCCTCGACGGTGATGCCGAGCGCCGGCAGGACGGCGTCGCCGGCGCGCAGCCTCGCCTCGCCGCGTCGGGCGCTCTCGCGCTGGTCACGCTCGACCGCAGCGGACTGCTCCAACGGGCCTCCTCGTCCGGGGTGTCCGGTCGTCCTCGACCGAACGTTCAGTCCACCGCGGCGGGGCCCGGCTGTCAAGCAGCCCCGCGATCGGTGCCGTGGGTCGGCTGCTGGACCCGCGACCTGCCTGCACCTCGGCTGGACGCACGGGACGTGGTCATCTCGGCGCCCGCGGCCCAGGCTTGCCGAGTGTCCCGCCTGGACCGCATCACCATCGACCCGGAGATCTGCCACGGCCAGCCCGTCGTGCGCGGGATGCGGTACCCGGTGGTCGACCTGCTGGAGCTTCTCGTGGGAGGGATGACGGCTGACGAGGTGCTGGAGGACTACCCGTCCCTCGAGCGTGAGGACCTCCTGGCGGCGCTGGAGCACGGAGCCCTGGCCGTGGGGCACACGATCACGGTGCCCCTCGGGGCCGCGTGAAGTTCCTCGTCGACGCGCAGCTGCCTGAACGGCTGACCGCCGCGCTGCAGCGTCACGGGCACGACGCGCTGCACGTCGCCGGGTTCGAGGAGCACCGCTGCGTCGAGCTCTCCAGGACCCACGTGACGTTGCGCTGAGCCTGGACCGTCACCTGCCGGGACGTGCGCCGCAACGCCTACCTCCTGTGGGCGACGGCGAAAGTGCGCAGGAACGGGAAGACGGTGCCGTAGGACCGGGCGGGGTAGGCGCGGCGCAGGAGCGCGGCGTACTCGGCGCTGAACGCCTCCGCCTCGTCGTCGTCCAACCGCTGGAGCACGGGGCGCAGCCCGGTGCCGCGGACCCACTCCAGGACCGGGTCTGCCCCGGGGAGGACGTGCAGGTACCGCGTCTGCCAGACGTCGGCGTGCAGGCCGGCCCTGGTGAGCAGGTCGAGGTAGACCTCGGGCTCGGCGACCGCCACGGCGTCGCGGAGCACCCCGTCGAGCCGCTCGCGCCACCGGGGTGAGTCGGCGAGGTCGCGCATCAGCGCGTGCGAGGGAGCGTCGAAGTTCGCCGGCACCTGCACCGCGATCCACCCGCCGTCGCCGAGCTGGTTGGCCCACCGGGCGAGGAGCTCGGTGTGCTGGGGAACCCACTGCAGGGCGGCGTTGCTGACCAGGACGTCGACGCCGGTCGCGTCGACGTCGCGGGCGTCCCCGACCGTGAAGGCGGCGCCGCGGCCGGCGGGTGCGCGCTCGACCATGTCGGGTGAGGAGTCCACGCCCCGGACCGTCGCGTCCGGCCAGCGCTGCACGAGGGAGAGGGTGAGCTCACCCGAGCCACAGCCGACGTCGACGACCGCGGCTGGCGACACCGCGCCGACCTGGGCGACCAGGTCGGCGAAGGGCCGGCTCCGGTGGTCGGAGAAGCGGGCGTACTGCGTGGGGTCCCAGCGCATCAGGGTCCGATCCTTTGACGTCGAGGCAGCATCACCGTCCAGGTGGAGCGGGCGAGCGCGTGGTCCTCCCTGACGGGCCGGCGCCACCATCTCGTCCCCGGAGCCGCGGATAGCATCGCAGCGTGGGGGCCAGATCGTGATCGAGGAGCCTGTCGGCGACGTCTCGACAGCCGACGCGCACGCGGTCGCTGCGCGGTGGGGCGTCGACCCGGCCACGGGTCTGACCCACGAGGAGGCAGCGCGCAGGCTCGAGGCGGACGGCCCCAACGAGCTGCGAGGCAAGAAGCCGGTACCGGTGTGGCGCAGGGTCCTGGCGCAGTTCCAGGACCCCCTCATCTACCTGCTGCTGGCCGCCACCGCGATCTCGCTGGCCTCCTGGGCCGTCGAGGGTGCGGCCGGCGCGCCGGTGGACGCCATCGTGATCGCCGCGATCGTCGTCCTCAACGCCGTCCTCGGCTACAGCCAGGAGGCCAGGGCCGAGAACGCCGTCGCGGCCCTGGGCGCGATGACGGCGGCCTCGTCCATGGTGCTCCGCGGCGGTGAGCTCACGACCGTGCCCTCGGTGGAGCTGGTGCGCGGTGACGTGCTCGTCCTCAGCGAGGGCGACGCCGTGGGCGCCGACGCCCGTCTCCTGAGCGCGAGCGCGCTGCGCCTCCAGGAGGCGTCCCTGACCGGCGAGAGCGAGGCCGTGGACAAGAGCCCGGCGACGCTGCAGGAGCCGGCCTCGATCGGTGACCGGGTCAACATGGTCCACAAGGGCACCGCCGTCGCCCAGGGCGTCGGCCGTGCGGTCGTGACCGGTGTGGGCATGTCGACCGAGGTCGGCGCGATCGCCGAGATGCTCGAGGCGACGGTGGCGGAGCCCACCCCTCTCCAGGTCGAGATCGGCCGGATCGGCAAGCTGCTGGGCGCCGTCGTGGTCATCGTCGCCCTCGTCGTGATGATCACCATCGTGCTGGTCGGTGGCGTGACCGAGCCGAGCGACCTCGTGGTCGTCCTGCTGCTGGGCGTCTCGCTCGCGGTCGCCGCGGTGCCCGAGGGGCTGCCGGCGATCCTCTCGGTCGTGCTGGCGATCGGCGTGCAGCGCCTCGCCGAGCGCAACGCGGTGGTCAAGGAGCTCAGCTCGGTCGAGGCGCTCGGGTCTGCCTCGGTGATCTGCACCGACAAGACCGGAACGCTCACGCGCAACGAGATGACGATCCAGCGCGTGGTCACCGCCTCGGGAGAGGCTGACGTCACCGGCGTCGGGTATCGCCCCGACGGCGAGCTGACGGCAGACGGCCGTGCGCTCAGCGAGGCGCAGCGCTTCGAGGTTGGTCTCGCCCTGAGCGCGGGGTCCCTCGCGAACAACGCCCAGCTCACCGAGCACGACGGCGGGTGGACCATCCAGGGGGACCCCACCGAGGCCGCGTTCCTGGTGGCGGCACACAAGCTCGACGCCACCGGTTCGGTCGAGAGCCGGTTCGAGCGCCAGGCAGAGATCCCGTTCACCTCGGAACGCAAGATGATGTCGACGGTGCACCGGGAGCGTGAGCACGGGACCCGCCTGCTGTTCAGCAAGGGCGCGCCCGACGTCCTGCTCGATCGCTGCACCAAGGTCCAGGTCGGTGAGGACGAGGTCCCGCTCACCGACGCCGTCAGGGCACAGCGGCTCGCCGAGGTGGAAGAGCTCTCGGCCGGGGCCTTCCGCACTCTCGGCGTCGCCCGACGGGTCGTCGACGACCTCCCGCTCGATCCCGGGTCCGACGTCGACGCGTCGGTGGAGCGCGACCTCGTCCACCTCGGGGTGGTCGGCATCATCGACCCACCACGGGCCGAGGCGGCCTCGGCGATCGCCCAGGCGCACCGTGCCGGCATCCGCGTCATCATGATCACCGGCGACCACCCGAGGACCGCGGGCCGCATCGCAGCCGACCTCGGCATCACCGAGGCGGGCGCCCGGGCGGTGACCGGGCGAGAGCTCGACACCTTCGACGACCACGCGCTCCGTGAGGTCACCCGTGAGGCGTCGGTGTACGCCAGGGTCTCGCCCCAGCACAAGCTGAGGCTCGTCGACGCGCTCCAGGCCGACGGGCACGTCGTGGCGATGACCGGCGACGGCGTCAACGACGCCCCCGCGCTGAAGTCCGCCGACATCGGTGTCGCCATGGGGATCACCGGCACCGAGGTCACCAAGGAAGCGTCCCGGATGATCCTGGGCGATGACGACTTCGCCACGATCGTGGCGGCGGTCCGGCAGGGCCGTGTCATCTTCACCAACATCAAGAAGTTCCTGCGCTACCTGTTGTCGTCGAACATGGGCGAGGTCCTCACCGTCTTCCTCGGCGTCGTCCTCGCCGGGTTGATCGGCCTCGACGAGGCGAGCGACGGGTCGGTCGTGCTGCCGCTGCTCGCGACCCAGATCCTGTGGATCAACCTCCTCACGGACTCCGCTCCGGCGCTGGCGATGGGTGTCGACCCCGAGGTCGACGACGTGATGGCCAGCAGACCGCGCAAGCCGACGGAGCGGGCGATCGATGCGCGGATGTGGGCCGGGATCGCCTCCGTCGGGCTCGTCATGGCGATCGTGTCCCTGCTCGCCATCGACCTCTTCCTGCCGGGAGGTCTGGTGGAGGGCGACGACACGCTGGAGGTGGCCCGCACGGCGGGCTTCACCACCCTGGTGATGGCCCAGCTCTTCAACGCGTTCAACGCCCGCTCGGAGACGACGAGCGCGTTCCACGGTCTGTTCGTCAACCCGTGGCTCTGGGGGGCCGTCCTGCTCGGTGCGGTGCTCCAGGTGGCCGTGGTCGAGGTGCCCTTCCTGCAGGTCGCGTTCGGGACCGCCTCGATGGACCTGGCTCACTGGGGCGCGTGCGTGGCCCTGGCATCCGTCGTGCTCTGGTACGACGAGGTCCGCAAGGTGCTGCTGAGGGGGTTCGCGAGCCGGCGGCCCCAGCGTGTCGCTGCCTGATGGCCGCCGGTCCAGCAGCCCCTCGCCGCGGCCAGCGTCACGACACCGGCTCCCTGGTGACCACCGCCGCTCAGGTGTTCACCGAGCGCGGGTACGACGGCACCTCGATGCAGGACCTGGCGCGCGCCGCGGGGCTGACGAAGTCGTCCATCTACCACCACGTGAGCGGCAAGGAGGAGCTGCTGCACCTGGCGCTGGAGCGGGCGCTGGTGCCGCTGTTCGCCGTGCTCGAGGAGCCCGGCGCCACCTCGGGGCCCGCGCTGGCGCGCCTCGAGCACGTGCTGCGCCGCGAGGTCGACGTCCTCGTCACCGAGCTGCCCCACGTGACGCTGCTGCTGCGGGTGCGCGGCAACACCGCCACCGAGCGGTGGGCGCTCGAGCGGCGTCGGGCCTTCGACGCCGCGGTGGCCGACCTGGCGCGGGCTGCGGTGGCCGAGGGGACGTTGCGCGACGATCTCGACCCGGCGCTGGTGACCCGCCTGGTGTTCGGCATGATCAACTCGATCGCCGAGTGGTGCCGGCCCGAGGACGTCACGCCGGCGACGGGCCGACCCGGCCCCGGCTCGCTCGGTGACGCCGTGGTCTCCCTGGCCCTCGACGGGTGGCGGCGCGGGTGAGGCCGGTCGTCGTCACCTCTTGACCGCGGGGCCCCGGTACGGGATCATCAGTCACCGAACGTTCGGTCGGCGCTGACCCCGGCTGCGACGCCCCCACCGAGGAGGACCCCCGTGACCGCTCCCGTTCTCGCCCCCGAGCAGCTCGACGACGACGCCCAGCTGGCCCGGTTCGACGCCATGATCGCCGCGGACGAGCGCATCGAGCCGCGGGACTGGATGCCGGAGGGCTACCGCAAGACCCTCGTGCGCCAGATCGCCCAGCACGCCCACTCCGAGATCATCGGCATGCAGCCCGAGGGCAACTGGATCACCCGCGCGCCGAGCCTGCGCCGCAAGCAGGTGCTCCTGTCCAAGGTCCAGGACGAGGCCGGGCACGGCCTGTACCTCTACAGCGCCGCCGAGACCCTCGGCGTCGACCGCGCCGAGCTGCTCGACATGCTGCACTCCGGGCGCCAGAAGTACTCCTCGATCT
>JARICT010000065.1 GCA_029257185.1 Quadrisphaera sp.
CCTCCTCGGGCTGCCTCACCACGGCCACGGGGCAGTGCGCACGGTGGATGGCGGCGTGGCTGACGGAGCCCAGGAACAGCGACCTCGTGCTGCCGAGCCCCCGGGCCCCCACGACGAGGAGCCCCGCGTCAGCGGACGCGCCGGCCACGGCCTCCTGAGCGCGCTGCTCGACCACCCGCACCTGCACGTCGAGACCGGGGTGGGCGTCGCGGGCGAGGTCGGCGGCCGACTGCGCGCCGGCGGTGGCGTTGTCCCGGGCCCACTCGATGAGCTCGGTGTCGTAGGACCCCACCCATCCCTCGGCCAGGAGGTCGGGGTTGGTCCAGGCGGCGAGCACCACCAGCGGCGCCTGCTCGCGGGCGGCCACGCCGGCGGCGAAGACGACGGCGTCGCGGGCGCCCGCGGAGGCGTCCACGCCGACGACGACGGGCGACGAGGCGTCCGGTCGCCGGAAGGTCTCGCCCCGCACGACGACCACGGGTGCGCTGGCGGCGGCGCTGACCGAGAAGGCCACGGAGCCCAGCAGCGCGCCGGCGATACGGCCGCGCCCACGGTTGCCGATCACCACGAGCTCGGCGTCGCGGGATGCCTCGATCAGCGCTGCGGTCGGGTCCGTCAGCGCGACGTGAGCCTCGACGTCGGACGTCCCGGGGCCCATGCCACCGTAGATCTGCGCCACGGCCTCGACCCCCTCAGCGGCGAGGCGGTGCTGCTCCGCGGAGACCTCCTCGACCAGCGGCGGCGCCCCCTGGGAGGCGGTGTAGACGTCTGCCGCGGAGAGCACCGTCAGCGAGGCGCCCCGGTGCTGGGCCTCCACCGCGGCCCACGTCAGCGCGGCGACCGAGCTCGCAGAGCCGTCGTAGCCCACGACGACCCCCCGCCCTGCGCCAGCGACCTCGTCGCCCTCGCGGTGCCTCTCCTGCGTCGCCATCGCGACCACCTCCTCCATCCATCCTCTCGCGGCGCCGCCGCGCCCGACGCCCCCCGAGGGCCCAGGCGGACAGGGACGAAGGTCCTGGCGTGTTAATGTACGGTCATTAGCTCCGCACCAGCAGCCGGGAGGCACACGATGATCACCGTGGACGTCATCAGCACCGATGAGCTCGGGGACCGCAGCTACGTCGTCCACGACGGCGAGGTCGCCGTCGTCGTCGACCCGCAGCGGGACGTCGACCGCGTGCAGGAGGTCCTCGACCGCGCCGGCGTGAGCGTCTCGCTCGTGGTCGAGACCCACCGCCACAACGACTACGTCACCGGCGGCTACGCCCTGGCGAAGGCCAGCGGGGCCCGCTACGTCGTCCCCGCCGGGGAGGACGTCGTCGTCGGGGACGTCCGCGTCGGCGACCGTGACGAGCTGAGCGCCGGGTCCATGACGGTGACGGCGCACGCGACCCCCGGCCACACCCACGGCCACCTCTCCTACGTGGTCACCGGTGGCCCCGGCGAGGCAGGACCGCCGGCGCTGTTCTCCGGCGGCTCGCTGCTCTACGGCAGCGTCGGGCGCACCGACCTGCTGGGCCCCGAGGACACCGAGGGCCTGACCCGCGACCAGTTCCGCTCGGTACGTCGCCTCGCCGACGAGCTGCCGGACGAGACCCCCGTCTACCCCACCCACGGGTTCGGCTCGTTCTGCTCCTCGGGCCCGGCCACCGGCGGTGACTCCAGCACCATCGGGCAGGAGAAGGACCGCAACGACGCCCTGCTCGTGGACGACGAGGACGCCTTCGTCGAGCAGCTCGTCGCGGGGCTGAGCGCCTACCCCGCCTACTACGCGCACATGGGCGAGCGCAACCGCAGCGGCCCGGGCGCCCCGGACCTCTCCCCCGTGGAGGAGGTGGACCCCGAGCAGGTGCGCCAGCGCGTGCAGAGCGGGGAGTGGGTGGTCGACCTGCGCGAGCGACGCACCTTCGCCGCCGCCCACCTGGGGGGCTCGATCTCGATCGCGCTCGGCACCCAGTTCGCCACGTACCTCGGCTGGTTGATCCCGTGGGGCACCCCGCTGACGCTGATCGCGGACACCCCCGAGGAGGTCGCCGACGCCCAGCGCCAGCTCGTGCGCATCGGCATCGAGCGGCCCGCCGGCGCCTCCACCGACGACGTCGAGACCCTCGCCGGCGAGCAGGGCACCCGCTCCTACCCGGTGGCGAGCTTCGCCGACCTCGCGGCCCGCCGCACCGCCGACGCCGAGAACGCCGCCGGGCGCGGCCACGGTCACGACGACGGGCGGGCGTGGACGGTGCTCGACGTCCGCCGTGACGACGAGCACGCCGCGGACAGCATCCCGGGCGCCGCGCACGTCCCGCTGCACTCCCTGCTCCAGCGCCTCGACGAGGTGCCGGCCGGCACGCTGTGGGTGCACTGCGCCAGCGGCTTCCGGTCCTCGATCGCCGCCAGCCTGCTGGACCGTGCGGACCGCGACGTGGTCCTCGTCGACGACGACTTCTCCAGCGCCGTCGAGCTCGGCCTCACCACCGGCGCCGACGCGCGCTGAACGTCCCACCCCACCGCCCGCACCCCGTACCGACCACCTCGGGAGACCTTCATGACCTTCCCCATCATCACCAGCCGCTCCCTGCGCGCCCGTCGCGGTAGCGGCACCGCCACCGACCTGCACGTCATCGACGTCCGCTCTCCGGGAGAGTTCGCCGGCGGCAGCGTGCCGGGCGCCCGCAACGTGCCGCTGGAGCGCATCGCCGACCACGCCGAGGGTCTGCGCGGCGCCGGCCGCGAGACCGTCACGGTCTGCCGCACCGGCCGCCGCGCCCACCAGGCCGCGGAGGCGCTGCGGGCCGCGGGGGTGGAGCCGGTCATGGTCCTCGACGGGGGCCTGGAGGCCTATGCCGCGGAGGAGCCCTCTGCCTCGGAGGACCCGTCCGGGCTGCCTGCCGCGATGCGCGCCGGGTGGGGTCTGGAGCGGCAGGTGCGCCTCGTCGCCGGGAGCCTCGTCGCCTCCAGCATCCTCGTCAGCATCTGGCGGCCGCGGGCCCGCTTCCTCGCCGGCGCCGTCGGCACCGGCCTCTCGGTGGCGGCCCTGACCAACACCTGCGCGATGGGCCGCGCGCTCTCCGCGCTGCCCTTCAACCGCCCGCCCACGCGCTCGTGACGGCCGGCGACGACGCGGCGCCGGTGAGCACCGGGGTGATCGACCGCGGCTCCCGCACGCCGGTGTGGGCCCAGGTCGAGGCCGACGTGCGACGGCGCCTGGACGCCGGAGCCTTCACCGGCGGCGTCCCCGGCGAGCACGCGCTCGCCCAGGAGTACGGGGTGAGCCGGCAGACGGTGCGCCAGGCGCTGCGCTCCCTGCGCGAGGCCGGCACGCTGCTCGCCCGCCGCGGCAGGCCCTCGCAGGTCGCCCGGGAGATCAGCCAGCCGCTCGGGGCGCTCTACAGCCTCTTCGACTCCGTGCAGACCGCCGGGATGACCCAGCGCAGCCGCGTCATGGCGCTGGACGTCGTCACCGACGCTGCCGCCTCGGCGGCGCTCGGCCTCGCCTCGGGCACCCCGCTCGTGCACCTGCGCCGCCTGCGCCTGGCCGACGACGAACCGCTCGCTCTCGACGAGGCGTGGCTCCCGGAGCAGCTGACGCGCCAGCTGCTGGACGCGGACTTCAGCCACACCGCCCTGTACTCCGAGCTCGCGGCGAGGTGCGGGATCTCGGTGCGCGGGGGACGGGAGGACCTGCGCGCCGTCGTCCTCGACCCAGGCGACGCCGACCTTCTCGCGGTCGAGCCCGGGAGCCCGGCATTCCTCGTCGAACGGCTCGGCTGCGCCGACGGCAGGCCCGTGGAGCACCGTCGAAGCCTCGTGCGCGCCGACCGCTTCAGCGTCAGCGCTGACTTCGCCCCCAGCTCGGGCTACCACCTCCAGCTCGGCACCCACCACGACCAGAGGATCTGACATGTTCGACTCCGTCCCCACCATCGACGCCCGCTCCGCCGACGAGCTCCTCGCGCAGGGGGCCGTCCTGCTCGACGTCCGCGAGGACGACGAGTGGGCCGCCGGCCACGCCCCTCGCGCCGTGCACGTCCCCCTGGGCAGCATCAGCAAGGGCGAGCTCCCCCCGGGCGTGGAGCAAGGCTCCGTGGTGGTGACCGTGTGCCGCTCGGGCATGCGCTCCGCCAAGGCCGCCAAGCGGCTGCGCTCCACCGGGGCCGACGTCCGCAGCCTGGACGGCGGCATGCAGGCCTGGGCCCAGGCCGGCCTGCCGGTGCGCCGTGACGGCGGCGAGCCCGGCACCGTGGCCTGATGCAGCTGGTGGCCGCCGCCGCCGGGCTGGGCGTGGTCGTCGGGCTCGTGCTCGGCGCGCTCGGCGGCGGCGGGGCCATCCTCACGGTGCCGGGGATGGTCTACCTGCTGGGCGTGCCGGCGAAGGCGGCGACCGCGGCCAGCCTCGTCGTGGTCGGCGTCGCGTCCGCCACCAGCAGCGTCCTGCACGCCCGCGCCGGGGCGGTGCGCTGGAAGACCGCGCTGATCTTCGTGGCCACCGGCACCCCGGCCTCGTTGCTCGGCACCTGGGCGAACCGCGGCGTCGACCCGCGGATCCTCCTGACGTCCTTCGCCGTCGTGATGCTCCTCTCCGCGGTCGCCATGGTGCGGCACCTGGTCACGGGTGGAGCAGGTGCCGGCGCCCCGCGGCGCACCGTCATCGGCATGGTGATCGGGGGGACGGTGACCGGTTTCCTCACCGGCTTCCTCGGCGTGGGCGGCGGATTCGTCATCGTGCCGGCTCTCGTGCTCGCCTTCGGGCTCGCCATGCCGGTCGCCGTGGGCACCTCGCTGGTGGTCATCGCGCTGAACTCCGCGGTGGCCCTGGTGGCGCGCACCGGGAGCATCTCGCTCGACTGGTCCGTCGTCGCACCGTTCACGCTCGGAGCCGTGCTCGCCTCCGCGCTCGGGCGCCCCATCGCCTCGCGGCTGCCCCCACGCGTGCTGCAGGGCGTGTTCGCCGGCCTCCTCGTCCTCGTCGCCGCGGCGGTGCTGCTCGAGTCCACCGGCGTGATCGGCTGACCCGCTGCCCGTCCGTGCGCGTGACCCGGTGGGGTCGCAGGCCGATCAGCCCCAGGTCAGCCCGGTGAGCCGCTCGTAGGTCTCGACGTAGCGGGCACGGGTGGCCTGCACCACGTCGCTCGGCAGCTGCGGCGGCGGCTCGCCGCTGAAGCGGCTCCACCCGGAGGCGTCGGAGGTGAGCCAGTCCCGGACGAACTGCTTGTCGAACCCGGCGCTCGGGCGCGGGTCCTCCGCGGGCCAGAACCTCGAGGAGTCCGGGGTGAGCAGCTCGTCCCCGACCGTCAACGTCGCCGGGTCCCACGGCTGGCCCTCCTCCGCGGGGGCCAGGTCGGTCAGCCCCAGCTCCAGCTTGGTGTCCACCAGCACGAGCCCGCGGTCGGACGCGAGCGCCGCCGCGCGCTCGTACACCCCGAGGGTGATCTCCCTGAGACGGTCCGCGAGCGCCTCGCCGAGATCGGTGGCGACCTCGGCGTAGGTGGTGTTCTCGTCGTGCGAGCCGGCGGGGGCCTTCGTCGCGGGCGTGAAGATCGGCGTCGCGAGGCGGTCGCCGTCATCGAGGCCGCCGGGGAGCTCGATGCCGGCGACGGTGCCGGTGGCCCGGTAGTCCGCGAGTCCGGAACCCGTGAGGTAGCCGCGGGCCACGCACTCGACGGGCACCATCGCCAGGCGCCGGCAGACCATCGCGCGCCCGGCCACGGCGTCGGGCACCGCTCCGCCGTCGGCTGCCGACCGGGTGTCGAGCACGTGGTGGCCCACCCCGAGGTCCCAGCCGGCGAGCTGGTCGAACCACCACAGGCTCAGGGCGGTGAGGATCGCCCCCTTGTCCGGCACCGGGGTGGCCAGCACGTGGTCGTAGGCGCTGATGCGGTCGCTCGCGACGAGCAGGAGGCGGGCTGCGCCCGCGCCGGCCGCGTCCGCGCCGTCCCCGCCGCCGGTGCCATCGCCGGCCCCGCCCGTGCGGCCGGCGTCCTCGAGGTAGACGTCGCGGACCTTCCCGGAGCGCAGGAGCGTCCAGCCCTCCAGGGTCGGAGCGGTCGGTCCGTCGGCGGTGTCCGGTGCGTCAGCCACCCCGTCAGTCTGTCGCCCCCGCGGTGATCGTGGAGGGTCGGCCCCCCGACACTCACGAATGGGTCTCACCCGGCAGCCCCGCTGGTGATCATGGAGGATCGGCCCTTTCGCATACCTTCACAGGGCCGATCCTCCATGATCACCGCGCCGGGTGGCGCATCTGCTCCCCGCTCGACACCGCAGCTCCCCGCTCGACACCGCGCGACGCGCTCGACACGGTGGGACCATGGTCGACGGGCGCCCGACGACGCGACGCCAGCCCCACCAGCGACGGAGCCACCATGACCGTGACGCACCGCCAGCAGCAGAACCCCGCGCCCGCCAGCACGCCGTCGGCCGGCGTCCCGAGCGCGACCACCCGGCCCACCGCTCCCCCGCCCGCGCCGGCGTCGCCGGTGCCCGCGGCGGTCTTCGACGCCTACCCGGACCTGCGCCTGCCGAGCGACTTCTACGGGTTCGCCGACGCGTTCACCGACGCCGAGGCCGAGTCGGTCCTGGAGGGGAGGCGCTTCTTCGCGGCGGAGGTGGCGCCCGTCGCCGACGACCACTGGGAGCGCGCGGAGTTCCCCCGCCACCTCATCGCCCCGCTCGGACGGATCGGGGTGATGGGCACCGAGTGGGAGTCCACCCGCCGCTTCCCCTCCTCCGCGCTGTACCAGGGCTGGCTGGCCCTGGAGATGAGCCGGGTGGACGCCTCGGTGGGCACCTTCGTCGGGGTCTCGTCGGGCCTGACGATGACGTCGCTGACCGTCTGCGGCTCCCCCGAGCAGCAGGCGGAGTGGATGCCGCGGTTGGCCAGCGCCGAGGCCGTGGGTGCTTTCGGTCTGACCGAGCCGCTGTCCGGCTCCGACGCCGCCAAGGGCCTGCGCACCACGGCGACCCGCCGCGGCGACACCTGGGTGCTGAGCGGTGAGAAGCGCTGGATCGGCAACGCCACCTTCGCCGACGTCGTCGTGGTGTGGGCGCGCGACACCGCCGACGACCAGGTGAAGGGGTTCCTCGTCACCAAGGGCTCCCCGGGGTTCACCGCCACCAAGATCGAGGGCAAGACGGCGCTGCGCGCGGTGGAGAACGCCGACATCGTGCTCGACGGCGTCGAGGTCCCCGAGGAGCGGCGCCTGCCGCGGGCGCAGTCCTTCAAGGACACCGCCGAGGTCCTTCGCCTGACGCGGGCCGGGGTGGCGTGGCAGGGCATCGGGGTCGCCGTCGGCGCCTACGAGGCCGCGCTGGCCTACGCCATCACGCGCGAGCAGTTCGGCAAGCCCATCGCCTCGCACCAGCTGGTCCAGGACCTGCTGGTGCGCAGCATCGGGGACATCACCGCGTCCATCGCGATGTGCGCGCGCCTCGCGGCGCTGCAGGACACCGGCGGCACCACCGACGCGCAGTCCTCGATGGCCAAGTCGTGGGTGACCTCGCGGATGCGCGAGGTCGTGGCGCGCTGCCGCGAGGTGTGCGGCGGCAACGGCATCGTCCTGGAGACCGGCGTCGCCCGGTTCGTGGCCGACGCGGAGGCGATCTACTCCTACGAGGGCACCCGGGAGATGAATACCCTCATCGTCGGGCGGGCCATCACCGGGCACGCCGCGTTCGTCTGAGGGCGGGTCCTCGTCGGCCGTCCTCACCCCGGCGGCGGCGCTGCGCTGGCATCGACCCTGAGCGCCCTACGACGGCGTCCACGAGAAGCGTTCAGGGTCCCAGAGGTCTCGTTCCTGCCGGGTCCGGGCATACACGGGGTCGACGAAAGCCATGACGTCGGCGAGCTGGGCGCCGAAGTCGACCAGGGAGCGGTCCTGCAGTCGATGCTTGGCGCGCCAGGCCCGCCACCTCGGTTGGGCGATGCCCTGGTAGCCGCCGAGCACGTCGGCCAGGGGGCCGAGGACCGTCTGCCGGTGCTCGGCCACGGTGCTCGCGGCGCGCCACATGTCGTCGGCGACGAAGGAGTGCTCCCGTGCCAGGGAGCGGACGTCGACGAAGTCGCGCCAGCGGGTGCTGACGCTCCCGCGCTGCAGCATGGTGATCGTCTTCTCCGCGACGACCGTGACGAGCGGGTGCCCGAGCAGCGTGACGGGCTGCCCGAGGAGCCCCGGCAAGACCACCTGAACGGGCTCGGGCCAGATCGGGTCGGCCGTGCTGACGTCGAGGCGCACGTCCAGCCGGTGAGTGTGCAGCGTCCCGGGCAGGTGGACACGCAGGCCGCGGTACTCGTCCTCGTCGCGGATGGTCTCCATCCACGCCGCGGACGGATCGAGCGCCAGGCCGTCCTCGACGGGCACGCCAGCTATCGCGGTGACCACGGTCGCCAGGTGCTGGCGGTCCAGTGCTGCGTCGACGAGCTGGACGTCGATGTCACGGGTGGGCCGGCGCAGCCGATAGGCGGCCAGCAGCACGCCGCCCTCGAGCACGAGGTCGTCGCGGTGCTCGGTACGCATGAGCCGGTCCAGCACCCGTTCGAGCGCGTAGAGCGTGAGGATCTCGTCCGTGGGTCACCCCTCACGGCGCGCCAGCTGCTGGAGCCGGCCGTAGACCGACGCCGCCGTGGCTGGGTCGACGTCGCGAGGCCGGCTCACAGCAGGTGCTCCAAGGCCTGGCGCACCGGGCCCCGGGCACGGGGCAGCCGCTCGGCCAGGCGCATCAGCGCGGCGGGGGACGCTCCAGGGCGACCCAGCCACGCCCGCATCGCCTGGACGCCGGTCTCGTAGCCGCTGGAGGCGCGGGTGCGGAAGACGTCAACGATGGACCGCTCGCTGCTGTACAGACCGATGTGCTCGTCGCTGCCCTCCACCGCCACGAGAGCACGCCCCAGACCGAAGGTGGCCGCGTCGAAGTGGTGCCAGGCCACCGGGACCACGGTGGCCACCGGGCTGTGCCCTCGCGGAAGTGCCAGGTCGAGGGCAGGCGGCACGTCGTCGACCAGCCCGTACCGCGCGAGCGCGCTGGTGAGGCAGATCGTGGCCAGCGGAGACCGCAGCGCCACCTCGACCAGGTCCAGGTCCGCCGGCGGCGCGTCGGAGCGCCGGTACAACCCGCGGCCCACACGCTCGACCACGCC
>JARICT010000073.1 GCA_029257185.1 Quadrisphaera sp.
TGCGCACCCGGCCCTTCGCCTTGGCCTCCGCCATGGAGCCGGCGGCCACGAGGTCGTCGAAGCCGACCACCTCGGCCTTGATGAAGCCACGCTGGAAGTCGGTGTGGATCACCCCGGCCGCCTGCGGCGCGGTGGCACCGACCGGGATGGTCCAGGCGCGCGACTCCTTGGGACCGGCGGTGAGGTACGTCTGCAGGCCGAGGTTGGCGAAGCCGACGCGGGCCAGCTGGTTCAGCCCCGGCTCGTCGGCCCCGACGGACGCCAGCAGCTCGGCGGCCTCGTCCTCGGGCAGGTCCGCGAGGTCGGCCTCCACCGCGGCGTCGAGGAACACGGCCTGGGCGGGGGCGACGAGCTCGGCCAGCTCGGCCTTGCGCGCGTCGTCGGTCAGCGTCGCCTCGTCGAGGTTGAAGACGTAGAGGAACGGCTTGGTGGTCAGCAGCCCCAGCTCGCGCAGCGCTCCGACGTCGATCCCCGCCTTCTCGGCTCCGGCGAACAGCGTGGTGCCCTGCTCGAGCAGCTCGTTGGCGGCCTTCGCGGCGGCCAGGACGGAGGCGTCGGCCTTCTTGCCCTTGACCTCCTTCTCCAGCCGCGGGATCGCCCGCTCGAGGGTCTGGAGGTCGGCGAGGATCAACTCGGTGTGGATCGTCTCGAGGTCCGACGCGGGGTCGACGCGGCCGTCGACGTGCACCACGTCGTCGTCGACGAAGGCCCGGACCACCTGGCAGATCGCGTCGGCCTCGCGGATGGTCGCGAGGAACTTGTTGCCCAGCCCCTCCCCCGTCGAGGCGCCCTTGACGATGCCCGCGATGTCGACGAAGGACACCGTCGCTGGGATGATCTTCTCGGAGCCGTGGATGCCGGCGAGGACGCCGAGGCGCTCGTCGGGCAGCGGGACCACGCCGATGTTGGGCTCGATGGTCGCGAACGGGTAGTTCGCCGCGACCACCTGGCTCTTCGTCAGAGCGTTGAAGAGGGTGGACTTGCCGACGTTGGGCAGGCCGACGATGCCGATGGTGAGTGCCACGGGAACCGGAGCCTACGCGGAACCCTCGGAGGTCCCCGCGGCGAACCACGCGACGAACCACCGCTGCCACGGCGTCTCCACGGATCGCGGGTGGTAGCGCTCTCGGACGTGGGCCACAGCACCGCCCGGCGACGCGCCGTCGAGCACCGCCAGGCAGGCCAGCGCCGTGCCCGTGCGGCCCCGGCCGCCGCCGCACGCGAGCTCGACGCGCTCGCAGCCGGCGCGCTGCCAGGCGTCGAGCAGGACCCGGCGTGCTCGTCGGGGGTCGGTCGGGAGGCCGAGGTCGGGCCAGCGGACCCAGGCCGAGGGCCACGGGACGTCGGGGGGCCGGCGCCCGAGGAGATGGACGGCGTAGGTGGGGCTCGGTCCGTCGGGCAGCGGCAACCTGACGCCGCGGCCTCGGACCCTGCGCCCGGACGGGAGCACGAGGACGCCGGGCGCGTCCGCCGGCCAGCCCTCCACGTCCATCCGGTGATCCTGCGCCACAGCGGGCCCGACGAGGGACACCTGACCCGACGCGCCGCTCGACGTCACCGCCGTTGTCCGAGGGCGGTGTCACGCTGCGCCCATGTCTGAGGTCTCTCTCGCCGGGGTGCTGCTCCTGGTCGTCGCGGTCCTCGTCGGCCTCCTGCTCGGGTGGGTGCTCGCGAACGGGCGCTCACGGGTCGCCCTCGCCCGCGCTGAGGCCGAGCGCGACGTGCTCTCCGAGCGGCTGGACCGCCGGGAGTCCGACGACGAGTCCTCCACCGAGCTCGCCGCTGCGCTCGGGCCCGTGACCTCGTCGATGGCCCGCCTGGAGCGGCACGTCGGCGAGCTGGAGCGCGAGCGCGTCGAGCAGTACGGGCGCCTCGGGGCCCAGCTGACGCAGGTCACGCGGTCCGGCGATGCGCTGCGGGACCAGACCGCCGCGCTCGCCGGCGCGCTGCGCAGCCCCAACGTGCGCGGGGCGTGGGGCGAGGTGCAGCTGAAGCGGGTCGTCGAGCACGCCGGGATGCTGGAGCGCGTCGACTTCGACCTCCAGGCGCGCGGCACCAACCACCAGGGCGCCGACGTGCGCCCCGACGCCGTGGTCCACCTGCCGGGCGGCAAGAACGTCGTGATCGACGCGAAAGCCCCGCTGGCCGCCTTCCTGGCCGCGAGCGCCGCGCCGGGCTCCGGAGACGCCGCGGCTCATGCCGAACGGGTCGAGGCCGCCGCCCGCCAGCACGCCGCCGCGCTGCGAGGCCACGTGGACGCCCTGGCGGCGAAGGAGTACTGGACGGCGTTCGAGCCATCACCGGAGATCGTCGTGTGCTTCGTGCCCGGCGAGTCGTTCCTCGCCGCGGCCTGCGAGGCGGACCCCGCGCTGCTGGAGCACGCGATGGGCCGGCGGGTGGTGCTGGCGACGCCGACGACGCTGCTCGCGCTGCTGCGCACGGTGGCCATCACGTGGCAGCAGGCGGCGCTGGCCGACGGCGCTCGCGAGCTGTTCGACCTCGGCCGCGAGCTGTACGCCCGCCTGGGAACGCTGGGCGAGCACACCGGGAAGCTGGGCCGGACGCTGGGGCGGGCCGTCACCGACTACAACGCGATGGTCGGCGCCCTGGAGACGCGGGTGCTCGTCTCGGCGCGACGCATGAGCCAGCTGGGTCTCAGCGACACGGCCATCGCCGCGGCCCCGCCGCTGGAGCAGCTGCCCCGGCCGCTGACCTCGCCGGAGCTGCTGGGTGTCGACGGTGGGGCACGGTTCGACGAGCGGCACGACGACGGCTTCCGGGACGACGGCCCACGGACCGACGGCTCCCGGGACCACGGTGCGCGGCGCGACGCCCTGCGCCGGGGCGCCTGACGTGCCAGCTCCTCCCCTGCGTGACCTGCGGTGATGCACGTTGCGCCGAACAGGTCGAGGCACCGAGGCGCTGTCGGTGGTCGATGACAGTGTCTGACCATGTCGACGACGAGGCGCGCAGGGGACGTTCCCGCTGCAGGCGACGGACCCTCGGTGTCTCATGGGCCGCCGACGTCTGACGGACCGCTGGAGTCCGACGGACTGCCGATGTCCAACCGCCTCGCTGTCGTGGAGCCGGACGGACCGGCCCACCGCGTGCTGCGCGAGGCCGTCGTCGAGGCGCTCGCCGCGCCACCGGGCCCGGAGCTGCTGACGACGCTGATCGCCCTGGCCGGTGAGAAGCTGTCCGCGCGCGAGCGCACCGAGACCGTCAAGGCGTGGCGGGCGATGACCGCGCTCTGCGACGCGGGACGCCTCGACGCCATCGCCGCCCTCGACCGCTCGGTCCCCCACCCGGTCGACCGGGCCGAGTCCCTGCGCCCTGCCGCCGAGGAGGTCTCCGCAGCGCTGGCCATGGCCCCGGCTGCGGCCTCTCGCGCCGTGGGGCTCGCCCGCCGCCTCGACCGCGACCTCCACGAGAGCGCCGACGCCATGGCCGACGGACGCATGGACCTGGCCCACGCCCGCCTCGTCGCCGCGATCACCCGCGACGTCACCGATGCTGCCGCGTGCGCCAGCCTCCAGTCGATGGCGGTGCGCCACGCTCCGAGCACCACCGTGGCCCGGCTCCGCCGCATGCTCGAGGCCGAGGCGCAGCGGCTCCTCCCCGGGTGGTCCGCCCGACGGAACGCTCGCGGACGCACCGAGCGCGACGTCACGCTCACCCCCTCTCCAATCCCGGGGTGCCGGCGCCTCGTCGCCGACCTCCCTGCTCTCGACGCTGCCGCGGCGTGGCTCGGGATCAACCGGCTCGCCGCGTCAGCCAAGGCCGGCGGCGTCGACGGTGGCGGAGAGCCCGAGACCCGCACGCTCCCCCAGCTGCGCGCCGACGTCCTCACCGTGCTCCTCACCGGGGCCGGCGAGGGGTTGCTCACCGGAGCCGGCGGAGGGCTCCTCGACGGGGCGGGCAGCGCCTCGACCAGCAGCGGAGACGGTCCCGGCGCTCCGCCGCGCCCGGAGACGGCCGCCATGCGCAGACCCCCCGTGGACCCGCCCACCGGAGTCCGCCCCGTCGCGCTGCCACCGCGTGAGCGCTTCGCCGACCTGGCGGAGGTCCAGGTGGTGGTCGCCGCGGACACCCTGCTCGGGCAGTCTGACCTCCCGGCGCACGTCCCCGGCATCGGACCCCTCGACGCGGACGAGGCGCGCACCGTCGCCGCCGACGCCCGCTGGAGGCGTCTGCTGGTCGACCCGGTGAGCGGGACGCTCCTCGACCGCGGGACCACCGTCTACCGGCCGCCGAGACGGCTGCGACAGCACGTCCTCGCGCGTGACGGCACCTGCGTGTTCCCCTCGTGCTGCGAGCCGGCGGTGCTCGCGCAGCTCGACCACACCGTCAGCTTCGGCGAGAGCGGCCCGGGCGGTCGGACCGGGACCACCTCGGCGGGCAACACCGGCCCGCTGTGCCTGCGCCACCACGACGCCAAGACTCACCTCGGGTGGCAGCTGGCGCAGCCCTCGCCGGGCCGGTTCTCCTGGACCAGCCCGACCGGGTCCGTGCACGACTGCCAGCCAGCGCCGGTGCTCCCAGGGTGGGCCGGCCGCCGCCCGGAGCGGCGCAGTGCCACCCGCGAGGACGCCGAGGCGCAGCCGCACGCCCCGGACGAGAGCGCCGCGGCCTGAGGACCTGCCAGCAGAGCCGGGAGCATCAGGGCGACCGCTCATCGGGCCACCGGCCGGCGGGCCACCGCTCCTGGGGCCACCGGCCGGCGGGCGACCGAGCGGGAGAACCGGGCACGAGGACCGAGCAGGAGGGCATCAGCATGGGTGAGCACGTCGAGGGAGTCTCGGTGATCGACGAGGACTGGTACGGCCGAGAGCTGACCGGCGACGTCTACACCGCTTGCCGCTTCGTGGACGTCGACATGACGGAGGTCGTCACCGCCGGGGCGCGGTTCGAGGACTGCACGTTCGCGGGGGTGCGGCTCAACGCCTCGCGCCACGAGAACAGCGCGTGGACCACCTGCCGGTTCGAGCGCTGCGTGCTGTTCGGGGCGTCGTTCACCGGCTGCTCGCTCATGGGCACGACGTTCACCGACACCGAGATGACGCCGCTCACCGTCACCGGTGGGACGTGGGCCTACACCGATCTGAGCGGTTCGTCCCTGAAGCGCGCCCGTCTCACGGGAGTGAGCTTCCGCGAGGCGGGACTGCGCGGCGTCGACGCTCGTGAGGCCGTGCTCACCGACGTCGACCTCTCCGGCGCGGACCTGGCGTCAGCGTCGCTGCAGGGCGCCGATCTGCGCGGCAGCCTGCTCGGCGAGGTCGACCCGCGGACGACCGACCTCCGGGATGCCGTCATCGACGTCGCCCAGGCGCTGCACCTCGTCGCGACCCTGGGGCTCGACGTGCGGTGAAGCCGTCCCCTGCACGACGACAGGTGGGCAGGTCCTGACGGCACCCGCTGGGCCGTCGTGCGGGGAGTCGGTGCTGTGCCGTGCGGCGTGTCGCATGCACCACGTCCCCGCTCGACGCGCGGCACGGCACGCATGACGCCGCACGGCACGCATGACGCGCCGCGACCTACCGGGCCGCGCGCTCCGGCGGGGTGTCGTCGTAGGCGCGGGCGGCGGCGAGGACGACGGTGAGCGCGCGCTTCAGCAGGGCGGACCCGTCGGCGTCGGAGGGGACGTCTGCGTCGACCGTGGTGGCGGCCTCGGCGGGAGTCCCGGCCAGCCCCAGCAGGCGCCGGACGGACGTCTCGTCGACGTGCGCCGCCGGCCGCCCCGCACGTGACGCCTCCTCGTTCACTGCTGACCAGGCGGCCCTCACAGCGGTGCGGGCCGCCTCGTGGCTGACCTCCGGGTGGGCCTCGCGCACCAGGGGGACGAACCAGTCGGACTCCACGGTGCCCCGCGGCGGCCCGAAGACCCGCTCACCGCTCCCCCAGTCGCCACCGAGCGGCTCAGCCGACGCGCGACCACCGCCCCGCGGTACACCACCCGTCGAACCACCGCCTGTAGACACACCGCCCGTCGCGTCGCCAGGGGCGGATCGTCGTCCGCCGCGCGGCGTCATGACGCGCCGGCCTCCGCCTGCTCCTTGGCCCGCAGCCTCAGGTCGGCGCGCAGCTCGCGCGGCAGCGAGAACAACAGGTCCTCCTCCGCGGTCTTGACCTCCTCGGGAGCCCCGTACCCGCGCGCCGCGAGGTCCTCGAGCACCTCGCGCACGAGGATCTCCGGGACCGACGCCCCCGAGGTGACCCCCACGACGTCGACCCCCTCGAACCACGCGTCCTGCACCTCGCCGACGGTGTCCACCCGGTGGGACGAACCGGCGCCGTGCTGCAGCGCCACCTCCACGAGCCGCACCGAGTTCGAGGAGTTGGCCGACCCGACCACGATGACGAGGTCGGCCTCCTCGGAGATCTTCTTCACCGACACCTGCCGGTTCTGGGTGGCGTAGCAGATGTCGTCGCTCGGCGGGTCGGACAGCTTCGGGAACCGCTCGCGCAGCCGCCGCACCGTCTCCATCGTCTCGTCGACCGAGAGCGTGGTCTGCGAGAGCCACACCACCCGGTCCGGGTCGCGGACCACCACCTCGTCCACGGCGTCCGGCCCGTCGACGAGCTGCACGTGGTCCGGGGCCTCGCCCGCGGTGCCCTCGACCTCCTCGTGGCCCTCGTGGCCGATGAGGAGGATCTCGCGGTCGTCGGCGGCGAACCGCACGGCCTCGCGGTGGACCTTGGTCACGAGCGGGCACGTGGCGTCGATGGACTGCAGCGATCGTTCGTCCGCGGCCTGACGGACCGCCGGGGAGACGCCGTGGGCGGAGAAGACGACGCGCGCGCCCTCCGGCACCTCGTCGGTGTCGTCGACGAAGACCGCTCCGCGACGGGTGAGGGTGTCCACGACGAACCGGTTGTGGACGATCTCCTTGCGGACGTACACCGGGGCGCCGTAGTGCTCGATGGCCTTCTCCACGGTGATCACGGCGCGGTCCACGCCCGCGCAGTAGCCACGAGGGGCAGCGAGGAGGACGCGGCGGCCGGGCTGGGCAGCCGGGGCGTCGACGTCGTCGACGGTCATCAGCGCGGCGTTGCCCGCACCGGAGAGGCTCGGTTCGCCGGGACGCGGCTCGTCAGCACGGGGCTCGTCGGGCAGGGACGGCGCGGGGTGCCCCGGCCGGGCGGGGGCGCTCGTCGTCGCGGGGCGGTGGGCGGCGGCCAGGTCTGGGGTGGACGTCACCCCCCCATCGTAGGTTGACGGCATGGCGGTCGCAGAGGTCGAGAAGCGCACCCTGCCGGCGACGGCAGCGGCGACGAGCGCCGAGCAACCGTGGCCGGTGCGCCTGCTGAGCGCCAAGATCTCCGAGTACGTGGCGAAGATGTCGACGATCTGGGTCGAGGGTCAGGTCGTGGAGTGCCGGCTGCGCCCCGGCACCGGTATCGCGTTCATCACCCTGCGCGACGTCGACGTCGACATGTCCCTGTCCGTCACCGCCAACCGGCGCCTGCTCACCTCGTCCTTCCCCGACGGGCTGCGCGAGGGGTCGCGCGTGGTGGTGCGCGCGACCCCGGAGTTCTGGACCAAGCGCGGCACGCTGCAGCTGACCGCCCAGGAGATCCGGGCCGTGGGCGTCGGCGAGCTGCTGGCGCGGATCGAGCACCTCAAGCGGGTGCTCGCCGCCGAGGGCCTCTTCGACCCGGGGCACAAGAAGCCCCTGCCCTTCCTGCCCGCCGCCGTGGGCCTGGTGTGCGGGCGCGGCAGCGCCGCCGAGCGGGACGTGGTGGTCACCGCCACCACCCGGTGGCCCGGGGTGCGCTTCGAGGTCAGGCCGGTGCCCGTGCAGGGTCCCGCCGCGGCCCGCGAGGTCGCGGGGGCGCTGCGCGAGCTCGACGCCCTCCCCGAGGTGGACGTCATCGTCATCAGCCGCGGCGGAGGGTCGCTGGAGGACCTGCTGCCCTTCAGCGACGAGGGCCTGGTGCGCGCCGTCGCCGCGGCGCGGACACCGGTGGTCTCCGCGATCGGCCACGAGGTGGACTCGCCGCTGCTCGACCTCGTCGCCGACGTCCGCGCCTCCACCCCCACCGACGCCGGCCGTCGCGTGGTGCCCGCGGTGAGCGAGGAGCTCGCGGGGCTCACGGCTGCGCGCCAGCGGCTGCTCGCGTCGATGGTCCGGCGCCTGGACGGGGAGCAGGGCGCGCTGACGTCGGTGAGGTCCCGGCCGGTGCTCGCCGAGCCGCACCGGTGGGTCGACGCGCGCGCCGAGGACGTCGGGGCGCTCACCACGCGGGTCCGTCGCGGGCTCGACGCCGTGCTGCGGACGGCGGCCGGTGAGCTGGGCGCCCTCGTGGCAGGGGTGCGGGCCCTGTCGCCGCAGGCCACGCTCGTGCGCGGCTACGCGGTGGTCCAGCGCTCCCGCGACGCAGCGGTGGTGCGCTCGGCCGACCAGGTGGAGCCCGACGAGGAGCTGGTGCTGCGTCTGGCGCACGGCCGGTTGTCGGCGCGCGCGGGCTCGGAGGGCGGAGCGCCCGAGGCCCAGACCGACGGCCCAGCGAGCACAGCGAGCACCAGCAGCGCCGCCAGCACGACCGCCATCGCCCACGTCGCCGACACCGCCGAGCAGGAAGAGCCCTCGGCACCAGCAGACCAGGACCGCACCGCGGAGACCGGAGAGACGTCATGACACCGAGCGCCCCGACCACGCAGGACGCCCAGAGCCCGTCGACGACGCAGGGCGGCTCCCCGGCACCGGGGACCTCGCCGACGCCGTCGGGTGCCGCCGACGCGCAGCACGACGTCTCCTCGCTCGGCTACGAGGCGGCGCGCGACGAGCTGGTCGACGTCGTGCGCCGCCTCGAGGCCGGGGGCGAGCCGCTGGAGGCCTCCCTCGCCCTGTGGGAGCGTGGTGAGGCGCTCGCTGCGCGGTGCCAGCAGTGGTTGGACGGCGCGCGCGCCCGGCTCGACGCGTCCGTCGAGCAGGCGAGCGACGCAGGGTCGGACACCGGGTCGGACACCGGGTCGGACACAGAGCTTCCTGCTGCCGGCGGGTGACGACCTCGTCGACCCTGCGTCTGGCCGTGTGGCGCGCACGGTGCGCGCCGGTCGCTAGGGTCGGACCACCGGAGCCGCCGGAGCGCCGGTCACCGTTCGTCACACAGGAGTGAGCGCCATGGCCGAGCCGTCCGTCGACACCCTTCGCCCCGATCGCAACCTCGCCCTCGAGCTCGTGCGCGCCACCGAGGC
>JARICT010000088.1 GCA_029257185.1 Quadrisphaera sp.
GGAGGTTGGTCTGCTGGGCGATGCCGGAGATGATCGCGATGACGTCGCCGATCGCCGCCGACGACGCGGAGAGCGCCTCCACCTCGGTGGTCATCGCCGAGGCCTGCGCCACGGCGCCCTCGGCGACCCGCGTGGCGTCCAGCGTCGACTCGCGCAGGCGCGTCACGGTGTCGAGGAGCTCCTGGGCGGAGCTGGCGTCCACCGCGGAGCGCGCCAGCACGTCGAGGCGCTGGCTCACCAGCAGCTGGACGTTGCGCAGCGCCGACCTGCGTGAGTCCGAGAGCTCGATGGGGGCCTGCGCGGAGAACTCGAGGACCCCCCGCACCCCGTCCGCCCCCACGAGGGGGAAGGCGAGCCCGCTGCGCCCGTCGGAGGCCGGGCCGGTGACGAGGTCGTGCTGGCGCCACGCACGGCGCACCAGCGAGTCCTCGCCCGGGCTCGGCGCGCCGTGCTGGGTGCCGGAGGCGCGCGCCTCGTCGCGTGACTGGGCCACCAGCCGCAGGGCCGCCCCGCCGCGGTCACCGACCTCGCCGCGCCAGCACCCCGCCCAGGACCACCCGAAGCCTTCCCGCACCGTGGACAGCGCCGTGTCGACCGCCGCGGTCTCGTCGCGCGCCTCGCCGAGGCGGGCGACGATGGCGGTGATCGCCTCGCGGTCGTCCACCGACTCGCGCACGGCAGCGCCCGCCTTGGACGTGGCGACCGCGTCCTCGCAGGCGTTGGCGGCGATACGCATGATCGTCTCCCACTTCGCGGCGCGCGGCCCGAAGAAGGGCAGCGGCACGGCGGCGTAGCACTCGTAGACGGCGACGACGGCCGAGTCGTTGCTCACCGGCACCAGAGCGCCCTCCGTCGCGCCCGCGCGCGCTGCGGCCTCCCACCGGGGGGCGAGGCCGCGCTGGGTCTCGCCGTCCAGGCGCACCGGGGTCCGCTGCTCGACGGCGCGACGCCACAGCGACGGCAGCTCACGGCTGGCCCCGCTGACGGCCGGGGCCATGGAGCGGTCGCGGCCGACGGACTCGGCGATGAGCACCGGCGGGCCGTCGTCGGCGAGGTGCCAAGCGCCCACGTAGGACAGGTCCAGCGGCTCGACGATGGTGGCCGCCATCTTCCGGTGGGCGTCCACGCCGTCGAGCACCCCGGCGTGCAGCACGCCGAGGAGCTGCTCGAGGGTCTCGACGTCGGGCGGCTGCGCCCCGTTCGAAGCGGCGTTCGGGCTCGACCGGCGGGTGAACAGTGGCACGTGGCGTCCCTGGGGCTTCGGCGATGGCCGGCTCGCGCCGGAGGCTTCGTGGTGCATCGGCGCGTCCGGTCGAGGGCTTGAGCCTGCGCCGGACGGCGGGCGGCCCGGCACGCCGTCAGTCGCGGACCTCGTACGAGCTGATCGCCGCCACCTTCTGCGCCGAGGACGACGACGGGTCGAAGACGTGGTCCAGCCACTCCTTCGCCAGCTTGCGCGCCAGCTCGACGCCGACCACGCGCTCGCCCATGCACAGCACCTGCGCGTCGTTGGAGAGCACCGAGCGCTCCACCGAGTAGCTGTCGTGAGCGGTGACCGCGCGGATGCCGGGCACCTTGTTCGCGCTGATGGCGACCCCGAGCCCGGTGCCGCACACGAGAAGGGCCCGGTCGGCGTCGCCGGCGACGATCCGGCGGCCCGCCTCGACGGCGACGTGGGGGTAGGCGGTGTCCTCGTCGTCGGTGACGCCGACGTCGAGGACCTCCGCGACGCGCTCGTCCGCCTCCAGGTCCTGCTTCAGGGCGTCCTTCAGGCGCAGGCCCGCGTCGTCGCTGCCCACGACGATCCTCAGTCCGGTGCGGGGGGTGGTGGTCATGGTGTGCTCCTCGGGTCGATGGTCGTTCGGGGGGGTGGTGCAGACGTCAGGGCGTGTCTCGGCCGGCCAGCACGGCGCCCACCGCGGTGACGCACAGACCCATCGAGGTGGCTCCGGCGTCGGGGGTGCCCACGCTGCGCTCGGCCAGCGGCCGGGCCCGCCCGATCCTCGGGGTCATGGCGGCGGTGTCCTCACCGGCGCTCACCGCCACCGGCGCTGCCGCGGCCCACGCGCTCGCGAGGTCGTCCCCGGCCTCGAGCCGCTCGGCCAGGTGCTCGGCGAACGGGCCGAGGGCGTCCAGCATGGTCTTGTCGCCGCGGCGGGCTCCGCCCAGGCGCACCAGCGCCTCGTAGCCGGCGGTGACGCCCCGGCCGACCTGGGCCGCCGTGGGCGCCGCGCCGTCGTCGAAGGCCCCGGCGATCCCGGTCAGCAGCGCGCCCCACAGCACGCCGGACGTGCCGCCCGCCCGCGCCGCCCACTGGTCGGCGGCGGCGATCAGCACCCCGGCGGGAGCCACGCCGTCGTCGGCGGCGGCGGCGGCCGCGACCTGCGCGGCCGAGGAGCCCTTGACCATGCCGCGCCCGTGGTCACCGTCCCCGGCGACCGCGTCGATGCGCCCGAGCTCCTCCTCGGCCTCCGCCACGACGCCGGCGATCGCCTCGAGCGCCGCCACGACCGTCCTCGACGCCTCGCGGGCCGCGTCGTCGGCAGCAGCGATGATCGCCGGACCGGCCGGAGCGCTCACCTCCTCGTCGTCGGCGGCGCGCTCCTCACCCGTCCCACCGGGGCCGCCGGACGCGGCGCCCACGCCGGCCTTGCGGTACGCGGGGGTGTCCGCCGGGGCTCGCCACCAGCGCTCCAGGTCCTCGTCGAGCCAGGTGAGCGTCAGCGAGCACCCCGCCATGTCCAGGGAGGTGACGAGCTCCCCCACCTCGGGCTCGACGATCTCCAGGCCGGCCTCGCGCAGCAGGCGCGCCACGGTGGCCCACACCACGAACAGCTCGTCGTACTTGGTGCCTCCGAGGCCGTTGAGGATGGCCGCGACCTTGGAGCCGGCGCCCTCCGGCGCCTCGGCGAGCACGCCCTCGACCAGGCGAGCGGCGAGCTCGTCGGCGGTCGGCATGGGGTCCTCCGAGATCCCCGGCTCACCGTGGATCCCGAGACCGACGCCCATCATCCCCTCGGTGACCGTGAACAGCGGCTCGTCGGCGCCGGGCAGGGTGCAGCCGGCGAAGGCCACCCCCAGGCTGCGGGTGGCGTCGTTGCAGCGGTGGGCGGCGGCGACGACCTCGTCGAGGTCGGCGCCCTCCTCCGCGGCGGCGGCGGCGGCCTTGAACACCGGGAAGTCCCCGGCGATCCCGCGCCGCTTGGTGATCTCGTCCTTGCTCGCGCTGGCGACGTCGTCGGTGACGGCCACGTACCGCGTCTCGATCCCCTCGGTGGTGAGCCGCTGCGCCGCGAGCCCGAAGTTGAGCACGTCGCCGGCGTAGTTGCCGGTGATGAGCACCACGCCGGCCCCTCCGTCGGCCGCGCGCGCCACGGAGGCGGCCTCGGCCGTCGAGGGCGAGGTGAAGACGTTCCCGGCTACGGCGCCGTCGGCGAAGCCCGCGCCGACCGTGCCCCAGAACGCCGGGTAGTGCCCCGCACCACCGCCGACGACGACGGCGACCTTGCCCTTGCGGGTCTTCGTGGTGCGGACCACGCCGCCCGGCACCCCGGTCACCCAGCGCGCGCTGGCGTCGATGAAGCCGGCCAGGGCGTCCTCGCTGAACCGTGCCGGGTCGTTGAACAGTCGCGTCATCGCGGGCCTCCTGTGGCTCGTCTCGTGCGGCGGGGCGTGCGGGCGGTGCGGTGCGCTGCCCGCAGCTGCGGCGGCTGCGGCAGCTGCGGGGTCATGACGGTGGTGTCCGGACGGCGGCGGCGCGGGCGATCCCGAGCAGCCCCTGCGGATCCCAGGCGGCGCGCCCGACGAACAGCCCGTCCACCGAGGGCACGCCGAGCATCGCCGGCGCGGTGCCCTGGTCCACGCTGCCGCCGTAGAGCAGAGCCCGGAGCCCTTCCCCGGCCGCGTCACCCACCAGACGGCTGGCCTCCTCGGCCACCGCGGCGACCACCGGTGCCACCTCGTCGGGCTCGGCGGGGCGACCAGCTGAGCCGATGGCCCACACCGGCTCGTAGGCGACCACCACCTCGGTCACCTCGCGGGGCGTCAGCGACGACAGCGCCGAGCGCACCTGACCGACCACGTGGTCCACGGCTCCTCCTGCGCGGCGGGCCTCGAGGGGCTCCCCGACGCACACCAGCGGCACCAGGCCGGCGTCGAGGACCGCGCGCGTGCAGGCGGCGACGAAGGCGTCGTCCTCCCCACGGGCAGCGCGACGCTCCGAGTGCCCCACCTCGACGATGCGGGCCCCGGCCTCGGCGACCATGCGCACCGAGACCTCGCCGGTGCCGGCCCCCTCGGGCCCCGGGTGGGCGCTCTGGGCGCCGACCCAGACCTCTGGCAGGTCGGCCAGCTCGCCGGCCACGGCCGACAGGGCGGTGTGGGCGGGCAGGACGAACAGCTGGACCCCGGCCGGGAACCCGTGCTCGTGCAGGTCCCGCCGCAGGGCCTGCGCGTAGTCGCGCGACTCCGCGATGGTGCGGGTCATCTTCCAGCTGGTGCCGACCCAGGTGCGGGGTGGGCTCATGGGGAGGCCTCCGGACGGGGACGGCGGGGTGAGGGGAGGGTCACGAACCGTGAGCAGGGTGCGCCGGCACCGCGTCGACGCCGGCGCACCCTGCTCACGTGGGGCTCACGAGGAGCTCACGCTGGATCTACGCGCGGCTCACGAGGACAGCACGAAGTCGTCGAGCTGGCCGGCGTTGTCCGGGGTGATGAGGACGCAGTCGATGGCCTGCTTCTCGGAGGACGCACCGGTCTCGCCGGTCCTCAGGTACTCGTCGACCTGCTGCACCGCGAGGGTGGTCCCCTCCACGATGGGCTGCAGGACGCTCGCGACCATCTCGCCCTCCTCGATCGCGGACACCGCTGCCGGGTTGCCGTCGAAGCCGAGCACCTTGACCTGGTCCAGCTTCCCGGCGTCCTTCAGCGCCTGGATGGCGCCCAGCGCCATCTCGTCGTTGCCGGAGACCACACCGATGATGTCGGGGTGGGCCGACAGCATGGTCTCCATCTTGGCCTTGCCCTCGGCGCGGTCCCAGTTGGCGGTCTCCTGCTGGACCAGCGTGAGGTCCGGGTACTGCGAGATGATCTGCGCGTACCCGTCGGACCTGACCTGCGCGTTGTTGTCCGTCGGGTTGCCCAGCAGCTCGACGTAGTTGCCGGCGTCGCCGACCTCGTCGACCCACGCCTGCGCCCCGATGGTGGCGCCCTGCGCGTTGTTCGACACGATCTGCGACTTCGCGACCCCCTGCTCGGAGATCTCGGCGTTGACCAGGAACACCGGGATGCCGGCGTCCGTGGCCTTCTGCACCGCGCCGACGCTCTCGTCCGCGCCGGCCGGGTCGAGGATGATGGCCTTGACCTTCTTGCTGATGGCCGCGTCGATGAACTGGTTCTGCTTGTCGGCGTCGTTGTTGTGGGCGTCGGCCGTGGTCTCGTAGCCGAGCTTCTCCGCCTCGGACTGCGCGGTCTCGACCTCGGCCTTCCAGTACGGGTTCGACGGGTCGACGGTGATGACGGCGATGGTCCCGCTGCCCGCCTCCCCGCCGCCTTCGCTGCTGGGGCTGGCGCCGGCCTCCGAGGAGCCACCGCCGCAGCCGGCGAGGCCGATGGCCAGGGCGGTCGCGACGACGGCGACCTTGTGGATGGAGCGGATCATGTGGTTCACCTCTCGTGGATGGTGCGGGGGTGGGGCGGAGGAGGCCGGTAGCCCGGCGTGGTGCGGCCGCCCGAGGGCGGCCGGGTTCAGGCGGGCGTACCAGCCGGGGCCGCCGGGGCCGAGGACGGCACGTGCGCCCGCTTGACCGCGTTGCGCTTGGAGATCATCTGCTGCACCTGGTCGATCCCGACCGCGATGATGATCACCGCACCCTTGATGACCTGCTGCCAGAACGTGGAGACGCCCACGATGACCAGGCCGTCGACGAGGAAGCCGATGACGAAGGCCCCGATGATCGTGCCGCGGATGGTGCCGCGCCCTCCGGAGAGGGCGGCGCCGCCGATGACGACCGCGGCGATGGCGTTGAGCTCGTAGAGCTCGCCGCCGCGCGGGGTGGCCGCCGGCAGGTCGGCGGTGAGCAGCAGGCCGACGGCTCCGGCGCAGAAGCCCGCCAGGACGTAGATCCAGACCTTCACCTTCTGCACCGGCACCCCGGAGAGCTCGGCGGCGCGCTCGTTGCCGCCGGTGGCGTACAGCCAGCGGCCGAACGCTGTCCTGGTCAGCAGCAACGAGAAGACGAGGGCGAACGCCACCATCACCCAGATGGGGAAGGGGATGCCGAGCGGAGAGCTGGCCAGCACGGTGAGGAAGCCGGTGTTGCCCAGGGTCTCGCTGCCGCGCAGCGCCGTGAACGTCTCGCCGTTCGTGATCAGCAGGGCGACCCCTCGGGCGACGTAGAGCATGCCCAGCGTGGCGATGAACGGCGCGATCTTCAGCCGGGAGACCAGCAGGCCGTTGATGAGGCCCACGAAGGCCCCGACCGCCAGCGAGATGATGATCACCACCCACACCGGCGGGTAGGCGATGAGCGCGGTGAAGGGCATGTCGTAGCCGCGGAGCAGGTAGCCGGCGACGACCCCGGACAGACCGACGGTGGAGCCCACCGACAGGTCGATGCCACCGTTGAGGATCACCAGCAGCATCCCGATCGCCAGGACCGCGTTCATGGCGACGTGCCGGGTCATGAGGATGAGGTTCTCGGGGCGCAGGTAGTTGTCCGACAACAAGGCGAAGACCACGATGATGACCACGAGGGCCACGAGGGCGCGCCCCTCGACGAGCAGCGCGTTGACGTCGATCTTGCGCTTGGGCCGCGCCGGGGCGCTGGGTGCTGCGCCGGTGCTGGTGAGCGTGTCGGTCATGGGGTGGCTCCGATCAGGGGCGTGGCGTCTGCGGTGTCCGCGGTCTCGGTGGATCCCTCGGAGGCCGACATGACCTCTTCCCGGGTGGCGGTCCTCGCGTCGAACTCACGCACGACCCGACCCTTGGCCATCACCACGATGCGGTGCGAGGCGGTCAGCGCCTCACCCACCTCGGAGGTGACGTACAGCACCGCGAGGCCCTTGCGCGCCTCGCGGAACAGCAGGCTGAAGATCTCGCCCTTGGCGCCCACGTCGATGCCGCGGGTCGGCTCGTCCAGCAGCAGCACGCTGGGGTCGGTGAGCAGCATCTTCCCGATGACCACCTTCTGCTGGTTCCCCCCCGAGAGCGAGGTGATGGGAGCGCCCCGACCGGCGGTCTTGACGCGGACGTCCTCGATCTGGCGGTCGATACCGGCCCGCTCGTCCTTCGGGGAGACGAACAGCCGCTTGACGGAGGCGAGCAGCGAGGCCAGCGACATGTTGGATCCGACGGACATCATCTGGACGAGGCCGTCCCGCTGGCGGTCCTCGGGCACCAGCCCCATGCCCCGGTCGATGCGCTCGCCGATCCCGAAGGCGGCGACGTCGTCGCCGTGGAGGGTCACGTGGCCCGACGCGATCGGCTCGCGCCCGCACAGCGCCTCCATGAGCTCGGTGCGACCGGCGCCCATGAGCCCGTACAGGCACACCACCTCTCCGGCGCGCACGTCGATCGAGACGCCGTCCACGGCCAGGCGCCCGCCGGCGGTCGGGTCGACGACGCGCACGTCCTGGATCGACAGGGCCACGTCGCCGAACTCGCGCGGCTGGTCGCGGAAGTCGTACTCGGCGCTGCGACCGACCATGGTGTGCACCACCCAGTCCATCTCCAGGCCGCGGGCGCTGCGCTGGGCCACGAGCTCGCCGTCGCGGAAGACCACCGCGTGGTCGGCCACCTCGATCGCCTCCTCGAGGTGGTGGGAGATGTAGACGATGGCCACGCCGTCCGCGGTGAGGTCGTCCATGACCTTGAACAGCACCTCGACCTCGGAGTGCGACAGCGCCGACGTGGGCTCGTCCATGATGAGGATGCGGGCGTCGGCCGCCAGCGCGCGGGCGATCTCGACGAGCTGCTGCTGGCCCAGCCGCAGGTCGCCCACCGGGGTGGAGGGGGCGATGTCCTCCTCGAGCCGCTGCATGAGCTCGCGGGTGATCTCGTCCTCCCGCCGGCGGTCCACCGCCCCGGACCTGCTGGTCAGCTCGCGTCCCATGAAGATGTTGTCGCGCACCGACAGGTTGGGCGCGAGGTTCAGCTCCTGGTGGATGATCGAGATCCCGAGGTCGACGGCGTCGTTGGTCGACTCGATGTCCACCGGCTCCCCTCGCAGCTCCAGGTGGCCGCCGGAGGGCTGCTCGACACCGGAGAGGATCTTCATCAGGGTGGACTTCCCGGCGCCGTTCTCACCGAACAGCACCGTGACCTTGCCGGCGCGCACCTCGAAGTCGACGTGCTTCAGGGCCTTCGTGACGCCGTAGGTCTTGGAGATGTCCACCGCCCGCAGCACCACCTCACCCGGGTCCTCCGCCGGGTCCTCCGCGGGGTCGTGAGCCAGGTCCGCAGCGCTCTCGGAGGAGGGGTCCGCGCGGTGCTGGGGCGCTGCGCCCTCCTCGTCGTTCACGACCCCGCCTCGATCGACACCGGCTGGACGATGAAGCTGTTGGCCGGCCCCCCGGTGGCGAAGGCACCGACCACGACCACCTGCTCGCCCTGCAGGCTCGCCAGGTCAGCACCCGCCAGGACGTCGTCCTGCATCGTGAGCTTCAGCTCGTTGGCCACGTTCTGGTACTCCGTCTGGCCGGGGAAGTCCCCGAAGGTCAGGCCCGCTGCGTCCCGCACCGGGGTGCCGTTGAGCGCTGCGCCGAGGGGGACGCGCACGGTGTCGCCCTCGGGGACGCCCGGGGCGGCGATGACTGCGAAGTTCTCGTCGACGCTCTCCACCGTGCCGGTCACCGAGACGGGGAACGCGAAGCTGCCACCGCCCTGGTCCACCCCGAACTGCTCGCCCGCGGCGGCCGGGTCGGCGTCCACGGCAGGGGCCAGCTCGGCGATCGGTGTCGCCCCGTCGGTGAGCTCCGTGGTGATCTTGGTGAAGTTCTCGTCCACGTAGCGGCTCGCCTCGAAGGCTGGCGGGTTCAGCGCCCGGACCTGCTCGGCGGTCTTGAAGTTCGTCGCGACCACCATCATGACGACCAGGATCAGGGCCGCCCCGATGACGATCATGGTGCGACGCCGCGCCCGCTGACGCCGGCGCTGGCCCGGGCTCTGGCTGTCGTTGCCACGCGGCCCCGACCGGTCCGGCTCGACCGGGGCCTCGGCGACCGCGCTCACGGCCGGTAGAGAGCGTCGGGGATCAACGAGACCTTCACCGACGAGCTGCCGTCGGCGACCGTGTCCAGCCCCTCCTGGAACTTCGAGATGGGCAGCTGCTTCGAGCAGATGCGGTCCAGCGGCAGGGTTCCCGACTCGATGAGCTTGATCGCCGCCGGCCAGGTGTTCTTGCCGAGGTGGGCGCCGAGGACGTTGAGCTCCTTGTCGTCGGAGATGATCGACCAGTCGACGCTGACGTCGGAGCCGAAGACGGAGTACTCGACGAAGGTGCCGAGCTTGCGCAGCAGGTTCAGCCCCTGGCCGACCGCTGACGGGTGGCCGGTGGCCTCGATGTAGACGTCCGCGCCGTAGCCGTCGGTCATCTCCCGGATCCGCGCGAGCGCGTCCTCGTCCTTGAGGTTCAGCGTCACGTCGGCCCCGCAGGCCCGTGCGAGGTCCAGCTTGGAGTCGATCATGTCCAGGGCGACGATCGTCCCCGCGCCCTTGGCCTTGGCGCCGGCGATCGCCCCCAGCCCGATCGGCCCGGCGCCGGCGACGACGACGACGTCCTCGAAGCGGATGTCCGCCCGCTCCGCGGCGTGCAGCGCGCAGGAGAGCGGCTCGACGAACGCCGCGTGGGCCGCGGGGATGTCGCGGGAGATCTTGTGGACGATCGAGTCGGTGCCGTAGATCATGTACTCCGCCATCGCGCCCGGCGTGGCCCGCTTGAAGCCGAACATGTCGTGTCGCTGGCACATGTGGTAGTCGCCCCGCATGCAGTAGCGGCAGGTCCAGTCCGGGACGATCTGCTCGGCGGTGACCCGGTCGCCGACCTCGACGCCCCAGCGCTGACGAGCAGCGTCGTCGAGCTCCTCGACGAGGCCGACGAACTCGTGCCCCGGGATCACCTGCGTCTGCGTCCACGCGGGCCGGTGCTCGTCCCCCCAGAACTTCGCCGCTCCGTGGTAGCACTTCAGGTCCGAGGCGCAGATCCCCACCGCCTCGACCTTCACCAGCAGCTCACCGGGCCCACGGGTGGGCACCGGCACCTGCTCGAGCCGGTAGTCCTCCGGACCGTGCACCACCACTGCTTGCATCGTCTTCGCCACCACGACCACCCCGTCGGCTGTGCGCGGCCACTCCGTCATGGGCTGCGCTGTGGCGGGTACGGTAGAGCATCTGTGCACGGATGTCCAGCACATCTGTTCAGGCCGGGTGGGAGCGCCGTTCCGCCCTTCCCCGATCCGCCGCAGCGCACCGGGTCCGGCGTCTGTCGTGACAGGATCGTGATGTGGTGGCGGCGACGGCAGGCGACTCCGGGAGCCGCTTCCCCTCCGAGCTCGTGCACGCGGCCGCGGTGCTCTACTACCTCGAGGAATCTACCCAGGCGGAGATCGCCCAGCGGCTGAGCACGAGCCGCGCCACGGTCTCCCGGCTGCTGACGGAGGCCAGGCGGCGGGGGATCGTCACCATCACCGTCTCCGACCCCGAGCCCGCCATGGGCGAGGAGCTCGCCGGCCGCCTGGCCGAGGAGCTCGCGCTCGCCTCGGTGCACCTGGCCCCCGGCCCCGCCACCGTCGCCCTGGAGGTGGGCCTCGGACCGGCGGTCTCCGCCGCACTCGACTCCAGCGGCCTGCGGCCCGACGACGTGGTGCTCGTGTCCTCGGGCCGGATGCTGTACGCCACCGCGGACAGCCACCTGCCCACGCTGCCGGGAGTCCGCGTCGCACCGACCGTCGGGGGCCTCGCCGACCCCGAGCCCTGGTACCAGACCAACGAGATCGCCCGCTCCTTCGCCGCCAGCGTGGGCGGCACCCCGGTGTTCCTCTACGCACCGGCGCTCCCGGGACCGGGGGGGCGGGAGTCCCTCCTGGCCGACCCCTCGATCGACCAGGTGCTCTCCCTGTGGGACACCGCCCGCTGCGCGGTGGTCGGCGTGGGCGCGCCGCCGTCGACCCGCAGCACGATGCCGGCGTTCGTGTCCGGGGTCGCGGGATCGCTGCAGCACGCCGTGGGCGACATCTGCTCGCGCTACTTCGACGCCTCGGGCGCCCCGGTCGAGTTCCCCGGCAGCGACAGGATGATCGCCATCACCCTGGAGCAGCTGCGCGCGGTGGAGTCCACGATCGCGGTGGCCATGGGCGCGGAGAAGGTCGCCACCGTCCTCGTCGCCGCGCGCGCCGGGTACTTCGACCGGCTCGTCACGGACGCCGCCACCGCCTCGCTGCTCCTGCAGGCAGCCAGCGGCGCCGAGGCGGCCACGCAGGACCGGGTGCAGGCGTGAGGATCTCCTCGCGCGCCGTGGCAGGCTGAACCTGTGGAGATCGAGCAGCAGGACCTCGCCGTCTGGCGTCGCCTGGCGCCGGGCGGGCTGCTCCTGGTGGGCGCCGCCGCGTCCGTGATCGCCGACGCCGCCACGCGCAAGGCCCGCCGCGCCCCGGCGCCGGCGTGGGTCGCCGAGGGGACGCTGGGGCTGACGCTCCTGGGCGCCGGCCTGTCCCTCTTCGGCGAGGCGGTGAAGCGCCGCGCCCTGCACGACGTCGCGGCCCGTGCCGCCGACGCTGCTCAGGCGGGGTAGCGGGCCTGGGCCTCGAGCCCGAAGACGGGGCCGAGACCGCTGCGGCGCAGCACGGCGGACGCGGCCCTCGACGGGCGGCGCAGCAGCAGGCGGCCGTCACGGGCGTGGCACC
>JARICT010000093.1 GCA_029257185.1 Quadrisphaera sp.
GCGCGAGCGCGCTGGTGAGGCAGATCGTGGCCAGCGGAGACCGCAGCGCCACCTCGACCAGGTCCAGGTCCGCCGGCGGCGCGTCGGAGCGCCGGTACAACCCGCGGCCCACACGCTCGACCACGCCACGGTCGACCAGCCGGTACAGCGTCCGAGAGCTGACTCCGGCACGGGCGGCCTCCGACTGGCGGAAGACCTCGCGCGCCGGGAGGCGGTTCACCACAGGGTCAGACTCCGCCTCGATGTGCTCACTCTTCATGACAGCAGACTTTATCGGTCGTGAAAACTAGGCGGACGCCAGCCGTGCGCTCGTGAGGCCGGGGGGCGAGGCGACCGCGAAGGCTGGTTCGAGCACGGGGCACCTCAGCCAGTGGGGCTCACGTCGTCCCCGTGCTCGTCGTCCCCACGGCGAGGACGATGGAAGCGCCCTCGTGCAAGCCGACCACGGTTCGCCCAAGACAGGTCGTCACGGTCTACCGACTCCTCGCGGGGGAGCAGGTACCACGAGTCGTCGACGTCGGGCGCCACGGCCGCCCACAGCTCCTGATTGACGTCCCCCAACTGGGGAGGGGTCTCGACACCCATCAGCCATCGGGTGGACACCATGCGCGCGGCCAGGTCCTCCAGCACCACAACGGAGCCGTTCATCGCCTTCTCGACTCGTTCACGGAGGCGGTCGCCCCGTCCGCACTTCACGGCGACGTGCACGTAGTAAGCGGGAGGCTCGTCCGTGGACGCCTCGTCTCGCTTGTGCAGGTGCTCGACGAGCCTGTCGACGGCTGCGTCACCCATGACTCGCGAGACCTCCTCCACCCATGAGCGTTGAACTCCGTCTGCGCGGACTCGATCGACGACCCTCTCCCACACCCGGAGCCGCTCGACGAAGGGCGCGCCGGACAGCGCGTCCACGACGTCGGCCGCCCGAACGTCGCGGTCGAGCGGGCTGATGATGTCAGCCATCCACGAGATCGCTCGATCTCGATTGCTCTCGAACACGTGGCGGCTGTCGTCGAGCCGGTCGACCATGCCCGAGAGCACGGACACCACGACGAGTCGCTCTTCCGACGTGCCGATGGTGCCCAGCGTCCTTGCCTTGCCGATGGCCAGGGCGGTCTGCGACCCCGTGCCCGCGGTGATGAGCCCGACGAGCGCCTCGCCGCGGCTTTCCCTGGCCTCGTCGAGCGCGTCGCGCACCTGGGTGTCGGAGACGTCATCCTTCAGGATGGTCATGGCGATGTAGCGGTCGAAGTAGCGGTCGTCACAGATGCGTCGCTCGCCGCTGTCAGCCGTGGAGGTGTCCTCAGGGAACGCCTTGGGAAACAGCTGGGCGAGGAGACGTTCCGCTCGGTCTCGGGCGCTATCTGGCGCGGTCTCGGTCTGCCACAGCTCCTCCCACCGTACCGGGGCATACCGGAGCGAGGAGGCGCTGTGGTCGAGCACACCGGAGTGCCCTTGGATCAAGCGGCTCTTCCACCGTGGCAGAGCGTCGTAGAGCCGCGGGAACGCCGTGCGGACGAGGGCGAGCAGGACGACGTCCTCGTCGTTGATCTCCTCGGGGTGGAGCAGGACCAGGTAGTGCCTCAGCTGCGCCAGGAGCCGGTCGACCGCGCGCGGCGTGGGAAGAAGCGCAGGCAAGATGTCGACGACCTCTCCCAGACGTCCGGACTCGATGGAGGGTCGACCCGACTCGCGGAGCACCTGGTCGACACCCTCGCCGAACCGCTCCAACAGCTGGTGGTCGAGCAGAGGCGGTACCACCAGGGGGTGTTGGACGATCTTCTCCATGAAGCTTCTTGCCGTCGCCCCTCCGTCATCAGCGCCCCACGCCGTCGACAGGGTCCGGGTCAGCGTGTGGTCGTCGTAGGCCAGCAGGTACTGCACGCCGGGAAAGCGCCCCAGGAGCCGCACAACTTTGAGCAGCGCCACCAGCTCGTCCGCCTGGAGACGATCGATGTCGTCAGCGACGATGAGCAGAGGGACGCCAGTGCTTCTCAATTTTCGGGTGGCGTCTTGGAAAGCCTCGTTCCACGGGGCACTTCTCGCGAGAGCCTGGCCGCTTTTCTCCATGACATCCGAAGCGGCCTCTCCGGCCAACGGGATGAGTCTGGCGGCGGGTGCTGCGAACTGCAAGAGGGTCGCGAAGGACTTCCTGACGGCCTCTCCATGGTCCGTCGGCAGCGCTGCTGTCAGAGAGGCGTAGAACTCAGCCAGCAACCCGGAGACGTCCGCCGAGGACCACGGTGTGAACCGTGCGACACCCCACTGTGGACGCGCGTCACGAAGGCACTCGAGCACCATCTCGATCAACGACGTCTTGCCGCTGCCCCACGGACCCGTCAGCCCGAAGACGACGCTCGTGTTCTCCGACCGGCTGGTGGCGATGACGTCAGCGACGCGCCGCGCGTAGTCACTCCTGCTGAAACAGTCCTGAGCCGTGCTGGTGATCGGCTGGTCGCTCCACGGCGGCTGGGCGGTCATGGCGCAGGCTATGTCGACAGGATGCTCCGGCGTCGGCTCTCGTCGGAGCACGGCGCAATGGCTCAGCCCACCCATCCGAGATCAGCCTGCGGGCACGAGGCCTTCGCCGCTCATGTGGTGCCCAGCGCGGCGGCGCCGGGGTGGGGGTAGGACAGGCTCCACGTCCACGCCGGGGCCATCGCGGTGTGCCACCCGTTCGGGATGACGGGGCGCGCATCACCACCACCGCTCAACGGGCTGCGCGCCACCGACAAGACCTTCGGCCCAGAGACGATGCGCGTCGGCGGCGGCCAGGGCAGGGCGATGGTGGTCGAGCGGCTGGGGTGGAGGTCGGGTGGCGGTGAGCGCTGTTGGTGCGGGGCACGGACCAGCCCTCGAACGGGGACCTGGCGTCATGCCCGCGAGCCGAGCGGGGACCTGCTGCAGGCGACACGCCGCAAGACACCGCATCAGCTCCCCGCTGGGCCTCGGCGCACCGCACCAACTCCCCGCTCGACGCCGGGTGCGGCAGCGCGGTCAGCCGCCGGCGCCAGGAACCGCCAGCTCCGCGGTGATGCGGGCGCGCAGGCCGTCGGGCACCGGCACGGGACGCCTGGTGTCGGTGCTGACGGTGACGTGGACGACGCTCCCGGTGGCCAGCAGCAGCGCGTCGCGCTGGCGGAAGATGCCGAGGCCCCAGGTGATCGCCTTGGAGCTGAGGTCGTCGACCCGCAGGCCCACCCGCAGCGTGTCGGGGAAGGCCCCGGAGGCGAGGTAGCGGCACGAGGAGGACGCCACGACCGGCGCGACGGGCGAGGCGTCCGACAGGTACCCGGCGTCGAGCAGCCACCCGAGGATCGTGGTGTCCATCGCCTGGTAGTAGACGGCGTTGTGGAGGTGCCCCAGGACGTCGTTGTCGGAGAACCGCGTCGCGACGTCCCGGGTGTGGCCGAAGTCCGCGAGCGTGGGCGGCGGCGCGTCGCTCACGACGGCGTCGGGCTGTAGACCAGCAGCGACGTCGCCACCAGGGCCGGCTTGTCGCCCCCCTCGATCTCCACGGTGACCTCCAGGGTGGCCCGCACCCCGGTCCGCGACGGCTCGGCGGCGCTCAGCGTGGCGCTCGCCCGCACCCGCGACCCGGACGGGACGGGCGCGACGAACCGCACCCGGTCCAGGCCGGCGTTGACCACCGTCGTCGGCTCGTCGAACGTCGTGAGCTCCCCGAGCAGGGGCACCAGCAGCGAGAGGGTGAGGAACCCGTGGGCGATGGTGGTGCCGAACGGCCCGTCGGCGGCGCGCTGCGCGTCGACGTGGAGCCACTGGTGGTCGTCGGTCGCGTCGGCGAAACGAGCGATGCGCTCCTGGTCCACCAGCATCCAGTCGCTGGCGCCCAGGTCCGCGCCGACGGCGTCCACCAGCGCCGCGGAGCTCGCGAAGGTGGTCACGACAGGGGCCCTCCGGCCACGTACAGCACCTGGCCGGAGACGAACGAGGCCCCGGGGGAGGCGAAGAACGCCACGGCGTTGGCGACGTCCTCCACCTGGCCCACGCGCCGGACCGGCACCTGGGCGGCCGCCGCAGCGAAGAAGTCCTCCGCCGAGGCGCCGGTGCGCTCGGCGGTGGCGCGGGTCATGTCGGTCTCGACGATGCCGGGCGCCACCGCGTTGGCGGTGACGCCGAAGGGCCCCAGCTCGATGGCGAGGGTCTTGGTGAACCCCTGGATCCCGGCCTTGACCGCGGCGTAGTTGGCCTGCCCGCGGTTGCCGAGCGCGCTCGAGGAGCTCAGCGAGACGACCCGCCCCCACCCGGCCTTCACCTGGTGGGCCTGCACGGCGCGGCTCATGAGGAACGCCCCGCGCAGGTGGACGCCCACGACGGAGTCCCAGTCGTCCTCGGTCATCTTGAACAGCAGGTTGTCCCGCAGGATGCCGGCGTTGTTGACCAGGACCGTCGGCGGCCCCAGCTCATCGGCCACGCGGGCCACGGCGGACGCCACCGCGTCGGCGTCGGCGACGTCGGCGCCCACCGCGATCGCTCGCCCGCCGGCGGAGGTGACGGCCTGCACCGTCGCGGCGCACGCGTCCTCCGCGAGGTCCACCACGGCCACCGCGCACCCGTCACGGGCGAGTCGTCGAGCCACCGCGGAGCCGATGCCGCGCGCGCCGCCGGTGACGATCGCCACCCGGTCCTGCGGCGGGGTGGGGTGCTGCTGGGTGTCTGCCACGGTCACGTCCCTGTCTCATGGGTCTCGGGGCCTCGTTGCCGAGGGCCATCCTGCCGCACGCCGCTCAGGACGGCGGCGCCCCGGTGGACTCCCGCACCACCAGGCTGACGGGCAGCAGGTCCGGCTCGACGATGTCCTCGCCGCCCAGCGCCGCGCGCACCAGCGCTCCGGCGATGCGCCCGCGCTCGCCCAGCGGCTGGGCGACCGTGGTCAGCGGAGGGAACGAGGTGCTCGCCGCCGGTGCGTCGTCGAACCCCACCACCGAGAGGTCCCCGGGCACCGAGACCCCCATCTCCGCGGCGGCGCGCAGCGCGCCGATGGCGAGCTGGTCGCTCATCGCGAGGATCGCCGTGGGCCGGTCGTCGAGCTCGAGCAGCTCGTAGCTCCCCAACGCCCCGGTGTCGACGTCGTTGGCCGCGCACTCGACCACGCACACGCGCTCCGGGGCGACGCCGGCCTCGGCCATGGTCTCGCGCACCGCCGCGAGACGGATGCGCATGACGTCGTAGGTGGCGAACCCCTCGCGCTTGGCGTCGACCATGCCCTGGAAACCGTCGGGGCGCAGGGGCACGGCGAGCACCCCGAGGCGGCGGTGCCCCAGGTCGAGGAGGTGGCGGACGGCGATCTGCGTGCCGCGGGTGTCGTCGACCCCGACGAGCGGCACCGACTCCAGGCGCGGCTGGTCGATCACGACGAGGGGACGCTGCTGCGCGCGGACCGCGACCACCGCCGGCTCGTCCTGCGGCAGGGCGCGCAGCACCCAGGCGTCCACGGCGGCGGAGGCGATGACGGCCGCGTCGGTGCGCGAGCGCGTCCCGCTGTGCAGCAGCAGCCCGAGGCCGTCCTGCTGGAGCTCGGTGGCGAGCCCGTCGAGGTCCAGCACGGCCGTGGGGTCGGAGAAGGCGTAGGACAGCCCCTGGTCCAGCAGGACGCCCACCGCGCCGGTCCGCCCGCGGCGAAGCCCAGCACCTCGGGGGTCCGGCCCGGCGAAGCCCAGCTCCTCCGCCCGCGCGAGCACCCTGGCGCGCGTGGCGGCGGACAGCTGGTCGGGGCGGTTGTAGGCGTTGGAGACCGTCGCCCTCGAGATCCCGAGGTCCTTCGCCAGGGTGAGCAGCGTCACGCGTTCGGTCATGACCCATCGTCGCAGGGCCTCGACACCGGGGGAGACGCGGGCTAGACTGTTCTGTATCGATCTAGAAGATCGATACAGAGACGCTCGCCGACACCCAGGAGGACCTCATGGCCACCGCCGCCGCCCGTACCCGCTCCCTCGTCGGCGGTGCGGTCCGCTGGCTCGACGGCTATACGCTCTGGGCGATGAACCCCGCCCCGCTCCCGGCGCGCGGCGACGCCGGTTCGCGCGACCAGCAGGACCTGGCGATCGCCGGCCAGCGGGACGGCCAGCTCGTCGCCGAGCCGTCGCGCTGACCCGGAGCGCTGACGTCACCGTCGGCGCCGCGCCCCCGGGGTGGGCCCGCCCGCCCGCCACGACGTCGGTCCCGATCCACCGGCAGCCGCAGTCGCCGCGCCGTTGTACTTAATCGATCCAGTTCCGTGCCGACAGACCTCATGACCGCATCACCGACCACCACCAGGAGAACCCCCATGGCCAACGCCGCCACCAAGACCCCGTCCGCCGTCCGCAGCTTCTTCAGCGCCACCTCGCGCTGGATCGACACCTATGCGAAGTCGTCCATGAGCTCGTCCGAGGCGCTGGCCATGCGCGACGCGATCCTCGCCCAGCAGTGGGAGAAGTCCTCCGCCCGGAGCGCGAGCAAGAGCCAGCGCACCCGCTGAACCGTCGATCGACGACGGGCCGCCGCTGGCGGCGGAGCCCGTGCGGGCCTGAGGCAGACCGGCTCCTCGCCGGATCAGCCCCGAGGTGAAGCCGCCGCCGCAGCGATGTCGCTGCGGTGGCGAGATCCCTCCATCACGAGCGCCCCGACCCCCGCGTACGCCGCGTCGCGAGCCGCCGCGAGGCTCGCGCCGCCGCCCACGACCGACAGCACGCGCCCCCCGGCGGAGACCAGCCGCCCCTCGCCGTCGCGGGCGGTTCCCGCGTGCAGCGCCGTGGCGCCGGCGCCGGCGACACCCTCGAGACCGCTCACCTCGTCTCCGGTGCGCACCGTCCCCGGGTAGCCGTGGGCCGCGACCACCACCGTCACCGCCGCCCCGGCCGACCACGCCAGCGGCGCGTGGTCCCCGAGACGGCCGGTCGCCGCCGCGTGGAGCAGCCCGCCCAGCGGGGTCTGCAGACGGGCGAGGACCACCTGGGTCTCCGGGTCGCCGAAGCGGGCGTTGAACTCCACGACCCTCACGCCGGCCGCCGTCAGCGCGAGCCCGCAGTACAGGACCCCCACGAACGGCGTGCCGCGCGCCGCCATCTCGTCGAGCACGGGCTGCGCCACCCGGGTGACGATCTCCGCCACCATCCCCGGCGGCGCCCACGGCAGCGGCGAGTACGCCCCCATGCCCCCCGTGTTCGGCCCGGTGCCGCCGTCACCCACCCGCTTGAAGTCCTGCGCCGGCTCCAGCGCCACCGCGTGCGTCCCGTCGCTGAGGACGAACAGCGAGACCTCCGGCCCGTCCAGGTACTCCTCGACCACCACGGTCGACCCGCCCTCCACGCACGCGACGCCGTGGGCCCGGGCGAGCGCCCGGTCGGTGGTGACCACCACACCCTTCCCGGCCGCCAGCCCGTCCTCCTTGACGACGAAGGGCACGCCGGGCACGTCGAACGCGTCGAGCGCCACCGCCACCTCGTCGGCGGTGCTCGCCACCCTGGCCGAGGCGGTCGGCACCCCCGCGGCGGCCATGACCTCCTTGGCGAACGCCTTGGACCCCTCCAGGCGTGCCGCCGCCGCCGACGGCCCGAAGCAGGCGATCCCGCCTGCCCGCACCGCGTCGGCCACGCCCGCCACCAACGGCCCCTCCGGCCCGATGACGACCAGGTCCGCCCCCACGTCCTGCGCGAGCGCCGTCACCGCGGCGCCGTCGCCCACCTCGACGCGGCGGTTCCCCGCGGCACCCGGCTCGCTCGCCGTCCCGGGGTTCCCGGGGGCGCACCACACCTCGCCCACGCCGGGGTCGGCGGCCAGCGAGCGCACCAGCGCGTGCTCGCGCGCGCCCGAGCCGATCACGAGCACGCGGAGCGGCTCGTCAACCACCGTCCTCAGCCCTCGAGGAGGTCGTGGCGCACGATGATCTGCTCCCGGTCCGGGCCCACGCCGATGACCGAGACCCGCGAGCCGGACATCTCCTCCAGGGCGAGGACGTAGCGCTGCGCCGCGGCGGGGAGGTCCTCGAACTCCCGGACCCCCGTGATGTCCTGCGACCAGCCCTCCAGGTGCTCGTAGACCGGGGTCGCGTGGTGCACGTCCGTCTGGGTCATCGGCATCTCGTCGTAGCGCACCCCCCCGACGTCGTAGGCCACGCACACCGGGACGGTCTCCATGCCGGTGAGCACGTCGAGCTTGGTGAGGACGAAGTCCGTCACCCCGTTGACGCGTGCCGTGTAGCGGGCGATCACCGCGTCGTACCAGCCGGTGCGCCGCGGGCGCCCCGTCGTCGTGCCGAACTCGTGCCCGCGCGCCCGCAGGTCCTCCCCGGACCCGCCCACGAGCTCGGTCGGGAACGGCCCCTCCCCCACCCGGGTCGTGTAGGCCTTGATCACCGCGACGACGCGGTCGATCCGCGTGGGCGGCACCCCCGTCCCGGTGCAGGCCCCCGCGGCGATGGCCGAGGACGAGGTGACGAACGGGTAGGTGCCGTGGTCGACGTCGAGCATCATCGCCTGCCCGGCCTCGAAGACCACGGTCTGCCCGCGGTCGAGCGCGCCGCTCAGCTCCAGCGAGACGTCCGTGATCATGGGGGCGATGCGGTCGGCGTACCCCATGAGCTCGTCGACCACCTCCTCGACCGTGATGGCGCGCCGGTTGTAGACCTTCACCAGCAGGTGGTTGCGCGACTCGAGGGCCGCGGCGATCTTCTGCGTGAGGATCTTCTCGTCGAGCAGGTCCTGGACCCGCAGCCCGGAGCGGCTCATCTTGTCGGCGTAGGCCGGGCCGATGCCGCGGCCCGTCGTGCCGATCCTGGCGTTGCCGAGGAAGCGCTCGGTCACCTTGTCCACCGTGCGGTGGTAGCTGGTGATGAGGTGGGCGCTCGCGGAGACCAGCAGCGCGGAGCAGTCGACGCCGCGCACGGTGAGCGCGTCGATCTCCTGGAAGAGCACCCCGGGGTCCACCACGACGCCGTTGCCGATCACCGGGACGACGCTCGGCGTGAGGATGCCCGACGGCAGCAGGTGCAGCGCGTACGTCTCGTCGCCCACCACCACGGTGTGGCCGGCGTTGTTGCCGCCGTTGAACTTCACGACGTAGTCGATGCGCGAGCCGAGGACGTCGGTGGCCTTGCCCTTCCCCTCGTCGCCCCACTGGGCTCCGATCAGCACGACTGCGGGCATCGGTGGCTCCTGAGGTGTTCGACGGTGCTTCGAGGGCGGGCGCCCGTCAGCCACGGCGCCCGACGAAGGGTATCCGAGGGCCGGGGACGCCCCGGCCCTCCGAGGGCGGGCGAGGGCGGGCGAGGGCGGGCGACCGTAGGTTGCTCGCCATGGACGGACACGAGGGCGTCGGCCGCACGGACGACGCCGACCTGCCCGCGATCCTCGCGGTGATCAGCACCGGCAAGGCCGAGAGCGAGGCCCTCGCGCTCGACGCGGCCACCCGGACGTGGCTCGCGCAGGGCCGTGACGTGCAGGTCGCCGTCACCGCAGACGACGCCGAGCTCGCCGGGGCGCTGCGGGGGCTGGGCGGCCGGCGCCTCGTCCTCCTCGGCGGAGACGGGTCCGTCCACACGACCGTCGGCGGGCTGCACGCCGCAGGAACCCTCCAGCAGGCCGGCCCGGTGGGCATCGTCCCGCTCGGCACCGGCAACGACCTCGCCCACAGCCTCCGGCTGCCCCTGGAGGACGTCGAGACCGCCGCGCGGGTCGCCGGCGGCGGTACCACGGCGCCGATGGACCTGCTGGTCAGGACCGCCGACGAGAACGCGGACGGCGGCCGCCACCAGGGCGTCGCGGTCAACGGTCTCCACCTGGGGATCGGGGTGGAGGCCTCGCGGAGGGCGGAGGGCCTCAAGGCGCGCCTCGGGGCCGCCGCGTATCCCGTCGGGGCCGCGCTCGGCGGTGGGACGGTCCCGACGCGTCCCTTCCGGGTGACGGTCGACGACGCGGTGGTGCACGACGGTGGCGACGAGCTGGCGATGGTCGCGCTGTCCCTCGGGGCCACCATCGGGGGCGGGGCGCCGATCGCGCCCGGGGCCTCGCCGCACGACGGGCTGGTGCGGGTGGTGCTCTCAGCCTCGGGCACCGTCCTGGCCCGGGCGGGCTACGCGCTCGACGTGCTGCGCGGGCGCCATGGCGAGCGGGGGGACGTCGAGGGGTTCACGGGGCGCCGGGTCGCCGTCGAGGCACGCGACGGCCGGCCGTTCGCGATGGACGTCGACGGCGACCTCAGCGGTGAGGTCACGCAGGTGGCCTGGGAGGTCCGACGCGCCGCCTGGTCGGCGGCGGTGCCTCGCAGCTCCGCCTGAGGCCCTGGTGATGGCGACGGACCAGGGCCCGGACCATGACCGGGGCCGACCCGGACCGACCCGGACCGACCCGGATCAGGCAGCGGGGAGGGTGAAGCGCACGGTCGCGCCGCCGCCGGGCGTGGCCTCGACCCAGATGCGTCCGCCGTGGCGCTCCACGGTGCGGCGGCAGGTGGCCAGGCCGATACCGTGCCCGCCGCTCCTGCGCCCCGCGCCGGCCCCACCGGCCGTGGCGCCGGTGGCGAAGACGTCGAACACCGACTCGCGCGCCGACGGCGCGATCCCGGGCCCGTTGTCGGCCACCGAGACGATCCACCACGACCCGGCACGCTCGGCGCTCAGCCGGACCCGGCACGCCCCGTGCTCGCGCCGGTGGTTCAGCGCGTTGCTCACGAGGTTCTGCACCAGCTGGCGCACCAGCACCGGGTCGGCCACGACCTGGGGCAGGTCGTCGAGGACGACCCAGGCCGACGCCTCGGCGACGCTCGTCGAGAGGTCGGCCAGCGCCGCGACCGCGGCGGCCGTGACCGACGTGGGCTCCGTCACCAGCTCGGCGCCGCCCGCCCTGGCGTACGCGAGCAGGGCCGCGATCAGCGACTGCATCCGGCGCACCCCACCGTGGGCGGTCTCCACCCACGCCGCGCCGCGCTCCCCCAGCTCCGGCCCGTACTCGTCGGCGACGAGCTCGAGGTACCCCCCGATCACCGACAGCGGCGCGGCCAGGTCGTGGGAGGCGCTGGCGGCGAAGTGCTCGAGGTCGGTGTTGGAGCGCTGCAGCTCGGCCCGGCGCCGGTGGTCGACGCTCACGTCGGCCAGCGCCGCGACGGCGCCGAGCACGGTGCCGTCCACCGCGGTGAGGCTCCGGGCCGAGCACAGCGCGAAGCGCCGGCCCGCCCCGGGCGCTGACATGACGATCTCGACGCCGGAGACGTCCTCGCCGAGGAGGGCGCGGTGCAGCGGCACCTGCTCGAACGGCAGGGGGGTCACCCCGTCGCTCTCGTAGAGCCCGTAGCGCGCGCTGTGCTCGGCGGCGCTGACGTCCGGGTCGGGGTAGCCGCCGTGCCACTCCCGGGCGGCGCGGTTGAACAGGGTGATGCTGCCCGAGGCGTCGCAGGCGACCACCGCGACGTCGATGGTGTCCAGCACCGCGTCCATCATCTCCGAGCGGGAGGTGCTCTCGGCGTACAGGAGGTCCAGCAGCGCGCGCCGCTGCTCGGCGAGCGCTGCCGACCTCGCGGCGGCAAGGGTCTCGCGCCGCCGTCCCAGCAGCCCGGAGGTCATGCGCGCCAGGTCCCGGAGGGCGCGCACACCACTCCCTCCCAGCTCCAGCGGGGAGTCGTCGATCGCGCACAGCGTCCCGAGCAGGTGACCCTCCGCGTCGTGCAGGGGTGCGGTGGCGAAACCGCGCACGTCACCGCGGCGGCCGTCGACCCACGGGTGGGCCGACCACCGCGGGTCGGCGGCGGCGTCGCGCACGTGGAGCACCTCACCGTCCGCGGCGTCGCCGTCGACCCTGGTCGCCCCCATGCCCGCCAGCACGCGGCCCCACTCGCACATCGACTCCTCGCGCGGGATGCTCATGGCGACCGGTTCGTCGCCGCGCTCGTCCGCGCCGTCGCCGACGCCGGCGAGGCCGCCGCCGGAGACACCGGCCTGGACCAGGGAGTGCTGCTGGTAGGCGCCGATGACGTTGAGGCTCGCGTGGGCAGCCCCCGTGACCGTCATGACCAGCCGCAGCGCGGCCAGCACGTCCGGCTCGTCGGCCAGCGCCTCGCTCCCGCCGTCGAGCCCGTGGTCCGCCAGGGCGTCCAGCCGCGCTCGCTCGAGGTCCTCGGGGCCGGCGCAGAGGTCCGGTTCGGGGTCGGGGGACGAGGTGGGCTGCGCGGCGTCGGTGGCCTCCGACGCGGGGGTGGCCTCGGTCGCGGTCACGGCGCACCCACCGCCGACGGCGCCCGTGCGGCGAGCTCGTGGTGGGCCAGCTGCTCGACGGAGGCGGCGACGGACGCGCGGGCCGCGAGGGTCGCGGCGGCGGAGCGCGACCCGGCCAGCAGCGGCAGGTCGACGGTCACCGTCGTCCCTTCGTCCTCCACCGAGGCCAGCCGCAGCTCGCCGCCGTGGTGCTCGACGATGGAGCGGACGATCGTCAGCCCCAGCCCGGTCCCGGGGATCGCCATCTCGCTCGCGTTGGAGGCGCGGAAGAACCGCGAGAACAGCTCCGCCTGCTCGTCCGCGGGGATGCCGATGCCGGTGTCGGCGACCTCGAGGACCACCCGGCCGTCCACCACGCGGGTCGACACGCGCACCCAGCCGCCGGCCGGGGTGAACTTCACGGCGTTCGCGACGAGGTTGGTGACGGCGCGCTCGAGCTGCCCCGGGTCGGCGAGCACGAGCGCGTCCGCCTGGTTGAGCTCCAGCGCGACGGTGACCTTGCCCTTCTCCGCCGCGGGGCGCGTGGACTGCGCCACCATCGCCACGGTCTCCGCCAGGCACACCTCCTCCCGGGTGACGCGGTAGGTGCCCGACTCGATGCGCGAGAGCGTGAGCAGGTCCTCGATGAGGGAGCGGAGCCGGGCGGCGTTGCGCTCGACGACCACGAGCATCGCGTCCATGGCCGGCGGCACCTCGCCGCCGTCGCCCTCGCGCACCATCTCCAGGTAGCCCGCGATGGAGGTCAGCGGGGTGCGGAGCTCGTGGCTGATGGTGGACAGGAAGTCGGTCTTCGCGCGGTCCAGCTCGCGCAGCTGCTCGACGAGCGCGTCCTGCTGCCTCAGCAGCCGGGAGACCACGAGGGCGCGCCCGAGGTCCGCGGCCACGGAGGAGACGAGGTCCAGCTCCTGCTCGGTCCACCGCCGGGGGCCGGTGGTCTGGACGACGGCGAGCAGTCCCAGGGTCTCGTCACCGGCGCCGATCGGGACGGCGACCGCTGCCCTGGCCCCGGTACGCCTGACGAAGGACGGGGTGAGGGCCTCGCCGTCGGGCACGATCGAGGTGTCCTCGCTGACCCACCGGGACATGGTGGCGTAGATCGAGCGGAGCCGCTCGGTGGCCTCGCGGTCGTACTCCTCGTCGCCCGTCCTGGCGGGCAGCGGTGCCAGCGGCGGACGCATCCACTGCCTCTCGAGGTGGGTGCGGTCCTCGGTGTCGGTCTCCCGGACGTAGACCCGGTCCGCTCCGAGCTCCACGCCCAGGAGCCGCAGCGCCTCGACGATGGGGTCGCCGTCGACGATCTGGTCACGGATGGCCCGCCCGATCCGCACCGCCAGCTGCTGGCGCGCGGCCGCGTCCGCCTGGTCCCGGCGCAGCCGTTCGCTCTCACCGGCGAGGGTGTTCAGGGAGGCCGCCACGAGGCGGACCTCCGTGGGCCCGGCCCCGGGGTCGGCCCGTGCGTCGTGACGGCCGGAGGCGAGCTGCCCCAGGACGGCGACGACCGCCTCCAGCGGGGTCACGAGCGCGCGGTTCAGCCGCCGGTGCACGACCGCCGCGACAGCGAGCGACAGCAGCAGGGCGACGGCGCTGGAGAGCAGCGCCACCCTCTCGGCGCGCTCGGCCGCGTCGTCGGCCGCCGTGACGCGCTGCTCGGCCAGCACGCCCAGGCGGGCGTTGAGCTCCCGGTAGCGGCTGGAGATCTCCTTGAAGACCTCCGCCTGGGCCGGTGTGGGTGCGCTCGCCCCGTCGCTGGCGACGATGGGGGCGGCGAGGTCGGTGAACCAGAACCGGGCGATCCGCGCCTGCTCGCGGATGAGCTCGCGCTCGTCCTCCGCGTCGGCGGACGCGAGCGCCTCTCCCACGTCGCGGGGGAGCTGCAGGAGGGCGGTGTCGTAGGGCTCCAGGAAGGCTCGGTCGCCGGTCAGGCGGTAGCCGCGCACGGAGCTCTCGGCGCTGACCATCGTCAGCATCATCGTCGTGGCGCTCTCCCGGAGGCGCTCCTGCCGCAGCTCGTCGGCACGCTTGGCCCCGACGGCGACGGAGCTGGCGATGCCGACGCCTCCGGCGAGCACCAGGAGCAGCAGGTACGCCACGAACGTCGTCGTGAGGCGCCGCGAGAGGGACTTTCCGGCCCACCGCGCCCGCCAGGCGTACGCCGAGCGCGGGTTCCCGCCGGCACGCCGCTCAGCGCCCCGGTACGCCTCGTCGTCTCTCGTCGGGGCGCTCACGACGCGCTCCCCGCGGTGGCGAGCTGGCGCCCGTCACCGAGCTCGTCGCCGAACCCGCTGCGCGTCATGACGCCCCACTGCGCCTCGCGGCGGGCCAGCGCCTGCCACAGGCCCTGCACCCGCCAGAGCGCGGTGAGCTGGCGGTAGCCCAGGTTCTCGGCGACGGCGGAGAGCGCGGCGACCAGCAGGTCGCGCCAGCGCCCGTAGCGGTGGTAGCTGAACTCCTCGACGGCGAGCGCCGCCAGGGAGACGAGCACGGCGTACGCGTAGGCCACCAGCAGCAGGGCGAGCGCGGTGTCGGCGCGGACCACGCCCAGCGCGAGCCCGAGGGGCACCAGCACCACGCCGGCCAGCTCCAGCAGCGGTGCGAGCAGCTCGAAGAGCACGTAGTAGGGCAGCGCCACGAGGCCGATGCGGCCGTAGCGGGGGTTGCCGATCATGGATCGGTGCTTGGAGAGCACCTGCCACAGGCCGCGGTGCCACCGGCGGCGCTGGCTCGCCAGGACGGAGAGGCTCGAGGGCACCTCGGTCCAGGTCACGGGCTCGGCGACGAAGACGACGCGGTAGCCCTCGCGGGCGGCGCGGCCTGCGACGACGTCCCCGGCGCGGCGCAGCGCCCGCCGGTCCCGCCGCTCCCGGCGCAAGCCGTCCCTGAGGTGACGGTGGACCCGCACGCACAGCTCGAAGTCCTCCCCGATGCAGTCCGCGTCGAGACCGCCGATCTCCAGGACCAGGTCGCGGCGGTACAGCCCGAAGGCCCCGGAGATGAGGACGAGCGCGTCGAGCCTGGACCAGCCGGCCCGGCCGAGCATGAAGGCCCGCAGGTACTCCACGATCTGGATCCTCGCCAACCACCCCCGCGGCATGCGGGCCTCGACCACCCGGCCGGCGACCACGCGCGACCCGTTCGCGGCGCGCACCACCCCGCCGGTGGCGACGACCCGCAGCGGGTCGTCGATGAAGGGCTTCGCCACGGTGAGCAGCGCGTCCGGGTCGAGGATGGAGTCGGCGTCGACGAAGCACAGCAGGTCGCAGGAGGCGGCGTTGATCCCGGTGTTGAGGGCGTCCGAGCGCCCCGAGCTCTCCGTCCGCAGCACCAGCAGGCGCGTGCGCGGGTCGCGGGCCGCGTGCACCGACAGCACCCGTCCGCGGTACGGGACGGTGGCGGGCACGGGCCGCTCCACCGCCACGAGGTCGTGCTCGGCCTCGAGCAGGGCGAACGTGTCGTCGGTGGAGCCGTCGTCGACGACGACGACCTCGTGGTCGGGGTAGCGCAGCGCGAGCATGGCCGAGACCGCCGGGACGATGCCGGCCGCCTCGTCGTGGGCGGGCACCACGACGGAGATCGACGGCGCCAGCGGTGAGGCCAACAGCTCGTCGTAGGCGGCGAAGGGGGCGCGCCGCAGGTGGTGGGCGAAGTCGGACGCGGCCAGGAGCACCAGCAGCAGGTACGAGGTGTTGATGCTGAGGAAGTAGAGGAGGACCGGCCACGCCGTGACGTCGAAGACGACGGTGAGGCCGTCCTGCACCGCGCTCACGCTGAGGCTCCCAGGGCGACGGGCTCGCGCGCGACCAGCGACGCGCCCAGGATCGCCAGCGCGGAGACCGCCTCCCCGGACACGACGGCGTCACCGTCGTCGGCGAGCGCGCGCAGCACCTCCTCCTCACCGCGCACCCCGAGGACCGCGAGGGCGCGGACGGCGGCCGTGCGCACCGTTGCGGGGTGCGTCGCCCGGGTGGCGGTGACGAGGACGTCGGCGGCGCCGGGCAGCCCGAGCCGCCCCAGCGCCGTGAGCGCTGCTGCCCGCACCTCCGGGACGTCGTCGTGACGGGCGACGTCGACCAGGCGGTCGTAGGCGCTGGCGGCGGCGAGGCGGCCGAGGACGTCCGCGGCGGTGGTGCGCTCCAGCGCGCACGGCGACATCAGCGAGACCGCGACCGCCGGTGCGCCGGCCGTGCCCACGTGCAGCAGCGCCTGCGCCACCACGGTGACGGGGACGGTCCGGTCCTGGCGGCCGAGCGCGGCCAGCAGCGGGCCCACCGCGCGGGGCGCACCGATGCGGCCCAGCGCCCGTGCGGCCACGACGCGGACCTCGCGGTCGCGGTCGGTGACCAGCCCGATGAGCGGGTGGATCGCCGCGGTGTCGCGGGCGCGCCCCAGCATCTCGGCGGCGCGCACCCGGCGCAGCGAGCCCCGCCGGTGCAGGTCGTGCGCCGCCCGCGCCAGCACCCCGCGGGCGGTGAGGACGGTGACCACGCCGTCGCGCGACTCCCCGCGCACCTTGCCCAGCAGCCCGATCACGGCCGGCTCGACGGCTGCCCAGGTGCGGGCGTCCGCCCTGGCGAGGCGGTCCACGGCCGCGGAGACCTCACCGGGCTCGCCCGCGGCGAGCTCCATGAGCACCGGCCTCATCGGGGCGGCGGCGCAGCGTCGGCGCGCGACCCCCCGGCGACGCAGCGCCCGTCGCCCGGCGATCAGCAGGCTGAGGACCACCGCGACGAGGGTCATCACCGCGAGCGCCACCGTGACGGCTCCGCGCAGGGTGAGGAACCCGGGCACGCCGACGGTGGTGGCGAGCGCGACGAGGGGCCTCACCGGCTCGCGGCGGTGGAGCGGGCGAGGACCGCGGCCACCCGCGAGACCAGCTCGCGCGGGCTGAAGGGCTTGACGACGTAGTCGTCGGCCCCGGTCGCGAAGCCGGCGGTCACGTCGGCCTCCTGGGCCTTGGCCGTGAGCATGATGACCGGGATGGACGCGGTGGCCTCGTTGCGCCGCAGGTCCGCGCACACGTCCAGGCCTGAGAGGCCGGGCATCATGAGGTCGAGGACGCAGAGGTCGGGGCGCTCGCGCCGCGCACCCTCCAGGGCGGCGAGGCCGTCGCCGACCGCGATGACGGTGTGGCCGGCCTGCTCGAGCTTGAAGACGACGAGGTCCCTGATGTCGGTGTCGTCGTCGGCGATGAGGATCGTGGTCATGCCCTTGCCTCCAGCAGCAGGTCGTCGAGAACGCGCGTGACGTCACGTCGCGTGAAGGGTTTGGGGAGCAGCGCGTCGGCGCCGAGCGCCTCGAGGTCGTCGCGCTCGAGCACGGAGGTCATGACGACGCGGCAGGTCGACGTCGCCCGGTCGGCGCGCATGGCGCGCACCACCGCGACGCCGTCGATGCCCGGCAGGACCACGTCGATGACCGCGACGTCGGGGCGGTGGGCCGCGGCGAGCTCGAGGCCGTCCTCGCCGTTGGCGGCCGACCGCACGTCCCAGCCGCGGCGGGAGAGGTGGGTGCACAGCAGCGTGCGCACGTCGTCGTCGTCCTCGACGACGAGGGCCTTGCCGGTGCGCCCCTCCGCCGCGGGGGCGTTGTCGATGCTCACCCCAGGTCTGTCGGCAGCGTCGCCGTGGACCTTGAGCGGAGACGCTGGCCGGCGGCGCGGGGCGGGGACCGGCGGCGGTGATCATGGAGGATCCACGCCTGCGCGATCGTGATCATGGAGGATGAGCCCTCGAGGGACGCCCCGAAGGGCACATCTCCCATGATCACCGACCGGTGGGGCAGATCCCCCATGATCACCGAGAGGACGTGGGTGGTCGACGGCCGGCGGCCGGGCCCCAGCGCTCCGGGGGCTCAGCCGCCGGTGAGCCGCTCCCCGAGCGCCACGCCCAGGTCGTGGCCCGACGTCCAGGCCCGGGAGACCTTCGAGGGCCCGCCCCAGGCGTCGCCGCACACGCCGAGGTGCCCGCCCGCGAGCGGCGTGAGGTGGAAGGGCTCCTCGTGCCCGCGGACGGGGGCGGACACCGACCACCGCATCGCGGCCGCCTGCTCCGGCTCCGGCGGGCGGGCGACCCCGAGCACCGCGGCGGCGCGCGCGAGCACCTCCGCCACCACCTCGCCCGGCTGCTGCAGGTGCTGGGCGGCGTAGGCGGGGAGGGTGTGCACCACGAGCACGGCCTGGTCGTCCCCGCGGCGCCGGCCGTCGTCGACGACGAGGGACACGACGGGCTCGCCGCCGAGGCCGTCGTCGGAGACGAAGGCGGCGTCCAGGTCGGGCCACCACCGCTGGCGCCAGCGGGCGTGGACCACGATCACGGGGTCCCAGGCGGTGTCCATCGCGGCGGCCGCGGCGGCGAGGGCCGGGTCCTCGCCGGACTCGAGGAGGGGCTTCGCCTGGGGGTCGGGCATCGCGAGGACGACGGCGTCGGTGGCGTCACCGTCGACCGCCGGCAGACCGCCGGACACCCCCAGGGAGCCCGCGACCGCGCGGTGCTCGATCGTCAGTCCCTCGCTGAGCGCGTCGGCGACGCTCCGCAACCCTGCCGGCGCGCGCCAGCGCATCGGGCCGGTCTTCGTGCCGGTCACCCCCCGGGGCCCGACGAGGTGGAACGTGTCCGTCCACGGCGCCACGACGCCCGCGCGGGCGAGGGCGTCGACGACCCCGGCGAAACCCTCGTGCTCTGCGTCACCGTCGCCCTCGCCGAGGTCGCGGGGGTCCTCGTCGACGGTGAAGTAGGCGGCGCCGGTGTCGACGAGGTGGTCCGGCAGGTCACCACCGCGCAGGGTCCGGCCGCCGAGGCGACCACCGGGGCGACGTCCCCGGTCGAGGACGCGGACGTCCACGCCGGCGTCGGTCAGCGCCCTGGCGCACGCGATGCCGGAGAGGCCGGCGCCGACCACGGTCGCGCGGGGGGCGCTCACACCCGCTGGCCCGGGCGGGCGGTGATGACGCCGGCCTGCTCGGCGTCGCAGTCGACGATCAGCGCGGTGATGCGGGCGGCCTCGTCGTCCTCGCCGATCGTGGCCGCCGCCCGCCCCAGCGCGCCCAGGGCGCGCAGGAACCCGCGGTTGGGCTCGTGGGACCAGGGGACGGCGCCGGCGCCCCGCCACCCGGCGCGGCGCAGGGCGTCCAGGCCGCGGTGGTAGCCGGTGCGGGCGTAGGCGTAGGCCGCGACGGTGGAGCCCGGTTCGTCGCTGGTCTCCGCGGTCTCCGCGAGGACGGCCCACGCGAGCGAGGCCGCGGGGTGCTCGGCGGCGGCGTCGGCCGCGGACACCCCGGAGCCGAGCAGCGCGGCCACGTCGGCGTCCGCCCCGTCGTCGGGCAGGCGCGTGGTGGGGGGGCCGGCGGTGGGCGAGGGCAGGAGCTCGGGCATCGCCCCATCATGCGCGGCGCGGGTGAGAGGTGGAGCGGCGCGTGGCACGGACGCCCGGACGACGTGGGGGGTCGCGGGAGCGAGGCACCTCGTGCTGGACATCGCCACTCGGAGCACTACGCTGTAAGGGCGCTGGAGAGAGCCGGCGCGCCGCCCCCTGCGCGGAGGTGACGATGGAGGATCTCTTGAGCGACGCGCGGCGTGCGAGCCTCGCGGGCGAGCACGACGGCAACCTGGGCCCGGCTGCGTCCGGCCTCGCACCACTGCCTGGGCCCTCCGGCAGCGTCACCGTGCGGGCCGGCGACGGGCGAGCGGACGTGATCCTGCGCGGGGAGGTCGACCTGGATCTCGGCGACGAGCTCCTGGTGGCCGCCGCCGACGCCCTCGAGCACGCCGAGCCCGTCACCGTCGACGCGGCAGACGTGACCTACATGGACTCGACGGGCGTCGCCTTCCTCGCGCGCGTCGCTTCGCGCGCCCCGCGGCCGGTGCGCCTGGTCGACCCGTCAGACCTGGTGCGCTTCCTCGTCGCCCTCACCACCGTCTCCAGCATGGTGGAGATCGTCGAGAGCGGGGGCGGCGTGCAGGACTGCGGGCGCCAGGGAGAACCGGTCGAGGGTGCGGGGCGGACGACGTGCCACCCCGCACCCCATCGACCACCGTCAGCGCAGGCGGGTGCCCGCTGACCGCAGGTTCCGGCAGGCCTCCACGACCCGGGCAGCCATGCTGGCCTCGGCGACCTTGCCCCAGGCCCTGGGGTCGTACTGCTTCTTGTTGCCCACCTCGCCGTCGACCTTGAGCACGCCGTCGTAGTTCTTCAGCATGTAGTCCGCCACGGGGCGCGTGAAGGCGTACTGCGTGTCGGTGTCGACGTTCATCTTGACCACGCCGTAGTCCACCGCGTCGGAGATCTCCTGCTCGCTGGAGCCCGAGCCACCGTGGAAGACGAGGTGGAAGGGCTTGTCCTTGCCGGTCTCCTTCCCCACGGCCTCCTGGGCGTTCTTCAGCACCTCGGGGCGAAGCTTGACGTTGCCGGGCTTGTACACGCCGTGGACGTTGCCGAAGGTCAGCGCGAGGAGGTAGTAGCCCTTCTCGCCGGTGCCCAGCGCCTTCGCCGTGGCCAGCGCGTCCTCCGGGGTGGAGTAGAGCTTGTCGTCGATCGCACCCTCGACCCCGTCCTCCTCACCGCCGACGACCCCCACCTCGATCTCGAGGATGGTCTTGGCGGCGGCGGACTGCTCGAGGAGCTCCTCGGCGATGACGAGGTTCTCCTCCAGCGGCGTCGCGGAGCCGTCCCACATGTGGGAGTTGAACAGGGGCTCCTGCCCTGCGGCCACGCGCTCGCGCGAGATGGCGATGAGCGGGCGGACGAACCCGTCGAGCTTGTCCTTGGGGCAGTGGTCGGTGTGCAGGGCGATCGTGACGTCGTACTTGGCCGCGACGACGCGGGCGTACTCCGCGAGAGCCGTGGCGCCGGTGACCATGTCCTTGACCGTGGATCCGGAGGCGTACTCGGCGCCGCCGGTGGAGACCTGGATGATCCCGTCGCTCTCGGCCTCGGCGAAGCCCTGGATCGCAGCCGTCACCGTCTGGCTGCTCGTGATGTTGATCGCCGGGTAGGCAAAGCTGCCGTCCTTGGCGCGGTCGAGCATCTCTGCGTAAGCATCGGGCGTGGCGATGGGCATGATTCTCCTCCTGAGGGGGATTGATCGGACCCCCCTCATCCTCCCACCCATCGCCACCGCGGGCGCCTCGGGTCGGGCCGGTCAGGTGGGGCGCTGGCAGAAGGCGTGGCGTCGCACCCAGGCGTGGAGGGCGATCGCGCCGGCCGCCGCGACGTTGATCGAGCGCGTCGACCCGAACTGGGTGATCTCCAGGACGGCCGCGCAGCGCTGGCGCGCGGCCGCGCTGAGACCCTCGCCCTCGCTGCCCAGGAGCAGCACGCACGCCTCGGGCAGGTCGTAGGTCTCCAGGGGGACGGCGCCCGGCCCGGTGTCCAGGCCGATGATCGGCAGCGGTCCGCCCCCCGGGCCCGACGCCGAGGCCCACGCCGTGAGCGCCTCGGCGTCCGGGTGGTGGTGGACGTCCAGGTACCGGTCGGTGACCATGGCGCCGCGGCGGTTCCACCGGCGCCGGCCGACCACGTGCACCCCGGCGACGCCCATGGCGTTGGCCGTGCGGACGAGCGAGCCCAGGTTGAGGTCGTGGCCGAGGTTCTCGGCGGCGACGTGCACGGGGTGGGCGCGGGCGGCCAGGTCGTCGCGGACCGCCTCGAGGCTCCAGTAGCGGTAGCGGTCGAGGACGTTGCGCCGATCACCGCCGGCCAACAGCTCCGGGTCGTACCGCGCGGCCGCCTCACCGGTGGGCAGGTCGCCCTCCCACGGCCCGACGCCGACCTCCGGCGCCTGGTGCTCGCCCCGGCCCGCCTCCCCCACCGACCCATCGTGGCACCCGGGCGGTGGTGCCGGGCGTCGCCGGGACGAGCCGGGCGATCTGCGCCATCCGTTCCGTGGTCCCGCGCGGGGCGCCCGGCGCACCTACGCTCGAGCGATGACCGCACCACGCTCCCGCTCGGCCTGGCTCACCGACATGGACGGCGTCCTGGTCCGCGAGGGCAGCGCGATCGACGGCGCCGCCCAGTTCCTCGACCGCCTCCGAGAGCTCGGCCGGCCCTACCTCGTGCTCACCAACAACTCGATCTTCACCCCCCGCGACCTCTCGGCGCGCCTGGCGCGCAGCGGGCTGAGCGTCCCGGAGGAGAACATCTGGACCTCCGCCCTGGCCACGGCCCAGTTCCTCGCCGACCAGGTGTCCGCCGGGTCGACCTCCGGGCCGGTGGGGACGGCCTTCGTGCTCGGGGAGGCCGGGCTGACCACGGCCCTGCACGAGGCCGGGTTCGTCCTCACCGACACCGCACCGGACTACGTGGTGCTCGGCGAGACCCGGACCTACTCCTTCACCGCCATCACCCAGGCCATCCGCCTCGTCGAGGCCGGGGCCCGCTTCATCGCCACCAACCCCGACGCGACGGGGCCGTCCCTGGACGGGAGCCTGCCGGCCTGCGGGGCGATCGCCGCCCTCATCGAGAAGGCCACGGGCCGCAGCCCGTACTTCGTGGGAAAGCCCAACCCCATGATGTTCCGCTCGGCCCTCAACCGGCTCGAGGCGCACTCGGAGACCACGATGATGGTGGGTGACCGGATGGACACCGACGTCGTCGCCGGCATCGAGGCCGGCCTGGAGACGGTGCTGGTCCTCACCGGGTCCACCGCCCTCGGCCAGGTGTCGACCTTCCCGTTCCGCCCGCACCGCACCGTCGACTCCATCGCCGACGTCGTCGAGCTCGTCTGACCGTGTCGGACTGGTTCGCCTCCTGGCTCGACCCCGACCTCGCCTCCTACACCGCCGGCGGGGTCTACGCCTTCGTCTGGACGCTCGTCTTCCTCGAGACGGCCGTCCTCGTGCTGTTCTGGCTGCCCGGCGACACCGTCCTGTTCACCGCCGGGCTCATCGCCGGCGCGCCCGGCTCCGGGGTGGACATCCGGCTGCTGGCCACCGGGACGGTGGTCGCCGCGATCGCGGGCGACACGTTGGCCTACGCCACCGGGCGGCGCCTCGGACGACCGTGGCTGGAGAAGCGTCCCCCGAAGGTGCTGCGCTACCTGCACCGGGCCGAGAGGCTCTACGAGCGCTACGGGATCGGAGCGGTCGTGGTCTGCCGGTTCATCCCGTGGGCCAGGGTCTTCGTCCCCGTGCTCGCCGGTGTGGCCAAGATGCCCTACCCGCGGTTCGTCCTCGCCAACGTCGTCGGCGCCCTGGTGTGGGGCGCCGGCCTGACGACCATCGGCTGGGCCGCGGCGCAGATCCCCGCGGTGAAGAACGTCGCGTACGTCATCGCCGCCGTCGCCGTGGTCTCCTCCTTCGTGGTGCCCATGGTGCTGCGGATGAGGGCGACCCACCGGGCGAGGGCGCAGCGGGTCGCAGGCGTGACGCCGGCTCGACCGGCCGCCCGGCAGGACGAGCCGTCCCCCGAGGCGTGACCGCACGGACACCCCTGCACGCCCTGACGAGAGGCACCCGGGTGCGCGGTCAGGTACGCGACCTCGGCCGTCAGCTGCTGCGCACGGGTCGAGGACTTCGAGCCGCCCGCGGCCAGTCCCGCGGCGGCAGCTTCGAGAAGCTGCCGCCGCCAGGGGCCCGTCGTCTGCTCGCAGACTCGTCACTGCCGCGCCGCAGCGGCGACGGCGACGGTCTGGCCGTCGCGGACCGAGAGGACGTGGCGCTGCTTCTCAGCCGCCGGCGACACCCATGGTCGCCTCCTGGTGATCATGAGGTATCCGCGACCCGACAGCGGTGATCAGGGGATGAAGGCCCTTGCAGCGCACCCCTCAGGGCGCATCACCCATGATCACCGGCCACGAGGGCACATCGCCCATGATCAACTCACGACGAGGGCTCGTCCCCCTGGCTCAGAGGCCGAGGTCGTCCTTCGTGAACGCGCTGAGATACGGCAGGCCGGCAGCCTCGACCACCTCGCGCGCGCCCGTCGCCCGATCCAAGATCACCGCTACCCCCACCACGTCAGCCCCCGCCTCACGCAACGCTCCGACAGCCGTCATCACCGAACCCCCGGTCGTCGAGGTGTCCTCCACCGCCACGACCCGGCGCCCCGCGACACCAGGACCCTCCACGCGACGCTGCAGCCCATGAGCCTTGGCCTCCTTGCGCACCACGCAGGCGTCCAGCACGCGACCACGCGCGGCGGCGGCGTGCAGCATCGCCGCCGCCACCGGATCCGCGCCCATCGTCAGCCCGCCCACAGACCCCGGCGCCAGCCCACCACCCTCGACGAGGTCGAGCAGCACCGAGCCCACCAGCGGCGCCGCCTCGGAGTGCAAGGTGACCCGCCGCAGGTCGACGTAGTAGTCAGCCTCCCGGCCCGACGACAGAGTGACCCTGCCCCGCACCACCGCGAGGTCGACGATCAACCGTCGAAGACGCTCCCACTCGCTCATCACGCCAGCGTAGGGCGCGCGCGAGCAGCCGTCCGCGCCGCCGTCGCACCACACGTGGACGACCCTGCGCCAGGAGCGCACGCCGACCTAGAGCGACAGGGAGCCCGTCAACCAGAGGTACAGGGAGAAGACGCCCACCAGGACCAGCACCGCGGCCAGCACCTTCTCGGCGGTGCTGGAGAACACCGCCTCACCCCGCTCGCGCCTCGCCCAGGCATGGATCGCCAGGCCCGGCGCGTAGAGCACCGTGGAGACGAGGAGGTACCCGAGGCCCGCGGCGAACAGCAGCCAGAGGCCGTAGACGGAGGCGACGACCCCCAGGACGAGGTCCCGGGTGCGGCCCCGCGGGTCACCGGTGTACCCCTGGCGGGTGACCGCCAGGTAGGCGGCGTAGAGCGCCGAGAGAAGATACGGGACGAGGATCAGCGACGCGGCGAGCAGGATCAGGGTCAGGTAGACGCCCTCGCCCATGAGCGCCGTGAGCAGGAGCATCACCTGCATGCACCCGGTCGTGAGCCACAGCGCTGCGGCCGGTGACCCCTGCTTGTTCAGGCCGCCGAAGACGCGGGGCATGGTCCCGTCCTGGGCGGCGACCTGCATCACCTCGACGGGGATCATGCTCCACGCCAGGAGCGCCCCGAACAGCGAGATGACGAGCCCGACCGAGACGATGATGGTGCCGGGGGTGCCGATGATCGACTCCAGGACGCCAGCCATGGACGGGTCGGCGAGCTCGGCGACCTCGGCCCGCTCCATGATGCCGATGGAGAGCAGGTTCACGAGCATCAGCAGCGCGAGCACGCCGACGAAGCCGGTGACGGTCGCGCGCCCCACGTCGGTGCGGCGCTTCGCCCTGGCCGAGTACACCGAGGCGCCCTCGATGCCGATGAAGACCCAGACCGTCACCAGCATCATGTTGCGGGTCTGGTCGAAGACGGAGCCGAGGCCCCCGGTCTCGCCCCAGAAGTCGGCCACGAACAGGTCGTACTTGAAGCCGATGGCCGCGAGCACGATGAACAGCACGATCGGGACCAGCTTGGCGAACGTGGCGATGGTGTTGACGATGGCTGCCTGGCGCACCCCGCGGAGCACGAGGGTGTGCAGCGCCCACAGCAGGACGGACGCCGAGAGGATCGCCGGCCAGGTGGTCCCCGACCCGAACGCGCCGAACCACAGGCTCAGCGTCCCGAACAGCAGGACGAAGTAGGCGATGTTGCCGACCCACGCCGAGAACCAGTATCCCCAGGCGGAGAGGAAGCCGGCGAGCCTGCCGAACAGGGCGCGCGCGTAGGAGTAGACCCCGGCGTCCAGGTCGGGGCGGCGGTTCGACAGGTTCTGGAAGACGAGCGCGAGGCTCAGCATGCCGACCGCCGTGATGATCCAGCCGATCATGGCCGGGCCCGCGGCGGTGGTCACCGCGACGTTCTGGGGGAGGCTGAAGATCCCCCCCGCGACCATCGAGCCCACCACCAGGGAGAGCAGGGGGAGGAACGTCAGCTGTCCGCCGCCCGACTTCCCGGCGCCCTCCCCGTGATCCTTCGCCGGCGACGCCGGGGGGGTCGAGGGCGCCGAGCCACCGCTGGCTCCACCTGGTGCGTGGGTCGTCATGCGAAGTCCTTCTTCTGTGAGGCGGTGCGCGTGGTCCGGGGGTCGGTGCACGGGAGGACGGACGGGATCTCTCGGTGCTGGCTCGCGGCCTCTCGAGCCCTCACGCCGGTCTCTGCCGGGCTACCGTGCCACCGGCACGGTAGCCCGGCAAGGCTCAGCGTCGGCCGGCCGGGCGCCCTGCGCCCTGCCCGTCGTCCAGCGGCTCGCGGGTGCTGTCCCCGCTGCCGGGTCCAGCGTTCACGAACTGCGGGTCGTCATCGGGCAGGCCGGAGCCGGCGGGGTCGTCGTGGTCCTTCGGCCGGAGCAGCAGCTCGAAGAGGATCGGACCCATGCCCCCGACGATGATGAGCAGGCCGCCCACCAGCGCGCTCGCCGTCAGGCTCTCGCCGAAGAAGAACAGCCCGAAGAGCAGGGCCACGACGGTCTCCCAGTAGGCGACGGTCGAGAGCTCGACCGCCTTGAGGTTCTTGCCCGCGACGACGAGCAGTCCGATGGCGAAGAAGCCGCTGACGACGAACAGCCCGACGGCCCACAGCCAGTTGGTGCCGTCCATCACGGACGGGGTGGTCTTCTCGAGGGTGTTGTAACGGATGATGAAGACCACCAGCGCGCCGACCGCGCCGAAGACGAAGTTCCAGAACCCGCGGACCTCGGACCCGATGTCTCCGCGATAGCGGTAGAAGAACAGCGCGAGCCCGTAGAAGAGCCCGGACGCGAGACCGAGGACGTCACCCAGGTTCTTCTGGGGGAAGTTCGGGTCGGCGCCCAGCTCCAGGCCCACCTGGAGCCCCGACCCGGGGGTGTAGCTCACCAGTCCGATCACCAGGAGCATCCCGACGAAGACGAGCCCCAGGAAGGCGCCGTTGCGCAGCGAGATCTTCTCCTTGAGGAAGATCCAGGCGAGGATCGCCGAGAACAGCGGTCCGGTGTAGATGAGGAAGACGGCGTTGGCGATGCTCGTCATCAGCGTCGCGGACACGTAGAGGGCGAGCGACGTCCCGATGGCGAGACCGCCGGCCACCACGGCGAACGACAGCCGCGTGGTGCGCAGCGCCTGCATCTTGCGGGTGAGGAGGATGATGAGGATGAAGCCCAGCGCCCCGGTGGCCATGCGGCCGAACGCGAGGAAGTCGCCGAGGACGTACTTGACGGTCTCGCCGTCCACCACGTGCGTCGGGACGGCGCCGCGGGAGAAGAACCCGACCATGCCCATCCCGGTGGCCGAGAGGAAGATGGCGGTGAATCCGAGCTTCTTGTTCATGACGCCGCTGCCCGCAGGGGCGGCAGTCTGGGTGCTCATGCGTACTCCAGAGAGGTGAGGGGGTGAAGAGGAGCGGGTGGCGTGGTCGCGGGTGGGCCGGGCCCCGCGCGGCAGGGGTGACCGATCATCGGCCCCCCGCCTCGGGTGCCGGCGGTCCAGCCGTCACCGTGCTGCCTCCGGTGAGGGACGGCTCGACGACGCTCTCGTCGTCCGCCGTCCCGGGCTCGTCGTCTCGCAGGCGGAGCCGGCGGATGAAGTTCACGATCATGAGGAGGATGGCGAAGCTGAAGGGGAAGGCGCCGAGGATGGTGCCGGTCTGCACGGTGTCCACCACGGCGGACCCGCCGAGGACCAGGAGGGTGAAGGCCACCGCCCCGATGATGGCCACGAGGATCACGCGGAACCACGGGCCGGACTCCTTGGAGGCCGAGGCGAACACCGCGAGGGCGTAGGTGCCGGCGTCGAGGCTGGTGATGTAGTACGTCGCCACCAGCAGCGTGGCCACCACGAGCAGCAGCCCGCCGATCACGGGGACCTGGGTGAGGGTCGAGAACAGCCCGCTCGACACCTCCGCGGCGACGTCCTCGGAGATGGCACTGCCGGTCTCGTCGTCGTAGCGCAGCGCCGCCGAGCCGATGATCCCGACCCAGACCATCACGATGAGGGACGGGACCACCGTGACCCCGAGGACGAACTCGCGCAGGGTGCGCCCCCGCGAGATGCGCGCGATGAAGCCGGAGACGAACGGGGAGAACGCGATCACCCAGCACCAGATGAAGACGGTCCAGGCACCGTTCCAGCTGTCCTGCCAGCTGTCCAGCGGCCCGGTGGCCGCCGACGCCTCGGTGAAGAAGCTCATCGGGACGAAGTGGGTGATGAACGACCCGAAGGTCTGCGAGACGTTGGACAGGATGAAGATCGTGGGGCCGAAGACCAGGACCCCGGCGATGAGGAGCAGGCTGAGCCCGGAGTTCAGCTCGCTGACGCGCTTCATGCCCTTGTTGACACCCAGGAAGGCGGACAGCGCGGTGACGCCGGCGAGCCCGAGGATGACGATCACCCAGATCATCAGGCCGGGCGTCACGCTGGTGAAGGAGGACAGCCCGGAGGTGAGCTGCAGGGCGGCGAAGCCGAACGAGGTCGCGAGCCCCAGCACCGTGGCGATGATCGCGAGGACCTCGATGACCAGCCCGGCGGGGCGTCGTACCCGCTCGGGCAAGATGTCGACGGTGGCGTCGCGGAACGTCATGTTCTTGCCCAGGTTGTGGTGGGAGTAGGCCAGGCACACGGCGACGACGCAGTACATCGCCCACGCGGTCACCCCCCAGTGGAAGTACGTCCAGACCAGACCCCCCTCAGCCGTGCCGGCGGCATTGCTCACCACCGGGGCCTCCTCGCGCATGAGGATGGGCTCGGCCGCCGACCAGAAGATCAGCCCGATGCCCTGGCCCGCGCCGAACAGCATCGAGTACCAGGCGAACTTGCTGTGCTCCGGACGCGCCCCGGGCCCACCGAGCCGGATCGAGCCCTTCTTGCTGATGACGACCCACGCGCACACGCCCAGGGCGATCAGGGAGTAGACGACGAAGTACCACGTCCACCCGGAGGTGACCATGGTGCGCAGCCGGTTGATGACCGCCGCGGCCTCGTCCTGGAAGACGAGCACCACGACCACGGCCGCGGCGACCAGGACCGTCGGGACCGTCTTCAAGATGATGTTGTCCCCGCGCGAGCTCGCTCGCGTCGGGGCTGGGGGGCTCTTCGTCACAGGGGGTGCGCTCACGGGGATCTCCTTCATCGCTTCTCGGGAACTTCCTTGTCACCGACCGACCGGCAGAACGATCGAACGATCGCCGCTACCGGTAGCGCTCCCGGATGCTCGCGGTCACGCCGGCGACGATGGAGGACGTCAGCAGAGCGCCATGGTGCGCGGTCGCGCCCACGGCGCTGGACAGGCAGCCCGAGCCCGGCGTCAGGCTCGGGTCCACCGGCAGCAGGGCGTACGGCGGGAGGTCCGCCGGCGGGTGAGCCATCACCCGCTCCATCCGGACCAGGTCAGGGAAGTGCTCGAGCATCAACGCGGTCTCCATCACCCCGCCGTGCTCCACCGCCCAGCCCGGGAACCCCTCGGGATACAGCTGCGCGATCACCTCCTCGGACACGAAGTCCCAGTAGGACAGCATCATCACCTGAGGAACCTCACGCCGAGCCAGCTGCAGCTCACGCACCGCGAGGTCCACCCCCTCGAAGAGGAACTGGTAGTTCTCGAAGTGACCGTTGACGAACACCAGGTTCCGCACCCCATGACGCGCGAACTCCCGCACCAGGTCATGGACCGTGGCGATCAACGTCTGGGCGTCCATCCCCAACGTCCCCAAGATGTGGTTCCCACCCCCGGAGTGCTGCTGCGACTTGTACCCCAGACCCACCGTGGGGCCCACCAGCGCCGCGTCGAGCCCCGCGGCCACCCGCTCAGCCACCAGCGTCGGCAAGAAACAGTCCGTCCCCAGCGGCAGATGCGCACCGTGCTGCTCGATCGTCCCCACCGGGATCAGGACGAGCGCACCCTCCTGCGCGATCCGCTCACGGTAGGTGAACGCGTCGAGCCTCGTGATGTTGACGTCGGTGCTCATGATCTGCTCCTCCTGGGTGGTGGGACCCGGCGGATCGCGAGGGCCGGGGGTGTCGCGTCAGACCGAGGACTCGGACCTGGCCGGGGCAGAGGTCGCCCGCTCCTCCTCCGCGGCGGCACCGGCGGGGGTGGCCGCCACCGGGTCCGGCTGCTTCCTGGTGAACCGGGAGGCGACGACCTGCGCCATGCCACCGGCGATGATCAGGACTCCCCCGAGTCCCTGGACCACCGTCAGGCTCTCGCTGAAGAGCGCGATGCCCAGGATGGTCGCCATGATCGTCTCCTGGTAGGAGATCGTGGCGAGCTCGGCCGCGAGGAGGATCCTCGAGGCGAGCGTGAGGAAGAAGAACGCGCCGAACCCGGTGATCAAGGCCGCTACCACCAGCACCGTCCAGGACTGGGCGTCCATGCTGCTGAGGTCCGGGGGGCGGAAGAGCAGGATGACGGCGATCGTGAGGCTGGCGAAGAGGAAGTTGTAGGTCGCCCGCACGTCGGACGCCACATCGGTGCGGTACCGGCTGATGAACAGGAACAGTCCGTACGCGACGCCGGACGCCAGCGCCACGAGGTTGCCCGCGGCGTACTGCGGGTCCAGGTCGAGAGCGAACGTCAGCCCGTCACCCGAGGTGTAGTTGATGACCCCGATGATCATCAGGCACCCGAGGAACACCGACAGGAGGGAGCCGAGGGTGACCTTGGTGAAGGGCTCCTTGAGGAAGATGGTCGCCAGGACCGTCGAGTAGATCGGTCCGGTGTAGATCAGGAAGGCGGCGTTCGCGAGGGTGGTCATCTGGGTCGAGACGACGTAGAGGCTCGAGAGCAGCCCCAGGAAGACCCCGGAGAGCACGATCGCCGCGGACAGCCTGGTTCCCGAGAGCCGAGCCATCTTGCGGCCGATGACGAGCAGCGCGGCCATGCACACCAGACCGGCGAAGCTGCGGGTGAAGGCGATGAACTCCCCGGACGTGTCGATGAAGCGAGCGAACGCCCCGATACCTCCCATGAGGCTCGAGGACAGGAACATGAAGCCGAAGCCCTTGAGCTTCGAGTCCCCGGAGGTCGACATGGCCGTGCTCCCTGTCCGCTGAGATCGAGACGGTCGAGGCGCGCTGCCCGGCGTCTCGTCACTGCTGGCCCGGCGGTCCGCGGCTCCCCCGGCGATCAGGGGTGCGCGCCGCGTCCGGTCGGCCCGGGCAGGGCGGGCACGAGGCCCGCCCTGCCCGGTGCGCCGGGTCACCCGTGGTGCGAGGATGACCCGGCGGCGGTGCCTCAGACCAGCGTCGGGTCCGCGATCTGGTTGGAGAAGTAGTCCTCGCAACCACCCTCGCGGTAGACGTCGGCGGTGGCGCAGTGCATGCCGCCGCCGAAGGCGTAGGCGTCGCGCAGCGGCACCGGGATGACGTTCATCCCGAGCTTGTCCATCTGCTCCATCTGGTGGACCTCCGAGGCCTCGACCGCCACGGTCTTGTGGTCGATGACCAGGCAGTTCATGGACAGCCAGACCGAGGAGTAGCACAGCGGCGGGGGCTCGGTGTGAGCCGGCTCGGCCGCGTCCACGATCTCCCAGTCGTTCGACTCGAAGATCTTGCGCTGCTCCTGCGGGAGCTTGCGGTTCGGGTTGTTGATGATCAGGCCCGGCCGCAGCGGCACGAAGGTCGCGTCGATGTGGATCGGGTACGGGTCGCCCGGGAAGTTGACGCTGTGGACGCGCAGGTCCGGGTAGTACCGCTTGAACCACTCCATGGCCTTGCGGTTCGTGGTGAGCCCGTGCTGGATGAACAGGTCCTTGCCCATCCGCATGACGTCAGCGGCGTCCCACATGGGCTCCACCTCGGTCGTCACGAAGTCCAGGTTGGCGGTGCGCTCGAGGCGCTCCTCGATCGAGATCGACTCGTCGTAGTAGTTGTGCTTGTACGACTTGTCGGTCAGGCGCGGCCGCGGAGCCTGGGTCCACAGGAACTCCGGGTCCTCGTCGAAGTACTGGTTCATGAGCGGCCAGTAGGCGAGGTACTCGAAGTACCGCGACCGGAAGGCGTTGGCCGAGGAGATGATCTCGTTGCCGATGGTCAGCAGGATGTCGCGCGGCGGCATCTGGGTCATGCCCGAGTCGATGCTGAAGTCCGGCGTCTTGATGTGCTGGTTCCACTGGAGCGGCGTGGGCCGGTCGACCTTCACGCCGTGCTGCTCGAGGATCTTGGCGTAGTTGTCGAGCTGCTCGTTGGCCTTCTCGACGCTCTCGAGGGGACGGGGGCCCCACATGCCGCGCATCTCGGAGTCGACCGGGACCTTCTCGGAGGAGGCGGGCTCCTCCGGGGGGATCACGCTGTTGTCAGCGCGGCCGACGATGACGTGCTTGAGCGGGTCGAAGTCGTTCCACGAGTTGACGATCTTCGTCATGAGTGTTCACTCCTTCTGGGCCGGGTGGCCCGGTTGTGGTGGTTCTGGTCCGGCACCGCGGTGCCGGGCGCGCCCCGAGGGGCGCGCGGGTCCTGGCGCGCCGCGCCAGGAAGTCAGGTGTGGGACTTGGCCTCGCCCACGGACGCGGGCATCGGTACCTGGATGTCCTTGGGCCCGCCGTAGTCCCCGCCGGGGGTGACGATCGTCCCGGCCGTACCGGCGATGATCTCCATGGCGTCCTCCAGGCGTCCGATCGCCGAGGTGTCCCCGGTGAGCTCCACGAAGCGGCAGACCGCCTCGACCTTGGGGCCCATGGATCCCGCGGGGAAGTCCATGTCCCGCAGCGCCTTGGGCGTCGCCCGGGTGACCGGGCGGGCGTCGTCGGTGCCGTAGTTCTCGATCACCTCGGGGACGTCGGTGAGGATCATGAGGAAGTCGGCCTCGAGGTGCTCGGCCATGACGGCGGCCGTGAGGTCCTTGTCGATGACGGCCTCGACACCCACCCGGTGGCCGTGCTCGTTCCGGACGACCGGGATGCCTCCGCCGCCGGCGCACACGACCACCGAGCCCGACTCGAGCATCTGGCGGATCAGCCTCGTCTCGAGCACCCGCTGGGGCTTGGGCGAACCCACGACCCGGCGGAAGTACTGACCGTCGGCCTTCATGGTCCAGCCGCGCTCGGCGGCCATCGCGTCCGCCTCCTCCTTCGTGTACACGGCCCCGACGAACTTCGTCGGGTCGCCGAAGGCGGGGTCGGACTCCATCACCAGGGTCTGGTTGACCATGGAGGCGACGTGCCGGCCCGGGAGGTTGTTCTGCAGCGACTGCAGCATCCAGTAGCCGATCATGCCCTGCGTCATGGCGCCGAGCGTGTCCAGCGGGTACGGCTCGCTGAGCGTCTCGTCGTTGGCTGACTGGAGCGCCAGCACGCCCACCTGCGGCCCGTTGCCGTGGGTGATGACGAGCTCGTGCTCCTTGGCGAGCGGCGCCAGCGCGGCGCAGGCCTTCTCGACGTTGGCGATCTGCGCGCTGGCGTCGGGGTTCTGCCCGCGCCGCAGCAGGGCGTTGCCGCCCAGGGCGATGACGATGCGCATGCTCTCAGCTCCCCAGCGTGGCGACCATGACGGCCTTGATCGTGTGCATGCGGTTCTCGGCCTGGTCGAAGACCACCGAGGCGTCGGACTCGAAGACCTCGTCCGTGACCTCCATGGCGCTCATGCCGGTCTTCTCGAAGATGTCCTGGCCCACGACGGTGTTGCGGTCGTGGAAGGCGGGCAAGCAGTGCAGGAACTTGGTGTCGGGCTTGCCGGTGGCGGCCATGAGCTCGGCGTTCACCTGGTAGTCCTTCAGCATCGCGATGCGCTCGTCCCAGACCTCCTTGGGCTCGCCCATGGAGACCCACACGTCGGTGTAGAGGAAGTCGCAGCCCTCGACGCCCTTCTTGGCGTCGTCGGTGTGCGTGATCTTGCCGCCGGTCTTCTCGGCGATCTCCTTCGCCTTGGTGATCCACTGGTCGTCGTTCCAGCGCGACTTCGGACCCACCATGCGGACGTCCATGCCCAGCATCGCCCCGGAGATCATCAGCGAGTTCGCCACGTTGTTCTGCGCGTCACCGAGGTAGGCGAACGTGATGTCGGAGTAGTCCTTGCCGGAGTGCTCCTTCATGGTGAGCATGTCGCAGAGCATCTGGGTCGGGTGCCAGTCGTCGGTGAGGCCGTTCCACACCGGCACGCCGGACAGCTCGGCGAGCGTCTCCACGGCGGTCTGCTCCTTGCCACGGAACTCGATGCCGTCGTAGTACCGGCCCAGGACGCGCGCGGTGTCAGCCACCGACTCCTTGTGACCCATCTGCGAGGACACCGGGTCGAGGTACGTGATGTGGGCGCCCTGGTCGTAAGCGGCCACCTCGAAGGAGCACCGGGTGCGGGTGGAGGTCTTCTCGAAGATGAGGGCGATGTTCTTGTCCGCGAGGCTCTTGGTCTCGCGGCCCTCCTTCTTGGCTGCCTTCAGCTCCGCCGACAGGTCGAGCAGCGAGCGCCACTCCTCGGGGGTGAAGTCCAGCTCCTTGAGAAAAGACCTTCCGGACAGGGCGTTGGCCATGATTCGTGGCTCCGTTCAGTAGGGGGAGAAGTGTGTGACCGCTGGTCAGAGGGCGTCGCGGACGGTCGGGCACGTCATGCAGCGCGGGCCGCCCCGGCCGCGGCCGAGCTCGGCTCCGGGGACGGACACGACGCGCACGCCCTCGGACTCGAGGTACTCGTTGGCCTCGGTGTTGCGGTCGTACGCGTAGACGACGTCCGGCGCCGCAGCCAGCACGTTGCAGGCGTCGTTCCACTGCCCGCGCTCGGCGGCGAGGTTGTCCTCGGGGGTGGTGATCACCCGGATCTCCGGGACGTCGAGCGCCTTGGCCAGCACCGTGTGCATGTCCTCCTCGGGGGAGCGCTGCACCTCGATCTCGCCGCGCTGCTCGCCCCGGGTGATGGTGACGGACGGGAGCATCCCCAGCTTCTTGTACTTGAGGAAGGTGGTGGGGTTGACCATGGTCATCACGGTGTCGAGGTGCATCATGGCCCGCTCCTGCTCCATGAGGACGCCGACCACGGTGTTCACCGAGTCGCTGTTCCAGAGGAGGGTGCGCGCCAGCCGCTCGGCTCCCGCCGGGGTGGTGCGCTCGGACAGGCCGATGAGCACGGCGCCGTTGCCCAGCACCTCGACGTCGCCGCCCTCGATGGTGGCCGGCCCCTCGCCCATGCCCTCGGACCACCGCGGGAACTTCTCCTCGGCGAAGCGCGGGTGCCAGGTGTAGATCGCCTCGTTGTTGATCGTCTCCCGCTGCCGCGCCGTCTTCTGCATCGAGTTGACGGACACGCCCTCGTAGACCCAGCAGGAGGTGTCCCGCGTGAAGAGGTGGTTGGGCAGGGGGCGCAGCACCATGAAGTCGTCGTCCACGCGCGAGAAGTACGAGGAGGGGGAGTAGCCGACGGCAGCGGTGAGCTCACGCTTGGTGATACCGGCGATGAGCAGCTCCGCCAGGTCGACGGGCGACAGGGAGTCTGCGTAGCTCCGCATCACCTCGTTGCCGGTGATGCCGTACCACCGCTCGTCGAAGGTCTCCGCAGAGACGTAGTCGCGGGCCTCCGGCACCTCCAGCGTCTCGGCGAGCAGCTCTTCCAGCTGCAGCACCTCGCTGCCCTCGGCGCGCAGGGCGGCGGTGAAGGCGTCGTGGTTCTCCTGGGCCTTCTCCGTCCACAGCACGTCGTCGAAGAGCAGCGACTCCTTGTTGCTGGGCGTGAGACGGTCCATCTCACGGCCGGGGCGGTGGACGATGACCTGCCGGAGACGACCGACCTCAGAGCTGACAGAAAACATTCGGGCTTCCTCCCTGGTGAATTGATCCGACCGTACCAGGAGACCCACAACAAGGCAAAAACCGGCCCCCACCTGCACGGCAGGCTACCTCGGAGGGTAATTCGGGAAGTTATCCGGCAAGCCCGGGACCTTGGTCCCTTGCGGCTTCAGATATCGCCAGAGTACCGTCTGATCTGCTTTGTGCTGTGATTCGCCATGGGAGTGAGCGTGGATGTCGCCAGGTGCCTGCACCGAGCGTGGAGCGAGCGCACCGGGCGCGAGAAGGGCCGCCGTGACGCCGCGAACCGCCTCCGGCGCGGTGCACCTGCTCTCAGAGCCGGACGACCGACGGGCCGGTCAGGACGCCGCGGGTGTCCAGCACCGGCGTGGCGGGCTCCTCCAGCAGCGTGAGGTCCAGGGCGTCGTGGTCGGTGAGCAGCACCGCGACCTGCGCGGCGCGCAGGCTCCCGGCGTCGAGGTCGACCAGCTCCACGCCCTCGGGCACCTCCGCGGCGCGCACGTGGGGGTCCGCGGCGCGGACCACGGCTCCGCGCTCGAGCAGCAGCTCGACCACCCGCCGCGACGGCGCCTGGCGGCTGTCCCCGGAGTTCGGCTTGTACGCCAGCCCGACGAGCAGCACCGTCGAGCCGCGCAGGGGCAGCGCCGCGTCGTTGAGCATCTCGGCGATCCGGGTGACCACGTAGTCCGGCATGTGGTCGTTGACGTCGTTGGCCAGCCC